>JBARRP010000286.1:0-8292 GCA_049644285.1 Candidatus Acidiferrales bacterium | reverse complement strand
CTGAGGCTATCCGAGTCGCGCCGAATTGCCCACCTCCAGAAAGTGTTGCTTGCCTCCTCTTTCAGAGAAGGAAGAGGCTCAAACCTGAGAGTGACTGCAAATGGCCATGAGAATTACGATTCCCCCCGATATCGAACAGAGGTTCGTCGTCCTCTGTAGACATACGCTTTCGCAGCTCTGCTATCTTGGTCTCCATCAGTTCCAAGTGGCACCGTCGGCGTAAGTACGGGTGTTTTTGCTCTTGGTGCACCGCGCACACTTCAGTTCGGCTTGAAGCTGACGTTCTAGAAGGCCGGTCATCGCCGAATCTAGACCCCATGTTTTCGTCATGGAAGCGGCCAAGGCCCGAATCAGTGCTCCTTTCCAGGTTTCGTTAGCAACCACTCCGGGCTTGCTACAAGAGTAGTGTGATTCGGCAATGTGCTAGACGCTCCAGTGAATCAAAGGATGCTCTCAAGCGGCCCAGGCACTCAACTGGTGTTTGACAAGGGAGAAAATAGAAAGTAAAAGAAAGGAAGCGAAAGTAATCGGAATGTACCGCTTTGGTGCTGTTTTGGAACGTACGGTTCGGGGGTGCGGAATGCGATTCCTGCTTCGAATGTCCCTCGCAAACGGCGTGATGATTCTTTTTGTCTGCGCCATCTTCTTTCCGTGCCTACGCGCACAATCGTCATACACAGCGCAGCTCAGCGGCGTAGTCACGGACTCTTCGGGAGGGGTCATCCCCGAAGCGAAAGTCACCTTAACGAACGAGGCAACGAACGTGCCGACGTCCGTCGCGACAAACGCAGATGGGATTTACGTGCTGACGGGTCTGCGTCCCGCGAGGTACACGATTCGTGTTGAAGCGCCCAATTTTGGAGCGCAGGAAAGAAAAGGAGTGGTGCTCGCCGTAAGCCAGCGGGCAACTCTCGACGTCAAACTTTCTCTGAGCGCCGTCTCGGCGAGCGTGACCGTAACGGAACAAGTGCCGTTGCTCGATACGGGGAATGCAGCGCTCGGCACGGACGTAACCAATGAATATGTCCGTGACATCCCCCTCATAGATCGCAGCATGTTCGGGTTGGTATTTCTTGCGGGTGGCGTCACGGAATCCGCAGGGTCGGGTATCACCGATTCCTATCCGTCCGGCACGAACTTCGTTTCGAACGGTCAGCGGAACGCTACCGCCGAGGTGCGCATGGATGGCGCTCTGACCAGTGCTCCGGAACAGGGCGAGGGCGGCACGACGAACGTTTACTACCAACCGTCCGTCGAAATCGTTCAAGAATTTAAGGTGGAAAACAATAGCTTCTCCGCGGAATACGGCAACAACGGTGGCACGGTCGTCAATCTGGTATTAAAAGAGGGCGGCAACCAGTTTCACGGCAGCGGCTGGTGGTTCGGTCAGCGCTCCGCGCTCGATGCGAACGACTTCTTCAACAATGCTTTTGGAATTCCCAAGGCCGATCATCTTCGCGATCAGTATGGATTCTCTCTGGGCGGACCGATCAAGAGGGGAAAGACATTTTTCTTCGTGGATTTCGAAGCAGTTCGGGTAAACGATGCCGTCAACATTCAAGGCACCGTTCCAACCCTAGCAGAGCGCAGCGGCGATTTCTCCAGTGCACCTGAGACGATCTACAACCCCTTCCAATGTAACCCCCAGGGGACGCCGCCGGTATGCAACCGGCCTCAGTTCAGCTCTAACGGTGTCGCCAACGTGATTCCGCCAGCCCTTATCAACCCGATCGGTCGCGCCATTCTCAATCTGTACCCCAAACCGAATGTGAACCTGAACGATCCGACGGGCTTGAACAACTTCCGTACCTCAACCATTGCGGCAAGTACGGGATGGCAATTTGACGTCAAATTGGATCATCATTTTAACGACAAGATGCACCTCTCCGGCCGCTACAGCAGGCTGCATTCGGATATGTCCACGCCCTTCATTGTCGCGGATGGAACGGATGCCACGGGGAACCTCATCAATGACGGGCTTGCGGGCTCAACCGACGTGCATAACGTCGGCACCGAATTCAATTGGACGCTCAAACCCACCACTCTCTGGACCAGCCGGCTTGCCTTGGATCGCGTGACCTCGCCGGGCCAATCCCTCGGACCTAAAGGTGGGCTGTCAAGCGTCGGTCTTCCTTCTATCCTCGCTCGCGCGAACAACTTCAACCGCATGCCGACGATCCAGATGGACACCAGCGGCACGGATAACCAGCTATCTCTTTTCAACCAGTGCTGCACGGATACGCGGTTCGCTCATACGTTGTTCTCTTACTCGTCGGCCATCTCCTTCGTGCGCGGCCGGCACACGCTCAAGACCGGTTTTGAGCAGCGCCAATTCTTCAACAATTTCGCGCAACCCAACTATCCGACCGGTTTCTTTTATTTCCCACAAAACATCACCGCACAAACGCAGGCCTCTACCGATCCAACTCAGGGCAACTCCTTTGCCGATGTGCTCCTGGGGTATGGCGATCCCTCCAGCTTCATCAACATTCAGCCTTCGGTCGCCGACAAGTCCTGGGAGACCGCTTTTTACGTTCAAGATGACTTCAAGATTAGTTCGCGCCTCACGGTGAATGTGGGCTTGCGCTACGAATGGAGCACCCCGTACACGGAACGCTTTGACCACCAGCAGTACAGCAATTTCACGGGTGACACGGGAGTTTCTCTTGTGCTTCTGCAAGGCCGGGCTCCTAAGGAACTGAAGGGCACAACCGTTTTTGTCGGACAAAACGGTTTTGGACGGCATCTGCCGGTAGATCGCCGCAACATCGCTCCGCGGCTCGGATTTGCCTACTCCCTTGATTCCAAGACCGTCGTTCGAGGCGGCGCAGGTATCTATTACGGCCTGAATCCCGCGACGAATTTTCAATATACCGGCACGGCGTTTAGCGGCAGCGGCAATGTCTTTTTCACGCAGGACGCCTTCGTCTCTCAAGACGCGACCTTCGCAAATCCGTTTCCGAACGGTCTGCCTACCCCGCAAGGTAAGAAACACGGTCAAAATCCGAACTGGGGATTTTCGAACTCCAACAATTTAGGGACGGAAGAAGCCCGAAACGCCGCTATCTACCAATGGAATTTCGGCGTGCAGCGGCTTTTGCCGGCGGAAATTACGATTGGCATCGACTATTCCGCGAGCCGCAGTAATCACCTTCCCTGGGGCGGCAACAACGTCACCACAACGCGCAACCGCAATTTCCTTTCTTCGGCGGCTCGCGCAGAAGCGGTGATCGCTGCGCAACAAGCCGGTTTGACACCGACGGCCTATCTCACCCAGCTCATGAACAATCCTTTCTTGCCTCTCTTCCAGCAGGTGCCCGGAAATCCTGCGCCGATCTACAATGAGCCTTCTTCGCTTTACAATCAGCCGCAGATCCCACTGGTCAACCTGCTTCGCCCCTACCCGCAGTTCGACGGCAGCTTTACCGGTCTGCCCAATCTGGGCGCCAATGCTTTCTATAACTCGATGCAAATACGGTTTCAGAAGCGTACGAATCACTACGTAAGCTTCGAAGGAAACTACACTCTTTCGAAGGCAACCGATGATTCCTCCGCTGGTTTTAACTCCTTCGTCGGGACGCTGGATGCCGCGAACGTGCAGCAGCTCGATCGATTGAAACTCGAACATGCCATCAGCGCGAACGACGCGACGCATCGATTCGTACTCGCCGCCATCATGGATGTTCCGGTGGGCCGCGGCCGCTGGATTGGCCGGGACATGAACCGCTTTCTCGATGGCGTGATCGGAGGCTGGGGAGTCTCAGCGATCTTGACGTACCAGAGCGGCCAGCCGCTGGCGTTTAGCACCTTCGAAGGCGCCAATGGACTGTTCATCGACGGTAATCAGCGTCCAAACCTTCTTTGCAGCCGATTGGCCAGCGGGATCAGCTATCATCAGGCAGCCGCGAACGGTCTCAAGGGAACCGGTAACGCTTCACTCTTCAATGCATCCTGTTTCGGGTTTCCCGGCGATGAAATCCCAGGTAACGCGCCACGCTATATCGCGACTCTGCGGGGTGATGGCATCCACAACGTGGATCTGTCCTTAAGCAAGGAGTTCACGATCCGCGAAGCGATGAAACTGCAGATCCGCGGCGAATTCTTCAACTTCATCAATACGCCCCGATTCGCTAGTCCGAACACCAACGTCGACAGCAGCAACTTCGGCCAGGTCACGTCGACGGCGAACACGCCACGCCACATACAATTCGGTTTGCGATTCCAGTTCTAGGACAACAGGACATGCGGACCTGGGCCAAGGCGTCTCTCGGCTGTATGTTGTTGCTTGGAGCAGCCGCGCGCTGTGACGAACCCGCGCAGAACTGGACGCATTACGTGCGCATCGGTGCGTACGGGCTGCAATCGGACAATGCCGACGCTATCGTGCGTGATGCGGAGAGGGGCCACGTCTTCGGCATCGAAGTCGATAACGATGTCACCGGCCGCTACGAGAGTTATCTCAAGCCCACCGCAAAGCTGAATGCCATCCAGGCAGTCGCGGGACGCGCGCACCGCGCCGGGAACAAAGCGTTTGTCTACATTGCGGGCACCGAATGCATCACTGCGCACGCGGATCAATCCACCCATTCGGCCGTGAAGGACCACCCCGACTGGCTGCAACGGAAGATCACTGGAGAACCGGCTGTCTTCACAGCGGGTGCGGCATTCTGGATCAGCCCCGGCGATGAAGACGTTTGGATTAGCCCCTACGCCAGAGAATGGCGGAAAACTTACATGGAACGCGTGCGGCAGATTGCCGCAACAGGCGTCGACGGCGTCTACGTCGACATTCCTTACTGGATGACCCATTTCGACGGCTGGGAAAATAGCTGGGCGAGCTTTGACGATTACACCGTCGCTGCCTTCAAGCAAAAGACCGGCCTCGACGCTCGCCACGATCTGAAGTTGGGCAATTTCGCCGACCCTAACTTCCGCAAATGGGTGGACTTTCGGATCGATACGTTTACAGATTTCATGCGCGAGATTCGGGATAACGCGCGCGCGGTCAATCCTTCCATTATGATCATTCCGGAGATCTATCCGGGCATCGAAGAAGAATCTGTGCGCGTCGGTGCCGACGTATATGAAATGTACGCAGTGGTTGACGCCATCGCGCACGAATATGAGTTTGGCGGCGGCGACCACATGGCATCTTCGCGGTCCCAGCTCGACTGGTTCCTCTATCAGGCTGGAATGCTCTCTTTCCGCACCTTCGCACAAGGGAAAGCCACCTGGATCCTGAATTACTCCTGGGATGGCGACAAAGCTGTCGATCCACGTGACGCAATGAAAAATCTCGCAATGTCGCAAATTATGGCTGGGGTGAATTTCTGGGACGCCCCCGGACATTCGATGGCCGGGTCCAATGACCCGGAAACCCGCGCGATTATCTTCAGGTGGATCGAGCAGCACGAGAAGACGTTCTATCGTCCGCGTTCGCCGATCCAGCCGGTCGGAGTCTATTTTTCACCAAAGAGCCGCGATTATGCTGCGGATGAGTTTCTCCCCTCTTATCGCGGTACTCTGGTCTTGCTGCTGCAAAAACATCGGGAATTTCAGGTCGTAACGCCGCGAACACTCGCAAACTTTCGTGGCCGAGTTCTCGTTCTTCCGAATGCCAGTTTTCTGGACGACACGGAGAAGGAATCTATTCAGTCGTTTGTCGCGCAAGGCGGGCGATTGGTCATCACCGGCAACGATGCCACCGGGCTTGCCGCCTCATCGGACGTCACGCGATTTGCGAATTGTCCGGGGAAAACACATCTGGAAGCCTTGCAGAAGGATTTCGGCAAGGGCTCTGAAGATACCCCTGTGGATTTTCTGGCGAGCTTGGACACCAAACCAGAACTGACCATTGAAGCCTCTGCGTATGTAGCCATAAATGTCTCCTCCGTAGATGGCAAGGCCCATATTTTCCTGGCGAACTTTGGAGGGTTGGTTCCCAGTGAGACTGCGGTTCCGACGCCTGAAAAAGATGTGCGTGTCACTATTCCCGCGAAAAGGAAATGTACACTCAGGTTCCTCCCATTTTTGGGCGAGGTCCAAGCAATTGATGGCAGAGTGATGGGTGACCAGCTCACCTTCACTCTGCCGCCCATCGGCAGAGGTGCAGTCGCCTGGATCGAAATGAAATAGGAGGTGAGCAACGTCATTGAGTCGTCCTTGATAAGAGCCCCCGTGAAATCGCGCACAGTCAGTGGCCTGCCCGAGCGCTTCGAAAGGTGCATCACGCAACAGTTATCGGTACGTTGCAGACCGCGCGGATCGGGAACGGAAGTTCCAAAAATAGGGCAGCGGAAATTGGGGTTGGTAGTGCTGTCTGTTTTTCGAATGAGATTAATATTTATGAACCTCACGGATAAGAGATTGGAGCAGAGCCGGGTACTCGAGCGCCTACCTAAAGCAGCGACCGGAATCGTATAGCACCGAAAGCTTACAAGAGCTTTAGCGCAACTGCATAGCCTGTTAGCAATCCATGGAAGAACGCTTGCCGCACTTTTTGATTAGAATCCTTATAATGTCGCGCTGCGTCGTCGAGCGCACGAAGGAGTTTTTCGCGGCGTCGTTGATGTGTGCCTCCATCCACAAGCTTGTGAACCAGAGCGCGTACGGCCTCCTCGTCAGCAATGGTGAACTTGTGCGAGTGCCGGGTCATAATCGCACCTCCCCTCTTGGAGATTATATCCGAGTGGCACCCATCGGTGCTTCAACTCGAAGAGCAAACCAGGCTGATCCGTCCAGCGGTTCCGAAGCACTGGAAATATTCAGAGAGGCTCCTGTTTGCCTCGTTTTGCCTGACCATATGCTTCGGGGGGACAGCGGGCACCGAACTGGCGAAAGAAATGAAGAAGATTGAGCCGGATATGCCCATTGTGCTTTACCTCCGGGACAGTTCCGGAACGATGAAGTATGTGGATGGTTTCATCAGCAAAGATGAGTCTTCTTTCTGATGCTGATTCATGAATTCGTCCAGAGGTATTGCAAATAGACAAGGCCCCTCTGCGTCGCAGTCGATGTCGGCGATGAGACGTTGAAAGAATACCGTGCTTTCCTGGATTAAGTGAGGGATTGCCTGTATTGCTTGGAGAGCGTCATTTACCTAATGATGGGCTGACGGTACTCGTCCGTCAACGTGCGGGGAAGAAGATGAGCGTGGCAGTCCTTACCTTCTTCCCCCAGCGTCCAGCGCTCACATGGGCAGGCGTATGTGGGTGATCTAGCCGTAGGACGAAAGTGGGGAGATCATGCCCAGGCCCACACAAAAGAAGTCCTCGCCAGTGGCGAGCGAAGCACAGACCTTCGACGGCTATCCGACGCGCGAAGAAATCGAGTTGCGCGCATTCCAAATTTACGTTGAGCGTGGCGGCGCTCACGGACAGGATCTGGAGGCTTGGCTGCAAGCGGAACGGGAGTTGCTCGAGAGATACCGGAAGGCGGCCGTTAGGTCTTCGCCGAGCAGGCTACACCAGTCCCAGACGCGCCTGCAAGCGTACCAAACCACAAGATAAGCTCCCCAATATCGTTGGATTAAGCGCGAGCGAGCAAATGATCTGGGTGATAACAATTGCGACATTTCTAGGAACTCTGACTGCCGTGCTGCTTATATTCTTCATTTCTTCTCGAAGAGAACGGATCCGAGAAGCGCTAAGCTCTGAACACCGAATGGAAAGCCGGGCTCGGGAGAGTGTTGGAATGGAACTCTCTAGCTCGGATGAACCCTCAATCATGGAAGTCACCTTAACCGAAAACGTCAGTCGTCACGGTGCCCGCGTTGTCACCAAGAGGCCTTGGCGGCCAAACGATACCGCGGTAGTTAAATTGCTCCGCCGGGGCAAGCGCTCTCCTGCGCGAATTGCTTACTGTAAGCCCTTGAAGCGAGATTCCTTTGCCATCGGTTTGCAATTTCCTCAGCAATGAACAGTCGGAGGCCGCCCCAGTTCCGAGACTTTTTACACGGAACTCAACTCGCTGTGGAGAAACGCACCATGAAGGATCTGGTGGAATCGATTGCAGGAGCACTTGTAGATCACTCGGAATACGTCGGATACTTCTGGGCGCGGTTTGGAAAAAAACTGAAGAATCGCTTCACGCTGGCAATTCTGGAGTAGTTATCCTGCCCTGATTTCCTGTACTTTTGACGCCGCGCTCTAAGGGCATACCATTTGTTGCACTGATCTTTCCACGTGGTGGCCAATGTCGCAGACGAGCTTCCATTTTGTTCTGGTGGTCTTGATTGCGATCGCAATTCTCATCTGGCTCAATTCGCGAAGGTCGTAGGCTGTTGTGTTCGGC
>JBARRP010000285.1:0-44341 GCA_049644285.1 Candidatus Acidiferrales bacterium | reverse complement strand
CTGCAAGAAACTGGCAGATGTAGACAAAGACCATCGGACGAAAGCGAGCGTTGCTGTTCTTGCTGACAAGATTCTAGCCCCCATCAACAGCGGATGCGTCTCGCCTGAATCTAGCCTTCGTGTTGCCGATTTTATTCAGAACTTCTATCTGCCGCAAGCGGCGAAGTCTCTGCGTCCAAGCACGGTAAAAGATTATGCGTATATCTTTGAAGACCATCTGCGGCGCCGACTCGGTGAAATCTCCTTGCGGGATTTTCGGACAGTGATTGGACAACGGCTTATGGCGTCCATTAATGGTGTTGGACACAAACGATTACTACGCATCAAGTCCTTTCTCAGCGGCGTCTTCACACATGCGAAGCGAGAAGGCATTTTGGACGGCGAGAACCCAATGCGGGGCGTTTCCGTGCAGGGCAGACCGACGCGTCCTAAAATGCCTGTCTACGAAATTTCAGAAATAGAAGAAATGCTGACGGCATTGCCTGAACCTGCTCACACCGTTGTGGCCGTTGCTGCCTTCACGGGACTGCGTGTTTCCGAACTGCGTGGACTGCGATGGGAAGATTTCGACGGCGAATCACTCCATGTAAGGCGGAGCGTCTGGAGACGACATGTTGGGGCGACGAAGACGCCAGAAAGTGAAGCCAGTGTGCCGGTCCTTCCATTCCTAAAGAAGGCTCTGGAAAAGCATCGCAATTGGAAATCAGACGGCTCGTACATCTTCGCAGGCGAAAAGTTCGGAGCACCACTGAATCTTGCAAATCTCGCACGAAGAGTAATCAAGCCCGCCATTAAAGCGAAGGGTGTAGAATGGAAAGGCTGGCACGCGTTCAGACGTGGGCTTGCCAGCAATCTGTATGCACTTGGAGTGCAGCCGAAGGTGATTCAAGCGATTCTACGGCACTCAGATATCGGCACCACGCTGGCGTATTATGTCGCAACACCTGATGAAGAGTCTCGGGCCGCGTTGCGAAAGATTGAGAATAGCTTCGTGCCGTGGACGCTGTTGTAAGTCCTTGCGGGTCCGTAGCTCAACTGGTTAGAGCAATCGGCTCATAATCGATTGGTTCCTGGTTCGAGTCCAGGCGGACCCACCGAACTCTTCTCCATGAAAAAGTGGTCACCAAAAAGGTCACCAACATCTGTAACCTATTGAGAGACAGGCAGTCTTGCAGGGAGAGGAACAGACTCATAATCCGTCGGTCCCAGGTTCGAATCCTGGCGGGCCCACCGACCCTCGCTCGCAACTCCGTTGGCCAACCTCCGTGGCACGAACCAGAGCTGGCCTCGTTCCGCCGTTAGCGAACGAGCACACGTTCCCGCATCTGTCACCCGCGATCCGATTTCACCAGATGTTGACTTGCTTTGCTTGGAGTTCTAATCTCTTGGGGGATATTCCGAGAGGGACGTCATGAGCTTCAGGGTCGCCACTCGTCAGTCAGGCGCTGTCACCATAATCGACCTCAGTGGATCGGTCACGCACAGCGATGCGGGTGCGCTTCACGAGATGCTCGACGAGTTGATCAAGAAGGGTCAAAAGAGAGTGCTCTTGAATCTCGAGGAAGTCGGCCATCTCGACAGCTCCGGCATTAGCGCGCTCGTCCAAGCCTACAAATCGATCAAGAACAGTGGCGGCCAGTTCAAGGTGCTCCACCTCAACAGACAGGTTCAGCGTATCCTCGAAATCACCAACCTGAGTCACGTGCTCGAAGACTACTCCGACGAAAACGCCGCGCTTCATAGCTTTCTCTAGTACCGTAGGCTGCAGTTCTCGGCAGTACGCTCGCTTTAGGAGTCGGCCGGTTATGCGCCGCTGGTCAACACCGCCTCGTTTGTTGCTTGCGCTACTGGCAACGCTATTTGCCGCCGTTTCGATTCTGTACGCCGGCCTTTGGATGTACTACGTGCGTCACCAGACGACGCGAGTGGAGCTGGGCTTCGGCAACAACCTGTACAACGAGCAAGCTCACTGCATGGACGTTCAGGGTGTCTTCAAAGGCAGCCCAGCCGAGCGCGCCGGGCTGCGGGCCAACGACCGCATTGTAGCGGTCAACGGCCAGCCCCTTGATACGCCCGCGCCATTCGAAGAGGCCTGGAGCCGGTCACGGCCGGGGGACATGGTGGAGTTGACGGTCGAGCGCCGCGGCGAGCCGAAGCCGCTTGTTCTGCGGGGGATTTTCCGTGCTCCAACTCTGCCATCCTCGCGAGAAGGACTGGCTCGGGCTTCGGCTCTGCAAGTCACCGGTTCTTTCCCCGTCTTGTTTCTTGCGGTAGGGCTAACGGTGTTGTTCCTGCGGCTGGATGATCCATATGCGTGGCTCCTGGCCTTGATGTTCGGCGGGTTCATCGCTGCAGCAGGGTTTCCCCCTGCATACGGCATGAGTGCAACGCTTCGTGCATTTGCTCTTGCCTATCGCGCCGTCTTTTTCGGATTGCTGGCGTCGCTCTTCTACACATTTTTTGCGGTATTTCCGTCACGCTCCCTGCTTGAGCGCCGCATCCCATGGCTGAAGTGGGTCGGCCTCGCGCTGGGAGCTTGCCTCGTACTGCCTGGGTTGCGCGTCGGTGATCCGCGCTTGCCGATGGCGGTGGCAAAGCTCGTGGGCTTCCGCGCCGCCGATGCAATTCGCTATTCGTTCATTTACACGTTCCTGGCGCTGGGCTTGGTCTCTCTGGCCGGAAACGCCTTCGAGGCCGGCAGTCCTGAAGTGTGCCGGAAATCGCGAGTGATCCTCTGGGGCGCCTTGTTTGGAGCTCTGCCGGTCATTATTGAACACGCGGCAATTGATTTTGCCAGATACAACCCTCCCTTCTGGCTTGATACCGCACTGATTCTGGTGTTGTTCTTGTTCCCGCTCTCCTTTGCTTATGCAGTCGTGAAACACCGCGTGATGGAAATCCCGGCGCTCGTGAGACTGAGCGCGCGGTACGTGCTGGTGCAGAGAGGATTTATCGTTCTGCTTTTCATCGTGGGGGCTTCTGCCATTGCGCTCTTCACGCACACTTTCGCGCGATTCTTCCGGACAGATTCGAACGTGGGCATGGCTCTGAGCGCAGTTTTTGGAATTGTGCTGGTTTGGATGTCCGCGCCCATGGTCAAGCGAGGAACCGAACGCATCGACCGAGCCTTCTTCCGAAGCGCTTATGATGCCCGAATCATTTTGCAGGACCTCGCCGAAAAGACGCGGACGGTGAATGACCGCCACGAACTCGCCAGGCTTCTCGAACACCATCTTCGCGAGGCGCTGCACCCGAAAATGCTGGCCTGTTACGTCGAGGGGAGCGATGCGCAGCTCGTCGCGGAATGCGGTGCAGTTCCGCCTGGGCTGGAAACGATGCCCGCGAACGCGCCGCTTCTGGTCGAACTGGCCCACCGAGGTAAATCGTGGGATGTGCCGCCTCCAGGATCGCCCGACGCTGCCGAGTTCTCGATGCTTGCACCCCTCGCTCCGGAATGTCTGGTGCCGATCGTCGAGCGCAGCGGCCGCTTGGTCGGCCTGCTCGTGCTTGGACCGCGGCTCTCGGAAGAGCCCTATTCGGGCGGGGATAAGCATTTGCTGGATTCGGTGGCCAGCCAGGCGGGCATTGCTCTCGAAAATATTCGTCTGGCGGAAAAGATGGCGGAGCGGATGGAAGCAGACCACCGGGCGGCTCGTGAAATGGAAATTGCGCGCGAAGTGCAGGCGCGACTCTTCCCACAGAAGATGCCGCCGCTCGAAACACTGGAATACGCGGGCGGGTGCATCCAGGCGCGGGAAGTGGGCGGAGATTACTACGATTTTCTCGATTTAGGCCCAGGGCGGGTCGGCATCGTGCTCGCGGATATTTCAGGCAAAGGCATTTCCGGCGCCCTGTTGATGGCCAATTTGCAGGCGAACCTCCGCAGCCAATACGCTGTCGCGCTGGAAGATCTGCCGAGGCTGCTTCAGTCTGTGAACCGTCTGTTTTATGAAAACACTCCTGACAATAGTTACGCGACTCTCTTCTTTGGCGATTACGAGGACTCAGGCCGCCGATTGAGCTACGCCAACTGCGGCCACAATGCGCCGCTGCTCCTGCGCGCGACCGGGGAACTCGAGCGGCTCGTGGCCACGACGACAGTGCTCGGCCTGTTCTCCGACTGGGAATGCCCCATCGGTGAAGTGACCGTCCATCCCGGCGACGTGCTTGTGATTTATACCGATGGAATCAGCGAAGCGCCGGACAGGTCAGGAGAGGAATTTGGTGAAGCTAGATTAATCGACGCCATCCAGGCACAGCGACACTTGCCCCCAAGCGCGCTTCTGGCGAGGATCCAGGCTGCGGTGCAGCAGTTCACCGGCGGCGTTCAAGCGGATGATCTGACTATGGTCATCGGACGCGTTCGATAGGTCTCCTCCGGGGCGTCTTCTCGTTCTCCTGACGAAGATTTGCTGCGTGCTGGCAGGCCGGCTGCCCCCCTTGTTGTCAACTCCAGCAGGTGGAGCCCACACGTCTCCGTGTCCCGGAACTGACCCACTCATCTTTCTTTCACACGATTCCCTCCCTTCCAAGCCCCGCAGCCCTCAACTTTTAACTCTTAACTTTCGACCACCCTCCAATTGTTCTACAACATGCAGGGCCTTCCCAACTCGTCCCTGCGGTGCTACGGTCGCCATTGGCAGCCGTCATCTTTGTTTGATTGCTGATCGCTGCAGAATGAAACCTGACCGCTGCCAGGGAGATAGAAATGACCACGAAGCGCCCACCTTCCCCTGCAACCCCGGACCTGCCACCTATCACTCCCACTTCTCTTGCCCGTGCCCGCCACCAGCGCATTTGCACCATCTGCCATCACGAAGACCGCTACTGGATCGAACAGGACTTCCTCCATTGGGTCAGCCCTCCCGAGATCGCCCGCCACTACGAGCTGCCCGATCGGTTTACCGTCTACCGCCACGCCCACGCCCTGGGCCTGTTTGCTCTCCGTAAACGCAAGCTCCGCTCCGCTCTCGAATTCGTGATCGAGAGCGCCGACCGCGTCCAGCCCACCGCCGCCGGCCCCGTCTGCGCCATTCGCGCCTACGCCCGCATCACCGACGACGGCGAATGGATCGACACCCCCAAACACGTCATCTTCTCCCACGAGACCGTTTCGGTTTATCCCGAACAGGGCCAACGAAGCGCACCCAAGCGGCGGCACCTGTCCGTAGGGGCATCCGCCACCCGGCGGACTGTGCCCGCTGACGGTCCATCGCACGCACCGACCGATGAGCCTGCACTCGATGATTCCCCAAGCACTGAGCCCCGCGAACGGGCTCTAACCGCCGCTGCGGTACAAGAGCCCCAGAACTGGGCAGAACTTCCGCTGAGCCAAGCCGAAGCGACCCCTGAGGCCGCTCCCTCTAGCGTCCAACTTCCCGCCTCAAGCTTCCGACCACTCACCCCGCTCGCCCACAAGATCGCCCGGATGAACGCCCAACTCGAGACCGCCATGAGCCGCGCCGAAGGCGGAGGCGACACCTAACGTGCCGCATTCAACCCAAAGTTGTGGCGCTGGCGTTTCGCCAGCGGTCTGGCGGGACAGTTGACGCCGGATGTGTCCCTTTCTCCCCATCTCGGTGCTCTCTGCGCCCTCCCTGCCCCGTACCGTATGGTTCGGGGTCACGTCCTCCGCGCTCTCCGCGTCTCGGCGGTAATCTCTTGAAATCAACCTCACTCACGCCTCTAACTACCCGAACCTACTCACAACACAAAACGACAGTCGCAAATCGTCAAGTCATTGAAACTAAACCCCAACTCCATTTTCTCCTCGCAACACAAACGCACTCTTTCCGCCGTTCGCATTCGGGCAGTCCGGGACTCGAAACCGGTGCCCCGAGATTCGTCTTCACTTCTTCACCGGTTGGAGGGCTCGTCGCTGAGGGCTGTGCTGGCGTCCCAGACAAGCTTGCCGCCGACGAAGGTTTTCAGGACTTTGACATCGCGGATCTTCGGCGGATCGATGGCGAAGATATCGTCGCTGAGGAGGACCATGTCGGCAAGCTTGCCGGGCGCGATCGAGCCCTTTTCATTTTCCTGGAACTCGGCGTAGGCCGAGCCCATGGTGTAGGCCTCGACTGCTTCCGCGACCGTGAGCTTTTGTTCCGGGAACCAGCCGTTGGGATTCTTGCCGTCGAGCGTCGCGCGGGTGACCGCGGCATACACCCCCAGAAGAGGATTGAGCGGCGCCACGTTCCAATCCGTTCCGAAGGCCAGTCGCACGCCGTGATCGAGGAAAGTGCGAAACGCGTAGGTGCGGCTGGCGCGGTCGTGTCCAATGCGCTTTTCCGCCCACCGGCCGTCGTCGATGGCGTGGTAGGGCTGCATGGAAGCGATCACGTGAAGTTGGGCGAAGCGGTCGAAATCCTTGGCGCCCATGTGCTGGGCGTGCTCGATGCGAAAGCGGCGGTCGGCTTCGCCGTGCGCCTTCGCGATTTCGGAGTAGAGATCGAGAATCATCGAGATTCCCTGGTCGCCGATTGCGTGGGTACAGATTTGCACGCCGGCGGCGTCGGCTTTCATCATGCGGTCGCGCATGAGCGAGACGGGATGCATTTCGTCGGAGAGCAGCCCGCGATTCTGCGGCTGGTCCCGCTGGTCAACGAACGGCTCGAAGAAGTAGGCAGTGGCGGAGCCGAGCGAGCCGTCGGCGTAGGCCTTCACCGCGCCGATTCGAAGATAGGGGCTGCCGAAAGCGCGGCGGATGCCGATCTTTACCTGGTCGTCCACGCCCTCGGTGATCAGCGGCGCGGCGTAGATGCGCGTGGTGAGCTCGCCGCGATCGAGCAACTCGGAATACACGGCGATGTCCGCGTATTCCGGGTTCATGTGTTGCACGCTGGTGACGCCGAGGGCGGCGGCATGGGCCAGGGCGCGCCTTGCGGCGTGCAAGCGCTGCTCGCGCGGGAGCGGCGGGATCACTTTGCTGACGTAATCCTGAGCTGCGTCTTTCAGGGCGCCGGTCGGGTTGCCCTGCGCGTCGCGCACGATCACGCCGCCGGGCGGGTGGGGCGTTTTCGCGGTGATGCCGGCGAGGCGCAGCGCCACAGAATTCGCGAGCGCCATGTGCCCGTCATAACGATCGACGAAAACGGGAGTATCGGCTGTGACCGGGTCAATCAGCTCCTTGGTGGGCATGTTGGGCGGATCCCACTTGGTTTCGTCCCACTCGCCGCCCAGAATCCACGCTCCTTTGGGCGTAACTTTGGCGCGCTCGGCGATCCGGCGAACGAATTCTTCCGCGCTCGTCGCATCATTCAACTTGACGTTCTCGAGACTCAAGCCTCCGTCGATGAAGTGCACGTGCGCGTCGTTGAAGCCGGGCAAGAGCAGCTTGCCGCCGGCGTCGATGACCTGTGTGTTCGGGCCGCGCCAGGAGTCCGCATCCGCGTTCGAGCCGACGGCGACGATGCGCTCGCCGAGGACGGCGACGGCCTGTGCCGCCGGGCGCGTCTTGTCAACGGTCCAAACCTTGGCGTTCGAGATGATGAGGCCGGCGGCAGGCCTGGAGGATTGGGATTGGCCGAGGACACCGACGAGGAGCGCGTCCAGGACGATAAACAAGACCAAAACCGGAAGGGTGAAGCGCATCACGTTGGAGGGACGAAAGATGTTTTTTCCCATTGTCCTCTCGAGCCTATGCTTGCTTGTGCGCGGTGAGAATTCGAAGCGGCGGAAAAGTATCGAAAGTTAACGGCATGCGACGAACTTGCATGCCCAGCTTCGAAAATGAGTCCCGATACTCGCTCATGTGCCGGAAGTCGGAGATCACCGCGATGCCGGACGGCTTCAGCACGCGGGCAATTTCTCCGCAAGCCTGGGCTCGTCCTGGTTTGTTGTAGATGTTGTGCAAGCAGACGTTGGAAAGGACCACGTCAAAGGAGGCATCCGGAAAACTCATTTTCTGCGCATCCTCGTTTTTTACTTCTGTTTTCTCGCGCACGCCTTCGAGCTCGAGGTTCCGGACTAGGTTTTGCATGTTATTTCCGGAAAGATCCTCCTGGTTCCAGATATCGATGCCGACGGCTTGGCCGGTGGTGAGCTTTTTCGCAGCGCCCGCCAAAAGCAGGCCGCGCCCAGTGCCTACGTCGAGGACTCGTTCATTTCCGGTCCACTGCACGCAGTCGAGGATACGGTCGCGATGCCGGAACTTGCCGACCTTGGCGTAAATGATCATCAGCACCGCCGGGACGATAAGACTCGCCCCCGTCCAGATGAGCCCCGGGTAGAGGATGACCCGCACGTTCCCCACCTGGAAACCGGGAACGAGAAGACAGAGGGCACTTGCCGCGCCTCCCGCAAGGAGCAGATTGCGGATGACGGTCGGCGCGTCGATTCCATAGTCTGGTTTTGAAGGCATAACAGGGTTCGCGGATTCTAGCTTGAAGGTTTCTGCATAGCAAGACGCGCACGGGCGTGTGCTGAGCGCGCTCGATGCGGAAACGGGCGCCTTTTCCTTTTTCAGGCGCGGCTGAAGAGAAGCGGGGCACCGAGCTTGGAGGTGTAGTTGGGCCGGTAGCGGTCGGCATTGTACAGAGTGGCGACGTCGACTTTGCGCGGGCCCAGGGAAGCTGCCGGGAGGGGCATTTCGGCGTAGCACCCATTTTGCACCCCGACCATCCGGCCGGTCACGCCGTCACGAATCAGATCGAGGGCGATGTTTGCAAAAGTGATGGCCACCATCTGATCGATCGCGTCCGGTTCGCCGCTGCGCAGGTCATACGTCAGGTCGCTCGACATCGTGTCCTCGCCGGTGCGCCGCCGCACCTCTTCGGCCAGCGCGTGACCGATGTCGACCTTCTTCTTGTGTCCGTAGGCGTCGGCCTCGCCGACCTCGCCGACTTCTTGCCGCTGCCACACCGCTCCTTCGGATACAACGACCAGCGAGTAATTGCTGGGATTATTTCGCTTGTCTTCCGAGAGGAGGGTGGCGACGCGGTGAAGATCAAAAGGATATTCGGGAATCAAGCAGCGGGCCGACGTTACATAGGCGGTGTAAAGAGCCGTGAAACCGGAATCGCGGCCGAAGATCCGGAAAATGCCGATGCGTTCGTGGGAGCCCAGAGTGGTGCGCTGGCGCGTGATCAACTCCTTTGCGCGAGTGATGGCGGTGGAAAATCCGATGCAATATTCGGTGCCCTGGACGTCGTTGTCCATCGTCTTGGGCACGGCCATCAGCGGCAATCCCGCAGCGGCGAGCACGGACGCGAAGCTGAGCGTGTCGTCGCCACCGATTACGATCAGGCAGCCGATCCCCAATCTTTCAATGTTGTCGATCACGATCGACGTGAAGTCGTAGTGTTTGCCGTCGAACGGAAGCTTCTTCAGTTGGCCACTTGGGATGTGTTCAGGCAGCTTGGATGCGGAGACGCGCCGCGGGTTGGTGCGCGAGGTATGCAGCACCGTGCCGCCGCTGCGGTCGATCGTGCGCGTATTCTCGCGCGTAAGCCGGCGGATGTAGTTCGAGTCGGCTTCTTCGGCCGGGTTCATGTGCGTCAGGCCTTCCCAACCCTTGCGAATGCCGATGACTTCGCGCCCCATCTCGCTGCCGCGGTAAACCACCGACTTGATGACCGGATTCAGGCCGGGAACGTCACCGCCGCCGGTCAAGATGCCGATCTTGTTTCTTGAGGTCATGCGCTTCTCGTTTCTTGCGCAGCGAAAATCCCCGCACGCGCGACACAAGTCATTCTAACGCGGAGCGGTGCCGCTGACGACGATTCACGAGTGGCAATTGCGGATCAGGCGCAAGATGGCGTGAAGTCCTGTTTCCATTACTTGAGACAGGTTACGCGCTGAATCCCTGATCGCGCTCGGCGCATCGATCAGGGTATGAGCACAGCCAATTCCTTTCGGCGCTTCGTCGGACACAAGTATCTGAGCCTTGAAAGCTTCCGAAAGAACGGAGATGGTGTACGCACGCCGGTTTGGTTCGCCCCAGCGGCGCCACAGGCTGGAGACGGGAGCGTCAGAAGGCTGTACGTGTACTCGATCGGGAATTCGGGCAAGGTCAAGCGAATCCGGAACAATCCGCGGGTGCGCATTGCACCATGCGACATGCGGGGTCGACTGCGAGGAGAGTGGATGGAGGCGCACGCAGAGATCTTGCGAGGAGAAGAGGCCACCCGGGGGATGCGGCTGCTAAACCAGAAATACATGCCATGGAAGCAGCTGCTCGACTTCTTTGCGCGATTCCGACGCCGCGAGCGCACTGTTTTCGCCATCAGGCCGGTGTGAATTCTGCAAGCTAGTCGAGGCCATCGAAAAGGAAAAACCCTGCGGGGCTCAGAGGGTGGTCTCGAGACCTACAGCGTTGGGATGAGTGAAGGACTTCCGCAACATGCAGAATGCCCGTTCAGCTTGGCGCTACTTCTGCAGCCGCGTGATTTCGAGCCGATCCCCAACCTGGGTTCCCGTGCGAAAAATCGTGTGGGGAGGCAGCTCCAGTACACTCATTGCTTTCAGGGACACCTTGGAAATGCGGAACGGGCGAACGTGCTCTTCGAGGTGAACAACCTGCTTTTCCCTGCTGAGAAAAATCAGATCGATCGGGAACATCATTCCGATCGTATGCACTCCGCTAGAGGGCACGATCCACAGGCCGCGACCGAGTTGAGCCCATCGCTTGGTTTTCCCCAAGAGTCCGACGAGCCGACGTACATAGCTGTCGGCAACGGTGGCCTCGGTGGCCACAAACGTCTCTCGAGTTTTATTGTAGACGTAAACGGAATGATTTTCAGAATTGGAAGCCATAGTCTTGCCCACCCACCTTCCAACGGGTAAGTCTACAAACGTGCGCGGCGCTTCCGCCGCAACCCTACTCAATGACCTTTCGCTTGCGGCGCCAGATAATGATGAAAAGAACCACCACTGCCAAAGCGCCGGCTACGACGCGAATCAGCGTTACGTTGTCCATTCTTTTGCTCCTTCCTTCTTACCACGCCTAGCTCACGGTCTCCGTGAGGTCGTGATTGCCGCAATCACTTCAGGGCGGGCAACAACTGCCGCATCAAAGCGATCACCGCGGGGCCCAAGATCACCAACAACAACGCGGGGAAGATGAAAAACACGAGCGGAGGCACCATCTTGACCGTGGTCTTGGCGCTCATTTCTTCGGCGCGCTGACGGCGCTTCGTGCGCAAGTCATCGGAATGCACGCGAAGCGATTGAGCAACACTGGTGCCAAACCGTTCGGTCTGGATCAGCATGGCGACGAGAGCTTTAATGTCCTCGAGGCCGGTGCGGGTTGCGAGTCCCCGCAAGGCTTCGATGCGGGTCTTGCCGACGCGCATTTCCAGGTTTACGAGTTGCAGCTCGTCGCTGAGTTCGCGGTGCGTGATCCGCAGCTCTTGCGCCACCCGCATCAACGCTTGATCCAGGCCAAGACCTGCTTCGACACAAATCACCATCAAGTCCAGGCCGTCGGGAAGCCCCAGGCGCAAGCGGTGCTGGCGCGCATGAACTCGCCAAACGAGCCACATTTCAGGAAGCAGGTAGCCCAGGACCGCCGCCACCAGTGGAAACATCAGCGGATTGGAGCGGTAGAATCCACTGACGAAGACCAAAGCGACCAGCCCGACCGGCAGCAGCAATTGTACGCCCTGGATCGCCAGCATCGTGTCTGGGCCACGATAGCCAGCCCGGATCATCAGGAGTTGCGCGCGGGAGTTCTGCCCGGAAGCCGCGGGCAGAAGCTTTCCGACGGAGGCAAGAGTGTCCCACACCCGCTCGCGTTGCTCGGAGAATCCTGACTGTTTGACCGGGGTGGTGGTACGCAGCAAGCGTGAGAGACGCCCCGCAATTCCCAGTTCGCCAGGCCCAAAGGCAAAGAGCAGGGCTGCCAAGATGGCGACCGTGGCGAAGAACGTGACTGCTGTTACCGTCCAGATCATCTGGTTGTCTACCTCGCTTGCTCAGACCTCGATATGAATGATCTTCCAAATAATCGCCGATCCGACGAGCTGCATCATTGCCGCGATGGTCAGGAGTGTCGGGCCGGCCGGGTCAGTGAATAACAGTCCGATATACCGCGGGTTCACAAACGCCAGGACGAGCATCATGAAGGGAGGCAGGCCGATCAGGATCAGGGCCGTCAATCTTCCCTGCGCCGTGCGCGTCTGCACTTCGCGATAAATGCGGAAGCGGTCGCGGATCACCCGAGCCAGCCCGTCGAGAATCTCCGCCAGGTTTCCACCCGTCTCCTTCTGAATGAGCAGGGCGGTGACGAAGAAGCGCACGTCAATCAGCGGGATTCGTTCCGCCATATTCAGCAGGGCGTCACGCAGCGGGAGACCGAAATTCTGTTCTTCGAATGTGGTGCGGAATTCGCCAGCGATGGGCTCGGCCGATTCCTTTGCGATCATCTCCAGCCCGGTCGTGAACGCATGGCCAGCACGAACCGCACGGCCCAGCAAATCGAGGGCTTCGGGGAAGTGTTCCTCGAACTGCCGCAGGCGGCGCTGGCGCATCCATGCGACGAAGGCCAATGGAAGCGAGCCAGCAGCAGCTCCCAGAACGATGGCCACCGGGAATTGCAAATAAAAGCGTCCGACGAGGACGTATGTGCCCATCCCGATGACACCGCTCAGCAAGAGAAGCTTGCCGGGTTTTGTTTCCATCCCCGCCTGGAGCAACAAGTCCTGAAGCTGTCTTGACCAGGACCAACGCATCATCAAGCGGTGCAGCAGGGGAACCGTACTAAACATCTCATCTCGCACCAACTCGAGTCCCAAGGATACTTCGCCGCCCCGCCGCTCGGCCTTGTGCACAGCCTCCATACGGCGGCGAATTACCTCCTGTTTGGGGTCGGTTCCGAAAAACAGCCAAACCAAGACGAAAATCAGAGTTGCGACCAAGAACGTGAGGATCGAAATGAACAGAGCCATATCGAGCTCCCTAGCGAACCCGCTGCAGTTCAAACATGGATATGGGCAGTTGAATGCCCGTCACGCTCAAACGCTCCGCAAACTTCGGGCGAATTCCTGTGGGGATGAACTCGCCGAGCACTTCTCCGCTCTCGCGAACTCCCCGTTTGCGATAGACAAAGATGTCCTGCATGGTGACGACATCGCCTTCCATTCCGGTAATTTCAGCCAGGCTGACGAGCTTGCGGGTTCCGTCGCTGAGGCGGCTCACCTGCACAACCACGTCAATGGCCGAAGAAATCTGCCTGCGAATCGCGGTGTCGGGGATGTTCAGGTTGGCCATCGCGACCATGGTCTCGAGCCGACTGAGAGCGTCGCGAGGGCTATTGGCGTGGATGGTCGTCAAGGAGCCGTCGTGGCCCGTATTCATCGCTTGCAGCATATCGAGCGCTTCCTCGCCGCGAACCTCGCCGACGATGATGCGGTCGGGACGCATGCGCAAAGAGTTGATCACCAACTGGCGCTGCTGGATGGCGCCTTTTCCCTCGATGTTGGGCGGGCGCGTCTCCAAACGGACCACGTGTTCCTGGTGAAGCTGCAACTCGGCGGCATCCTCGATGCTCACAATTCGCTCGCGGTTGGAAATGTAGGAGGAAAGAACGTTCAGGAGGGTCGTCTTACCCGCGCCGGTGCCCCCCGAAATCAAGAGGTTCAAGCGCGCCTTCACGCATCCCCGCAACAGCTCGAGGATTGGAGGCGTCAGGGTGTGGTTGTTGACGAGGTCGTCCGCCATGAGGCGGTCACGTCCGAATCTGCGAATGGAGAGACACGGGCCGTCCACGGCGAGCGGTGGAATGATGGCATTCACGCGCGAACCGTCGGCAAGGCGAGCATCCACCATCGGCGAGGACTCATCGACCCGCCGGCCAATGGCGGAGACAATCCGGTCGATGATGCTCATCAGATGGGCATCGTCGCGAAAATGCACGGACGTCTGCTCGAGGATTCCCCTGCGCTCGACGTACACCCGCTTGTGGCTGTTCACGAGGATGTCGGAGATCGTGGGGTCGGCCAAGAGGGGTTCGAGAGGCCCCAGGCCGAAAACCTCGTCGAGCACTTCCTGAGCGAGCCGCTCCCTCTCCTGCAAATTCATCGGGGTGGATTCCCCGACGACCAGAGCTTCGAGAATTTGCCCCACCTCGCGCCGGACATCCTCCCGATTGACCTCGGTCAGGCGGTCCAGGTTCAGTTTTTGAATCAGCTTGCGGTGGATGGCATTTTTGACGGCGCCGAAGTCCGTCCGCCCAACCGGAATGGCAATTGGTGGCATTTGCTATTTCACCTCTTCGAAAAGAAGCCGCCGAGCGAGCCCTTCTTGGCAACCACGCCGGCGTCCATTCCGGCGAGCTGAGCGGCGATCTGGCGATACCGGCCGCTGAGAACGTTGTTGTGATTTTCGATCAGCGGAGTGCCGAGGTTGACGGATTCGCTGGCCTTGCGGAAATCGTTGGGCAGACAGGCGAAAACCGGGCGATTGAGGTCCTTGTGAATGCTCTTTAGGACTTCCTCGTCGCCCTTGTGCCAGCGATTGATGATGATGCGGGCCCGATCGGGCTCAATTCCGAAGCCTGTCAACGCCAGCAGGCGGCGCTGCAGGGTCCAAAGTGAAGGGACATTCGCCTCCGCCACCACAAGGATCATTCGGGCCATGCGCAGGATGGGACTCCACTCCGATGAGAATTGCGAGCCCATGTCCAGAAGCACAACATCGAAACTGTTTTGGGCCACATTGGCGACGCGTTCGAGCGGCGGAACGGCAATGGCTTGCCATTCTTCCGGCTGCGTGGCGCCGCCGAGAATTTCCAGCTTGGTCTTGTGACGCGTCAACAGCCCGGCGAAAAAGTGGCTGTCGAGGCGATCCAGGTTTTCCACGGCGTCGCGAACCCCGAAATGGGGATGGAGATCGAGCAGCAGGTGAACGTTTCCCAGCGGACGCGCAAAATCGAGAAGGACGACGCGCTTGCGCGCGAATGTCGAGAGCTGAACGCCCAAATTCACCGCCACCGTCGTCGCGCCCACCCCGCCTTTCGAGCCCATCACTACGATCAGCTTGTCGAGGGAGAGGCGATCCCGCGTTTCACCCTCTTGAACAAACCGCAGCAGCATCTCTCTCAATGCATCCGCGCTGACGGGCTTAGGCAAAAAGTCCTGGACGCCACTGCGCATTGCTTCGAGCAGGAGCTGGTGACTCGGCGGCGCAGTCGCCGAGCACGCCACCAGCTTGATGGCGGGACGAACCCGCCGGAGGTGCGCGCCAAAGACAAAATAGGGTTCCGGATCCCGCGACAAGTCAAGGAAAACGATCTCCGGTAACGGCTCGGCGGAATCCGGCAGTTTTTCACCGGGGATCGACCATTGCCTGATCGATCTCACGAGCCCGGTCTGTTCCAGACTGGCCAGTAGCTGCGCTGAACTGGTCAGATCGCCGCTGGCTATACCCACAGTAAGCATTGGCCGCCTTTCCTGCTCCGTTCAAAATCTCGTTGCACCGGCATGGAAACGTCCTCCCGCGCCCACCTCACTTCGGGGCTGGTGGCTGAGGTTGCGCCGGCGCGATGGGCTCAATAAAACTCTTCGGGAATTCCATCGTCGGGGGCACTTTGTCCGAGGGGTGTACCAGCCGCGGGGTGACCACGATGAGCAATTCGTTCTTGCTCTTGTTCAGAGTACGGCTCTGAAACAATTTCCCGAGGACTGGAATATCCCCGATGCCCGGAACCTTTTCAAGCTGCTGGGTCACACGATTATCAAGCAACCCTGCGATTGCGAAGCTCTGTCCGTCGCGCAAATCCATCTCGGACTGCACGCGATTGGTAGCCAGCGCCGGGATCACAAAACCCTGGAGCGTAAGCGCATTCGTAAAATCCAGCGAACTAACCTCCGGATTGACTTTCAGATGAATGAACCCGTCCGATGTAAGAGTGGGCGTGAAGTTCAGACGGACGCCGAATTCCTTAAACTGAATAGTGATTCCGGCGAATCCGCCTCCCGCGCCGGTGGACTGCAAAATCGGAAAAGGAAATTCGCCGCCAGCCAGGAAGCTTGCTTCCTTGCCCGAGGCAGTCAGCAGATTGGGCTCTGCCAGAATTTCCAGGAGATTCCGTTCCTGCAGGGCCTTGATTGTGGCAGCGAGGTTGATGTCCGGGCGGAAGATGAAGACGTTCAGCAAATCGCTCAAGCCGATGTTGGAGGTGAGCCCGTTTGTCGGGTTCACGAGTTGTGGAGGCGAAAACTGCTGAGTCGAAACCGTACCGACGTTCTTGGCTCCCGGGAGACTGATGATATTGAGGCCGAGTTGACTAATCGCCGTCCGGTTCACCTCGGCGAAGCGGACCTGCAGGAGGATTTCCCCCGGCGGCGCCGCAGGAACTTCCATCAAACTCGTAACCTTGGGGGTGGTATTCTTCACTACTTCAAGGATTTTGTCCGCCACGGCTGCAGACGAGATACGCCCGGACAACATAACGACGTCCTTGGACGTTTCCACCTGCACAGGCTCCGACGGGAATACCTCATGAATTTTCTGGCTGAGCCCCAAGACATCGATATCGACAGATACTTCAAATGCTTGACTCTGATCCGCTTCGTCCCAGAGCAAGAGCGAAACGCCTCCAGGAGCTCTGCCGTTGACCAGAACCTGATAGGGGCTGACGACGATAGCTTCGGCAATGGTGGGATCGGCAATGGACACTCTTTTGATGCGCGCGGGTGATGTGATCACGAGCGAGCGCCCGACCAGCAAATGCAAGCTTTGAGCTGCTTCAGACGCCTGTAGCTGTTCGACGGGCACCGGAGCCGGGGCCGGATGAGCGGCCTGGACCGCCGCAGGCACCGGCCGCGCTGCAAGTGGTTCCGGCTGCTGAGACCCCACTCCGGGAGAGCTGAGCAGAAGCGCGCCCGAGAGGATAAACGCCAGTGGCCAGGAACTCTTCAGTTTTGCGAAGTTTTCAAACATTCGTTATTCGCCGTCGCTTTCTCATGGATTCGGGAAGGACTTGTTCTCTCGTTTGTTTCCAGTAATCACCTCGACCACATAAGGCGCCGGCGGGGGCGGTGGTGGGGCAGGCCTGCCAGTACTCACGTGCTTAGGCGGCGGCGCCGCTCCCGCAAACAGCACGCCCTGCAACACGGGCGGCGGGTCGGCCAGTTTGGTGTCGATCGTGTTTCGCAAAGCCAATTGAATTTTCCCTTCGGTGCTGGCCATGGCTAATTTCGCTGCATCTTCCGGCGTAACCAACAAAGTGATGACAGGAACCGTCTGCGGTTTCCCGTCGCGATCCTGTTCAATTTTTTGACCGGCCGCCAGCACGCGGACGTTTTCGAGGATCGTGCGGGTGATTTTATCCCCACCTCCGCGACTTTCGCCGGACATTGTACCGGTGACGAGAACGTCGACCATGGTGCCGGGGGTGACGAAGCCAGCCACCCCAACGACCTCGTTGACCGCGACCGAAAGAGCACGCATGCCTTCGGGAATGGTAGCGGGCAAACCCGCACCCGACTGTTGCGAAGCCAATTTGCTCTCGAGGATTGGCTCATTCTCGGCGACTGAGGTGATCAGAGCGCGATTGGCGCAATCTTCCATGCGCGTGAACATCCCGGCAACGGGCTCCCCGGATGGCCACGGGATCAGCCGGAGGTTGTTGGAACTGAGGCGGGTTCCGAGTTGGAGAGGCGTGGCAGCCACCACGATGTGTTGAGTGGTGATCGCTTTCGGAGCAGAAGCGCGTTTGAATTCGCGGTACACGAAATCGCTCAGCAGGAACGCAATCACGATGGCAATTGCCAGGCCGATGATCAAACGATTTCGGTTCATGAGTACAATCTCCCTCGCCTCAGTCTCACAGGCCCCACCGGGCCACGTAGTAACAAATCAGTGTGGCTGCCGCCACGGCTACGCCAAAAGGCAGCTTCAGCAATCCCGGGTTGTCGAGAGAGATCTCCGGGTGAGCACGCAATCCGAAGGAGAAGAAACCCTGAACGAGCACAACCAGATTGCGGAGTGTGGCCTTCACTCGATTGGTTCGCACCACTTGCACCATGGCCATCAGCCCCGACACGAAAATGCTGCCGAACAAAACGAATAGAAACAGAACCGGGCCCAGGAAAGCCCCGACGGCGCCCATCAGCTTCCAGTCTCCAGCGCCTAATGCGCGCAGGAGAACGAGCGGAAGCAGAAGGCCCAGAGCCAAGGCAGCTCCCTCGAGCGATGCCTTGGCTCCGGGCCAACCCGCGATGACGGTGCGGACCCCGGTGCCGAGGATGAGGGCGGGCACGGTGAGCCAATTGGGAATCCGGCGGGTGCGCCAGTCCGTCCACCCGGCGAAGAGCGTGAGAGCGATGGTAAAAAACCAGATCGTTTGGCGCGCGTCCATCAGAATGTTGAGGCCTCAGAGGTCATCGATCTCCATTTGCGATTAGGTACTGTTCAGATTGGTGACCGCTTTCGCGAACACGCCATTGATCGCCGTCGCCAGACTGCTCAACGAACCGATCGCGGCCAGGACCAGAAGGACCAACAGGAGAGCGTATTCCGTCAGGTCTTGACCTTCCTCTTGTCTCCACAACTTTTCCGCGAGCTGCTTCATGTCCCGGCCTCCGGAAGATCTCCTAAGAATGAAAGGTAGCTGAGCTGGTCGAAACACGCTCAACCCGCTAGGCATTTCGAATATTCCCTGCCGGCCTCGGAGCCCTTGGATTCTCAAGCATTGCGCGGCGCCCCGAAGCGGGCCGGCTAGGTGGCGTTCAGGTTCTGCACTGCCTTCGCGAACACGGCATTGATCGCCGTCGCGACATTGCTCAGCGAGCCGATCGCGGCCAGGACCAGAAGGACCAACAGAAGAGCGTATTCCGTCAGGTCTTGACCTTCTTCTTCACTCCAAAGCCTTTTCATGAGCTCCCTCATTTCCGTCCCTCCAAGAGTACCTCCGCAGATGAAACGCGATTGAGATGGTGGAAACAGGCCCAAGCCGCCAGGAGTTCGAGTGTTGCCCGGCGTCCTCGGAACCCTGGATTCCCAGGCATTGCGGGGCGCCCCGAAGCGGGTGGCTAGGTGGCGTTCAGGTTCTGCACTGCCTTCGCGAACACACCATTGATCGCACTTGCGACGTTACTCATCGAGCCTACCGCAGCCAAGGCGAGCAAAACCAGCAGGAGAGCATATTCTGTCAGATCCTGACCTCCCTCCTCGTGCCAGAGCCGCTTGCAAAGGTGCATCGTCGTGTTTCCTTTCAGTGGCGTTAGGTGAGCGGCCCGGGACGCCTGCCGCAGCCTCCTGTATTGAGCACCTGCAACGCCATTCCACGATCGGAGTTTTTCCTCACTATATCATTCTTTTAAATACACTTAGTAAGATTTCAGGCCTTTTCCTTGCTACCTTTACGGAGCGAGGTGCAAAAGCGTTCCTCTTTGTTGACACTCGCCGGATTCGGTCCGGCTGATTTGGTGACGCCATTCTGGGGGTCTGGAGAACGCCCTACTAGCCCTGGGGTGGCCGTCTGCACTCAGGACAGACACGGCTGCCACTACCGGTCTGTGAGCAAAGGGAGAGAACCAGCTTCGGCGACGGTCTCGGTGCTGGTCGGCGGAGCGCAAAGCTCACCTTTCCTATGGGAACTAGGGCTGGCGGTGGGGTGTGGGTGGGGTGTGGTTGTTGCGATGGCTGGTGCACGGTAGTGACACCACTCTCGTTGGCTATGACAGCAGCTAGTACTTGGGGAACGGTCAGCGAGACTTGCGCCATGAACCGTAAGCAGGATGCAGGACGGAGGGAGCTGACGGCTTCGGAGCCCTATTCGCTGC
Source organism: Candidatus Acidiferrales bacterium (assembly GCA_049644285.1). Taxonomy (GTDB): domain Bacteria; phylum Acidobacteriota; class Terriglobia; order Acidiferrales; family UBA7541; genus CAVRXT01. The sequence goes on along the minus strand of JBARRP010000285.1, from coordinate 24,617 downwards.
CGCGGTAGCTCAAGCCAATTCTTTGTGACATCGAATGAGCTGTGCTAATTTTCGCCAGCATGGACAGCCCTCCCCACCGGCGCGCGTTTCCCTGGCTAGCTCTCGGATGCATCTTAATTGCCTATGTGATCTCGGTGGTTCGAATTCACCCGGCGAACTTGTTCGGATTTACAGGAGATGATTCTGTTTATTTCAGTTCCGCCAAAGCGCTCGCGGAAGGGCGAGGTTACGTGCTACCAAGTGTTCCTGGGTCGCCACCCGCGACAAAATACCCCATTTTGTACCCTTGGATATTGTCCTGGGTGTGGCACTGGAATCCTTCGTTTCCTGCGAACCTGGCGGAAGCCGTCGCGTTAACCGTCGCCTTCGGCCTGGGCTTTATCACGGCGGGATTCGTCTTCCTGCGGGGGCTCAAGGGGATGAGCGATACGGAGGCGTTGTTCTTGACGGCCTTCTGCGCGCTACATCCGTTGGTCCTGTTCTATAGCGGTAGCGTGCTGTCAGATATTCCCTTTTGTGCGCTGGCGCTCGAGGCGATGCTCGTTGCAAACCGAGCCACGCAACGCGAAGCGAAGAATACGACAGCGGCGTGTTGCGGCATTCTCACCGGACTCAGCATGCTGACCCGCGCGTTTGGTGTCCCGGTGGCAGCGGGAATTTTGACGGCTGCCTTAGCGCGCCGGGCGTGGCGGCAGCTATTCGTTCTCTGCGGATCTGTAGCCCCATTTCTCGGCGGACTTGCGTGGCCGGTGATTTTTCCCCGGGTGCCCGCGCCTGCGGTTACGGGGGCGGCCGCGTCGAGTCTCAGTTGGACCCGGGCGTGGGCATATTACACGAGCTATGCGGCATTCTGGAGAACAAGCGTCCCCAACACTCACATCCTGTGGGCCATGTTGAAAAACAATGCGGGAATGCTCTTCCGCGGCACGGCAGACTATTTTCTCGAGCCTACGCTGGTGCGAAACACCTTGATGGGAAGGGCCCTCATTACGATCGTCACGGCGGCTGTCCTCACGGGCATGGTGCGGCAAGCGCGCCGCCAAGGCTGGCAGCCCATTCATTGCGTGCTTCCCTTCTATTCGGCGGTTCTCCTTTTCTGGAATTTTCCGGATGTTGACCGCTTTCTCCTTCCATTCTTGCCTCTCTTTGCCGCCGGGTTCTGGGTAGAAGGCAAGCACGTCCTCGGGATGATCCGGGCGGCCTTCGCTCGCAGCCGCGGTGTGACCGAAAGGATTCTCGCGACCGCGCTGGGCCTGTTTGTTGTGGCGCTGAGTTCTGCTGTGGGGTTGAACTACATGGCCGGCACGCGAGAAATCACGAAGCGGAGTGAAGATCGCGCCGTTCTGTTGCGAGAAAAGCGAGAGGCCTACGATTGGCTTGTCCGCTTTACGGCCACCGATGCCCGGGTGATCGCTTACGAAGACGCAAGCGCCTATTTGTACACGGGCCGAGTGACCATGCCACCGCTGGTGTTCACAACCGCGGAATTTTACGACCCCGCGCGGCTCGGAGAGTCAGTGGCGGCCATGACGGACATGGCACGGGCCATTGGGGCTGAATATTGGCTTTTCGCCGATGACGATTTCGACTTTGTCTGGCCCGACGCCACCACAACCGCCCGCGCCCACATGAGCGGAATCGAGGGCGTCCTGCCGCTCGTTTTCCGCAGCCGCGATGGCCGTGTGCGCGTCCACTCGCTCGGCTGCATCCAGCATCCTGAAGCTCCTTCTTGCGGGTCAGGGGGCTTACTCTGAATGATAGCCGTGTCCAGGAAGCTTGCCAGCGGCGGTCACGTACTGCGCTCCCAGCGGAACCCGATGGAGAAACGGATCGAGGGGACGAAACCACGCAAGCCAGCGCGGAAAGAAGACAATGTAATCCCGCCACAACAGTCGGAACCCGGGCACCCGAAAGTAATGGCGCGTCTCGCGAGCAGGCAACAGAATGGCGTCTTCGTCAAACGCACAATGCGACACAGCCCAGCGCGTGAGCGGATTCGTTGGATTGTGCTCGAAAACGATCAGCATTCCACCGTCTAAAAGACGGGAGCCTGCCTCAAGAATCAATTCCTGGCGGTGTTCGGGCCTAACGTGGTGCAGCACATTGGCGAGCACAATGATGTCGTAGGCACAGCCGAGATCCTGGAGGCTCGAGGTGAAAATGCCTTGAGAGAGCAGACTTGTATCAACCCGCGCCAAACTATCTCGAGAAACGTCAAAACCATCGATCCGAAAGGCGGGCATGCAACGCTTGAGGTGAAGCGAAAGGATCCCAGCACCGCAGCCGTAATCGAGGAGTTTGCCGGCACCGTGTGGCGCCCCCTTGCGGGCAATATAGGCCGCTTTGTAAGCGGCGAAATAATCCGAGGTGTCTCCGCTGATTCGGATGCTCTGATTCAAAAGCTCCCGGTAATTTCCGGCAAAGGCGTCAAATTCCGCCACAGCGCCTCCCACTCATCCGCTGCCGGGGAAAGCTGATGTTGGTGTCTCGGGTGGCCATGGTTTGGTTGAGCGGGATCAGCGATGACGCGCTGCCTTTGACCGCACCTCCAGCGTGGCGGCCGGACTCTGCGGCTCGAACCCCACCCTCTCTCGCACGACGTAGAGGGGGCGGTGTTTCGCCTCACCGTAAATTCGCCCAATGTATTCACCGATGATGCCCAGACAGATAAGCTGAACGCCGCCGATAAACAAAACAGCGATCACGGTGCTCGTCCAGCCCCTGACCAGGCCGGTGGCGAAGAACCTGTCGTACAGAGCGACCAGAATCCCGATGATAGCGAGCCCCGACGCGGCAAACCCCGTCCACATGGCCAGCCGGAGAGGCAGAATCGAGAAAGAGACGATGCCATCGGTGGCGAAGCGAATCATCTTAAGAAATGAAAACTTTGTGACGCCCGCAAGACGAGGAGCGCGGCAATAGGGAACCGCAATCTGCGAGAAACCAAGCCAACTGACCATGCCACGCACAAAGCGGTCACGCTCGCGCATGGCCAGCAGGGCGTCCACGACCTTGCGATCCAGGAGGCGAAAATCGCCAGCGTCCAAAGGAATCGTGGTGTCCGACAACCGGCTCATGAATCGATAGAAGACCTTCGCGGTCCACAGCTTAAAAGCTGTTTCTCCATTCCGCTCGGTGCGCAGGCCGTAGACGACCTCGTAACCGTCCAGCCACTTCTGAACGAAGTGCGCGATGACCTCCGGTGGATCCTGTAGGTCGGCATCGATGATTACCACGGCATCGCCCGAGGCATGTTCAAGGCCGGCCGTGATGGCGATCTGATGGCCAAAATTGCGGGAAAAGCGAACCACTCGGATGCGAGCCTCGTGGGACTGCAATTCCCGGAGCAAATCAGGGGTGGAGTCCGTGCTTCCGTCATCGACGTAAATAATCTCGAGATCCAGCGGCACCTGCTCGAGAACAGTCAGGAGGCGGCGATTGGTCTCGCGCAGGACTTCTTGTTCGTTAGCGCATGGGACCACGACGGAAAGAAGCATGCGCTCCCCGGCCGATACCGCGGAACCGAGCGGCGCTGACATTCGACGGCGCTCTAAAAACTGTCGGTTCATCTCTGCTCCTTTCGCACGGGCCCCGCGAGGGGGAGCGCATCTGAACTTTCGGCGCTTCTCCGCCGGACGAACAATGCGCTCACGTTGTCCGAATAGAGTTTTTGCCAGTCCGGCAATGCGGCGAGGAGCGTGGCGAGAGGTTCGTCGCGCTCTACGAGGCAGGACTGGATGCCATAAGCTCGAAGGACGGAAAGTGCGCCGGGCTGGAGACGGATGATGTGCATGTAATCGGGAAACACGCCGCCCAGCTCGTAGATCTCGGTGCGACCATCGACGAAGACCTTATGCTCCGGGCCACGCGACCATATGAGGTATCCTCCAAAGCCATAGGCGTTGAACATGGGACCCGGCACAGGGTGCTGGCGCAGGTAGTCAACGGCATCAACCGGGAATCGCTCGGCAACTTTCCGTTGGATATCTGTTCGTGAGGGAAAGTACCAAATCATCGCCGCAACCGCCGCAGCCATCAGGAGACCGTTGAGGACATAGTGTTCTTTGGCGCGGTCATAGGGCGGAAGCCAGCGAGCGAAGATGGTGGCGAAGAGGGGCGCGAAGAAGGGCACAAAAAGAAGGAGAAAACGCAGGTGCAGGCACGCCATCGCCGTGCCGCCCAAAAACAGCGCAAGTTCCTCAAGGCGCCAGGTGAAGCGGAAGGCTATCTGGAGAACAAAGAACGCGAGCAGCAGTACAAGGAATAGTTTCCCGCCCCACAGATTGAACGGCATGGGTTGCCATTCCAGGATATTGGCCACGCTGACCGGAACCGAAGAGGCTACTTGGAACGGGTAAGCAGCGAGCTGAGTGCCGTATGGTGTGATCGGAATGGCGACAAGACAAAGAAGAAAGACGGAGGCAATGTGAAGGCGCTCGGCCGAAGTCCAACGGCGAGCTTCAATGTCCCCCAGGTGAAACGCCATCAGACCGCTCAACCAGTAAACCGCGACCACTCCCAGTCCAATCACCCACGAGCCATGAGTGTTGATCCAGACGAGAAATAGCGCGGGAAGAAACCATAGGGCTCGGGGCTTGCCCTGGCGGAAGCGCTCGAGCGCTATGAGAGTGAGAATAAGGAATAGATAACCCAACATCTGCGGGCGGAGGCTGAACGAGGCGTTCGCCAGCGAAAACAGGAGCCACGAAGCCAACAAACCCGCCTTCGAGTTCCCTGAGCGGATCGATGTGAGAACATAAAGCGCAAGTATGACGGCGCTGCCCAAAGCGATGAGGAGAAAATCGAGACCCCGCAAGCCGCCGACTCGCGCGACTGTCGCGATTAAGACATCGCCGAGCCACTCGTACGACAGCCAAGGCTGGCCCGCGACTGTGAAGGAGAAGGGATCGGTGGTGGGCCAGCGGTGCGTCGCGAGGATGGTTTCGCCTGACTTGATGTGCCACCAGAGATCGGGGTCCACGAAGAAGGCGCGCCCTTCCACAAAGACCCTGGCAACGAAAAAGGTTCCCAACATCGCGGGAAAGGAGACTGCCCACAATAGAAGGGAGCCGAGCCGCGTGGCGCTCGTTGCCATCCGAGGCGCTGCGACGACAACGTCCGATGCGCGGCGCATCGAGCCCGTTGGAGCAGCAAGGCCGTTCACTGCGGCGGCGGCGCGTATCGCGATTTCTGATTCGCTCATGCGCTCCTATTCGCCTCAGCAAGCAGCCCGGTAATTAAACTCAAGTCGCTCATTGAGAAATCACCATCTGCGACGAACTGCTCATCGTCACACTCGGCGGCAGAAGCGGGATGCGAAACTGGAAGTCGTAGGAAACTTCAACACGAACCCATGTGCCTGGAGCGTGGCTGGTGGTGTCTTGCCACGTCGGCGTCACCGTCAGAAAGTTCGAGTCGATTCCCTGCGGCACGTTGTTCTTGAGATAAACGTCCGGACATCTGTTTGGCGAACCAAGGCAAGCTGATCCATTCACAATCGCATATCGGGTGCCTTCTCGAGCCGCGTTGGAGACGAAGTGATACACATAGAGGGCGTGACCGAAACCCATTATGCCGAACAGAAACATGAGAACGGCCATGAACACGAGCGCAAACTCGACGAGCTCAGCTCCGCGTTCGCCACTGAGATTTCGGCGGCTTGGAAGCCGTGCTCGTCGCTTGCCCTGCACTGTCGACGATTTTGATCCGCATCCATCTAGAGTCATGAACTGAACCGCCTTCCTGCGAAACATCACCGAGCCATATTCGCGGCGCTACTCGCCCGCCCGCATTTGTGCAGTCCCCGTCACCGTCACTGACGAAGGAATACCCGGACATGGGAACCAGGGCTGGTATGTCGCTGAGGTGTTCACCTGTACATACTCGAGTAGCCGACTGCCCGAGCAATCGCCGACCGCGCAAGTAGAAGAGGAACCGTCCGAGCATTCGCAGAAGTGGTTCGGGGTGGCATTGAGACCGCTGATGTTGAGCGCATCATTCTTCGCCGCTTGAGTCATTCCTGGGTTGTCCGAAGCGGTAACGTGATTCTGTGCGCCGTAGGCAACTCCTGCGCGAGCTGCGTTCGAAACCTCTATGTATTCGTATGCTAGTTGGCCGACGTCAATCGTTCCGAGCAACATCACTACCAACAGCGGGAGCGCCAGGGCGAACTCAATGAGGTTCGCCCCTTCCGAACTCGGAAGTAAGGCCCGCCATCTGACCCAGCCCGAGCGGAGTTTGGAGAGAGCCAGTTCCTTGAATCTTTCCATTCGTTTCATGCTTATTCCACCAGAACGGCAGTCTTAATCGGGGACCCGCCGGGAAGCGAAGAGAAATTATTGTTGAAGGTGCTGTCGTTGCCGCCCTTGAAAACGATCGTTTTCGCAACGACGATCGTGTAAGCGGCGGAGCCGCCACCGTTCGTTGTCAGTTGCGCCTGAGGGAAGTAAAGCGCGCCTTCGATCTTTGAGCCACCGGCCCCGGCGATAGTAGCGGATGACGTGTTGCTTGGATCTTGGAAGAACAGGATTCCAGCGTAAGTTCCCGTGGTTGCCGCAGACAGAATGAGCTTGTCATTGCTGACATCGCCCTGGATTACGATAGGCCCGCCGCTATTGAAAAAAGTTACGTCCGTGCCGGTCAGCGTTGCGCTGCCGTTCACCGTTATTCCATCCGTCAGAACGTAAACGCCCGGATTGAAATGGACGGAAACCGAGCCTTTGCCGTCGTCATCGCCTTCGCCTCCGCCGCCGCCTCCGGAACCGTTGATCGTAATTCCGCAAAAGGTGCCGGGATTAAGAGTGGTGTCCTTACTTACGATCGTGCGTTTATCGCAGCCTCCCGCAGATGGCTTTGGAAGAGTTGACAACGGGTCACTAATCGGCGCGATACCTGTTTGTGGAGTCGGAGAAATCTGGGTGCCGCCGCTGGAAACAGATCCCGCAACACCAATCGATGAGGCGATAATGCTGCCGCCTCCACCCGCCGCGAGGTTGCCGTTATCAGTGATGGTGCCATTCGGGACGTCCACATCAACTTCATCGCCGTTCGTATTAATCGCGTCTCCCCCACCCAGAGCATAAAGGGGCCCTCTCGAGCTCCCTAGGGTCCCGACTGCGCGTGCGCTGAGCGCGACCGACGTAACTCTGAATATGCGCATGAAAAATGTGGGCTGATCCTGAGAAACAACCACCTGTACCTGGCCAGATTTCGGCGAGCTGACAGTAACCTGAACGCCGTTGTTGCCGTCAGTGAAGCCATTTCTAGCGGAATCCGCCTTGGCCGCCGAAGTACTGTCACCGTATTGCAGCTCGGCCGCGCCTGCGATGGCTGCCGAGTCCGCGGCCGACTGCATCTGCCGCTTCACGTGACGCAGGTATCCCATATCGACGGCCAGTCCCATGAAGCCAATGAGAACAACCATCGAGTACGCGACGGTAATAAGGGCCTGACCGGCTTCGCTTCTTCTCTTCACGATTGCACCTCTCGTCTGACTTGCGCCGCTTTCCGCGAGCTCGAAATCGGCGATTTCAATTTCCGTTCCTCAGATGTCCGCACGGCCCAATTTGCGCCCACTCCAGATTCGATGTCAATCACTTGGATACCTCATCTCTTTCGGCGGTGACTCTGCGGCCTAGGCGCAGTTCTGATTCCAAAGGCCACCTCCTGATGCAGCGAGGTTCCGGAATGCATCGAGAACCGCGAAAGGCGTGCGCACGCTGGCGACGTTTTCCCCAACCTGCTGGATTTTATCAGGGTTGAGATGGCCGAGAAGAGTCCCGGCACGGGCCAGGTATTTGACTCTCTCCGGCACGAGCCCCATAACTCGGCAGCAGGTAGCGTCCACTGCAACGGGGTCGTTGCCAAACACCAGCACTCCACATCTCTTCGGCGCTCCTTGAATGGGACCGTTCCCTTCCATCCCGAGGATGCCGTCCACGATCGCGAAATCGGGCCGCGCGGCGGCGTTGATGTCCAAGATGGCGCGATCGATGCCAGCCCAGTGCAGTATATTTTTGGGCCAGCCGTAGCAGCTCCCCGGCACGATCCCGAACATATTCTTCAGCGAGAGCGTGACGCCGGCCCAGTGGTGCGTTTTGAGCTTGGGCATGGAAACGAGGAAATCGGCGCCCAAGACCGTCTTGGGAAGGAAAAGCGCCTTGAGCCGGGATGCGCGCGTTTTGAGAGCGACGCGTTGCACGTCGTCTACGTTCAAATCCACAAATGCGTCACCGAGCGGGCCAGCATACTCCCGGAGGCGCACCGACTCGAGAATGGCTTCGGTGTCGCGGTCCATAGCAGGGCCGTCGCCGACGAGAACTTGGGCGGCTCCCAGACGCAGGAAACTTTCCCGGGTAGCCGCGATGACGGCAGGATGCGTGTTCATTATACCGAGCGGATCGAGGCCGACGAGATTGGGTTTCAGCAGCACCGTCTTGCCTCTGACCGGAAGATTGAATTCGCAGAGAGTCTCATAAATCAGCGCCGCCAAGTCCCGCTCGTAATCCGCCGCGCGCCGGATCGCCACGCGGGATGCGGGACGCTGGAAAGATGGGATCAATGAAGCCGGCGCATTCCGCATGATCACGCCATCTCCAGAGATGCTTTCGTCAGCCAATGCCGCCTTCCGCCCCACGCCAAACACATCCAGGCCACGACCGGAATGTTCCGGAGGAATTCGTTCCGGCGATAAGAATCGCATGGTCCCACGCCGATCATCGGCCATCCACGGCCGTAGACTTCGAGGCAGATCCGCGCGAGCGCGAGCGAGCCTGGCCCCTGGACGTGGGCCAGATTTCTTTCAAGCCATTCGAGACTGGCCGCGTTCTCACGCCGGTCCGGGTAATCGCGCAAGGCCAGGAGCGCCCAGACCGTGGGGATCACAAGAGGATCCCCGGGAACGCCGTAGACGCTTGGGTTTCCGCAGTTCCATCCTCCTCCCGGACACATGCGGTCATAGAGCATGGCTTCCGCGAGTTTGCGCCGCTGTGCAGCGCCACCCGGGAGCAATGTCTCTGAGCTCAGGCTGAGGGCAATCAGCGCGAACGACGTGGGCTCGACCCAACTGCTCGTGCGGGGAGTCCAGCCCCAACCTCGGTAGGAATCGTTGTGGGAAGCAAGGTGCCGGTCCGCGGAGAAGCTGCGGAGCAGACGCTGCCACCAGCCGCTGTCCCGCGGCCAATCGTCGCAAAGCCAGCGCAGGCCGGCCGCAACATCCCGGCCTGAATCCTTGTCGGAGAGAAGAGTCCAGCAGGCCATCGACGTAACCCAACAGCCCTGTTCCTGGGTTGGCACGGAGGGCCAGGATCTGTCAGGCAATTGCGCGGCGCGCAAGAAGCGAAAAGCGGGAGCGGCGATTGCGTTCGCACGTTCCGAGGATGCCGAACCGAGCACGGCCTGAAGCGCCCAACACGTCGGTTCCACCCTGCTCTGCGAACCAGGGTGATAGCCCCAACCGCCATCTTCGTTTTGCGCACTACACAAAAGAGGCAGGCAAACCCGCTCAGCAAAGTGCGTGTCCGCGTCGGTCTCCGACCGACCGGAAACTTGATCTTCCGCCGGCTCCATAGAAATCGCTCGAGCCATCACGACTCACATGACTTGCCGAACAGGAGGAAACTCTTCGCTCTTTTCCGGCGATGAATCTTCTCCCTCTTGCTGGATTCCCAGTTGATTGATCAGCCGGTGGAGATAGCCGCGAGCAACGCCAAGGGTCCGGGCGCTCTCTGCCTTGCGCCAGCCACACTCACGCAAAGTGCGGAGAACAAGGCGCCGCTTGAATTGGCGGACTTCCTCTTCGTACGAACGGACGAACTGTGGACCGTCGCAGCCGCTGCGGATGGCGGCGGGGAGTTGCCAGATATCCACCGAGTGGCCTTCCGAGAGAACGACAGCGCGTTGCACTGCGTTGACCAGCTCGCGCACGTTCCCGGGCCAGCCATATTCCTCGAGGGCATGCAGGGCCGGCTGAGAAAAGCGTTTTGCCTTCTTTTTGAATTGCTGCGCTGAGTCCTGGAGAAAATGCTGCGCAAGAAGCGGGATATCGTCGCGGCGCTCACGAAGCGGCGGGAGATGCATCTGGACCACGTTCAGCCGGTAATAAAGGTCCTCGCGGAATTTACTCTGCTGCACCATTTCCGCCAGATTCCGATTCGTGGCGCAGATCAAACGGATGTTGACATTGATCGTGCCATTGCTCCCGAGACGCTCGAAGCTTCGCTCTTGAAGAACGCGCAACAGCTTGGGCTGCAGCCCGAGGCTAAGGTCGCCGATTTCATCCAAGAACAACGTCCCATGGTCCGCCGTTTCCAACCGGCCGCGCCGCAATGTAAGCGCGCCCGTGAACGCGCCCTTTTCGTGGCCGAAAAGTTCGTCCTCGATCAGGGTCTCGGGCAAATTCGCGCAAGAGAAGGCCACCAGCGGACGGGCATTTCGCCCGCTCATCTGGTGGATCGCGCGAGCGAGCAACTCCTTGCCTGTCCCGGTTTCTCCGGTGATGAGCACGTTGACGTCGCAGGGTGCAATCTTTTGCGCCAGCGCAAAAAGTTCCTGCATTCCGGGGGATGTGCCGAGCAGTTCGTGCAGCCTTCCTGATCCCCGGGTGCTGGCCCGCAGGCCTTCGAGCTCCTTTTCCGCCGCGTGAAATTTGTAAGCGCGGCGCAGAATGAGGCGAAGCTCGATCATGTCCGGCGGGTTGGTGACACTGTCGTAAGCGCCCCGTTCCATCACGTTGAGAAGCAGACTTCTGTTTTCTCCATCGCAAAGAACGACCACGGGGGGATGGGAAGAAATCTTGTTTAGCTCATCCATCAGCCGAAGCCCGGTCTGGTACTCCCCTTGGGTGCTGGCGTCACGCAGGTCCAACAGCATGACATCGCACCACTCACGAACCTCATTCAATCGGCTGAGTTGAAGCTCATTAGTGGCACGGGCCACGAAACCGTCACCCAGCGCGCGCGCGATTGCTTCTGCTAAACCAAAATCCTGACTCACAAAAGATACGTGGACTGTTTGGTCGCTCACGCTGACACTCCTGAATGTGGGCCTGCTCTCAAGCGACTCCATTTCCCCGGGCGGCGACTTTATACTCGTTAGTCTCCCAGAAAGCCAGTACCGGGACCGCGTTAGTTGGGATTACGATGTGTCCCCTAGCACTGTCGCACGGTGGGACGAGACGTGATGCGAGATCGGTGCGCAGAGACAGCACCCGACAGATGGCAAGCCAAATGCCAAAGGTTTCCAAAACACGACAGTCGGACTAAATAATAAGCTACTTATTTTTCAACAATTTAACGGATATGTGAAGGATGTACCGTCGCCGAAAGGAGACGTGATCAGTACTGGAATGGGCAACTTTCTGCGCATCTTGGGCAATATTATTTCCGCAGGAAGATTCGCTTCACAGGGACGTCACGATTCGATTACGCAGATGTTCGCCGCCAAGACCTTTCTCGTTATGTGACAATAACTTAGCCACTTCTATTACGACCGTACGTCCTAGGTCACATCGCTCGGCAGGATGGTTTCCTTTACTCGCATCTCTGGAGTCTCCCGAACTGGCATCTAGCGAGTTTGTTGAACGCTGGTGGCTTCCGAAGGAATGCCGACGAGGATTTCGACAGATACTGCCTTGCCTTCTCGCATGGCAGGCTTGAATTTCCAGCGACTGAAGGCGATGCGAGCGGCCTCATCCATTTCCGGAACTACACCCTGATATATCCGAAGGTCGTCGATGCTGCCGTCTTCTCGAAGCGTTCCCTTGAGCACAATCATCTTACCGGCCTTCCCTTCGGGGACAGGCAACCGCCGGAAATCGAACCTGGACTGCACGTCCGGGGGGACGAGCCCTTGCTGAAGATGAACGACCGGTGAGCGGGAATCTGTCACCTGTCTCGCCGCAGGGTCGGCTTGTTGGCAGTATTGAAGCGTCCAGTTCTTCACGGGCATGGGCAAGAAGATGGTGTAGATCTTTCCACACGGCAATGCACCGTAGACGCCAAGACCGCCTCCACCAATAGGGCCAGCGGAAACAACAAGAGCATTCTTGCGAAGGACGAGCGTAGTAGGGATAGCGTAAACCATGCTGAGAGGAAGGCTCGGCCCGAGAGTACCCCCTACTTCGGCCTTGCCCGCCCCACCGCTGATACTTAAAACTCCTGGCGACCCCGATTTCCCACCGCCACCTCCCGCACCTCCAGGCCCGAGCCCAGTACTTCCATCTCCTCCAGCGCCGCTACCGCCGGTGCCTCCGCTACCTGTTCCGCCCGGAACGCCTCCCGGTGACCCAGGCCTGCCTCCGGCCGGTGACACTGAGAATTCACCTAAGCGATTGCCAGGGGGCAGCACGAGCTGAGAAGCCGATGCAGCGGGATCGACACCGATAATCACAAGACTGGCGCTATCTCCCGCCCCCTGCATCGCCATCACGGCATCTGCGGCATCCGACGCGTCGTCACTTCCTTGGTATGTTCTGGCGATAGGGGCCGCGGCAGATGGCATGGGCAGACGAGGCTGAGAATTCGTAGGCTCGAGCAAGCTCACCAGAGGAGTCGCCGGATTCTTGATATTTGCAACGTCGGGCGCAGGCGCCGTTACCGGGTCCATGCGCGCATGTCGGGTCGGTCTGGCGGCATCTGCTCGGAAGGGAACCGATGGTTTTGGCAAGTCTAGAGGTTTGCCCAGCACGATGTTCGGCAGTTTGAGTTCGTGCGTTATCCGCAGATCGGGAGGCGAAGAGGATTGAAGGATTGTCTGGCGAGAATTGTCAGGACGCGGCGGTTTCGAAACCGCCGTCAGGATGCTGTGTAAAGCAGTGCTCCCCAACGGGGGCAGACGTTGCGGCAGTGATCCGCTCCCGGGACGTCCTCCGGGGCCTGCCGGCGCAATCCGAGGCAGTACCTTGGACGAGTCCAGCAACGGCACCCTGTAGTAGATCCTTCGCGATTGGGAGAGCGCCTGGTCAAAGCGGGTTGTCTTCGCCGGAAGGGCCTGAGGCAGGTAGATAAGCAGAAGGACCACCGAACAGTGCAGCAAGAAAGAAGCGGTGATCGACCGCCCAGCCAGTTCAAACCGTGAAACGCGCGCGCCCCGAAACAGGTAAATGGAATTGCTTGAGACTGACCATTTCGTCGGCGCGCACAGTGCTTTGAGAGAACCCCACAAACTGAAACAAGCGGGCTCGTGCTGGACAAGGAACTGCAGAGTTCTCTTGTGAGTTTCCCGGCGGGGAACACTTCCCCGGTGGACGCCAGGCTGCCCAGCTTCCCGCGCTCCCGAGACTGTAGTGGCGGCGCCGCCGCTTTGAAAGGTCACTGGAGAGTCCAGCCGCTAAGAGCGGCCTTTCCGAAATTTCAATCAACAGCCGAGTTTATGGGCTGCAGCACGGATAATCAACTGCGGAGTCCGCTGCAGCAGTCGGCAGATGAACCCACACTTCGCCTTGCCGAACCTGGATTATGGCAGCACGTGTCATACCAACGCCCTCGGTCTGTCCCGTTCAGGAGCAGGCAGCCGAAGGGCCCTACGCTTGCTGGAGAGAGTCACCGTTTGGGTACACCTCGGTTATGAAGTTGAGCGATTTTGGTCACCGGGGACCTGGATTTTTACGGAACGGCCGAGGAATTCGCCAACAGGGTCTGAAAGTGCATCTGGCTGTGAGGTTTACAGCCCGGGTCACAGAGTTTCCGGAATAGTTTGGTATGGCTCCTGCTTATTCAGGATTGAGGATCGGAAAACGCGCCCGCTCAAAGTGGTCGTGTGCTCATGAACCGAAAATATCGACTTAGGAAAACTCCTTCTCAAAAGATACAACGCACGCTGCTGCTTGTCTCATTTGTCTTCGTAGGGTGCGGTGTGGTCAAAGGGCAGGCGACAGGCCAGTACTCTGGAGGGAGTTCAGTCGCAGCAGGAAATACAGGCCAGCCAAAGGCACCCAGATGGACGCCAGCGACACCAGCAAAGGAACACAGCACGCCGACGCACCTGCCGGCTTCCGCAAGCCCGGCTCCCGAAATCGCCAACCGTCAAGCAATCGAGCAGCGCGCGGGCAAGGACGCGGCCAAGCTGCTGCTGCGATCCGTACCGTCGGGAGCACGAGTGTGGATCGACGGGGCGTTTGTGGGAAATACGCCCACGCTACTGGTGGTGGCGCCCGGGAAATATCTGTTGGAGATGCGCGGTGAGCGCTTCGACTCCGCGGCGCGGGTCATCGACGTGTTGCCCAGCGAAATGCGTGACGTTGCTCTACAATTGGCTGTGCGCTACCCAACGCACGTATCCACTCGTTGAAGTACAGGTAAGTTTGGACCGGTAACAAGGAGCCGTATATGCGAGGCATTGATTTCGACCGAGAGGCTTTCGTACCTTCCCCAGAACCGACACCCAAGGCCACGCCTCCGGGGGCAGGGCTCTTGATTTTGCTCGTCGCTGTCGGGGCGATTGGAATCGTTGGTTACAAGCTGATCTCGAGCTCTTCGCTGACCGCTGACAACGGCGAGAGCCGCAACATCGAACAGGTCCAGCAGCAGCTCTCGGACATCGAGAAGCGAATCGACGAATTGGAGAAGCGTCACAGAGGTCCGGCAGGGGACCCCCCGCCCGTTTCCTCCAGGGTCGAAACGAACACGCCAGCCGAAGCGACGCGCCCCGCGCGAACGATCTATCGAATTTCTGCCGGCAGCGCGCTGAAGCCAGAACCGGAGCCAAGCCCCAGGCCAGCACCGAGCTCGCGGCCTGCCGCCAGTCAACCAGTGGCGAGCACGTCCCCGGACAATTCCGCCAACCAGGAGGCTTGGAGGGCCACAACCGATCGGCTAGCGGATGTGGTGGGAGTGGTGGGCTCACAGCAGGGAGAGATTCTCCAGACCCGCGAACAGCTCAACCAACTTCTGGCGCAAACACAGCGGACTGCTTTGCAGTTCGAATTGCGCCGGGGAACGAACCGGCAGACAGTCGGACCGGTATTGCTCCAGTTGCGGGACGCGGATTCCAAGAAACAGCGGTATTCATTGTGTGTTTACGTCGAGGAAAAGTGCATTGAGCTGAAGGACCGCGCTGTGGACGAGGTTGTCGTGTTCGTCGTCGCCCGGGATACGGCGCCGCTGGAACTGGTGGCTACCCGAGTCGGCAGGGGGCAAATCGTCGGATATCTGGAAGTTCCCCGCGAGAAAACGGCGCCTTAGCTCTTTGCAGTGGCCAGAAAATAATTCTGGCAAGCCTGCTCGACGGATTTCCCGGTGAGACCCGGTTCCACGCCCAGATAAGCAGCCGCCCAGAAGATCTGATTAATGAGGTCGCGCGCATAGCAGTGACGGAGCGGCTGCCTCAATTCCTGGGTGATGTATTGAACCAGGTGCTCGGTGACCGCGAGGTCACAGGGAAGCAAGCGCACCTCACACTCCCTGCGAAAAATCTCCTTGAATTGTTCCAGCGTGGCAAAGTCCACTTCGATTTTGTTGGGGATGCGCCGGAAGAAAGCCTCGTCGGCGAGATGGTGCGGATCGAGGTTCGTGGCGAACACGACGAACAAATCGAAGGGGATTTCAAACTTTCTTCCCGCCACCAAAGTAAGGTAATCAACCTGCCGGTCCAGCGGAGTCATCCAACGATTCAAGAGTGCCTCGGGACGCATTCGCTCTCGCCCGAAATCATCCAAGATCAGAACTCCGTTGTTCGCTTTCATCTGGAGAGGCGCGGAATAGAAGCGGCTGGTGGAGTTGAATTGCAGGTCCAGCATTTCCGCCGACAACTCACCGCTGGCGACGACGCTTGGGCGACGGCAGAGAATCCATCGTTTGTCGGACTGTTCCGGGTCGGCGGCCGCGCTTTGCCGGTGGATGGCCGGGTCGTACACCGTGATGATCTGGTTGTCGACTTCGACGGCGTGGGGAATCCAGACATTATCGCTGTAGATTGCGGACACGCGGCTGCCGATGCTGGTTTTTCCCGTGCCCGAGGGCCCATACAAAAACATGGAGGTGCCGGAGACGACGGCTGTCCCGATCCGCGTGAGCATCTCCGGGTTCAGAACGAGTTGATGGAACGCGCGGACAAGATCTGCCGGCTGAATCGTTGTCTGCTGGATACTTTGTGACCGGACTCGCATGCTGTAGTCCATCAGGGAGACGGGCGCCGGGCCCGCGTATTGGCTCACCGAGAGCAGGTCTGCGGCGCGCGCCTTCCCCGGCGAGCTGGCGACAATTCGGTGACTCCCACGCACGATCCCCTTTACTTCGCAGAGCTGTTCCTTGCGGAAAAAGAGGAAGATTTGCTCGATGACGCCCAGGCTCAGGCACATGCGGTCGGCGAGGTCAAAGAGAGACATTTCACCGTTCAGATACAAAATCTTCAGGGCCAAGTCCTCGAGAAATCCGCTTCGGATACCGGTCTGCTGGACTTCCTGGGGCACCATCAACATTTCTTCCATTTGCATCACCTTCGGGAACGCAATCCGGCCGCTCGAGCAGCCTGCATACAAGAGCCGACGAATCTTCGCCTGCCCAGGAGCAAGTGACGTGCCAATTATAGTGTAGCGAACTTTGCTTTGAGAATCCGGGTTACACTCATGCGGGAGATCACAACGAAGCGAGGATGGAGATTGAGGTGCGCTTGAAGATCGGACAAGCAGGAGAACCCGTTCTTCGGCAAGTTACCCGCGCCTTGACCGCGAGAGAGATTGTCAGCGCAGAAATCCAAGGGCTGATCGTTCAGATGCGAGAGACGATGCACGATGCTCCAGGCGTGGGGCTGGCCGCCCCCCAAGTCGGTTTCTCCTTGCAACTCGCGGTGATTGAAGACAAAGAGGAGTATCTCAAAGACATCCCGAGGGAACAGCTCGAGGAGCGGGAGAGGCGGCCGATTCCGTTTCAAGTCATCATTAACCCTCGCATTGAAGTCATGACAGATGCAACGGTCGAGTTCTTTGAAGGGTGCCTCAGTCTAGCGGGCTTCTCGGCCCTCGTCCCGCGAGCGCGCAGTGTACGAGTGGAATGTCTCGATGAACGTGGGCAGCGGAAATTGATCGAGGCATCCGGGTGGTACGCGCGTATTCTTCAACACGAGATCGACCACCTGGGTGGGAAGCTATATATCGACCGAATGCGCAGCCGTAGTTTCACGTCTCTCGATAACTGGACCCGGTTCTGGAAAGACAAGCCGGTGAGCGACGTTCGTACCGCGTTCAGCTAGGACCAGCTTCTACAGCGTTCCCCCACCTTTTTTCGGCGCCATCCTTCGGGCTATCTAGAATTTAGGAGTTCACGGGCGGTTCACCAACAGCTCATTCGCGGTGCATTGAAGTCTTAAGGGAGCGGCGCGACAGTGTGCCAGTTCATGACCTTGGGTTCGATTCCGAAAGTCATGGCAGGTGGCGGGCCGATCACGGGCCGCCACCGCACCGAATGACAAGGAAAAAGGAGGATTCAATGAAAAAGCAAGCTTTTGCACTGGCGGTCGGGCTACTGCTATCCAGCGGTGCCGCAAGCGTGTGCTACGCGCAGCGGACCACAGTGGGCGTGAACATTCCATTTGCGTTCCAGGTCGACAACAAAACACTTCCCGCCGGGGAATACCAGGTTTGGACTCTCCCAACCGGAGACGGAAACTATCGCCAACTGATCCAGCGCACCGACTGCAGCGCATCGGTGATAGTGATGACGCTGACAGCCGATTCGAAGGACGCAAGATCCGAACCGAAGCTGGTCTTCAATCAGTACGGAAACAGCTACTTCCTCTCTCAGATCTGGACGGAAGCGGGCCCGGGTCGGCAACTTCTGAAGTCGAAGCGAGAGAAAGAAGCGGCGCTCAGCGGAGCGAGGACGGAAGTCGCGCTGCTGGCCCAGCCATCGCCGGTCAAGCCGTGAGCCGATGCCAACTGACGGGTGCTCGAGTCATGTGCCTTCGAATCTCAACGCGGGAATGCGGCGACGTCACCATCGTGGATCTGGAGGGGAAAGCGACGATTGGCGTTGACAACGACCTGCTCGACAGCAATCTGCGAAAGCTGGTCGCGAACGGTGCGCGCAAGCTGTTATTGAATCTGGCGCGCGTGACGCAGGTGGATAGTTCAAGCATCGGGACGATTGCGGGGACTTACCTTAGCCTCCGCCGTCAAGGCGGGAGCCTGATGTTGCTTCGGCCGCGCGGCCGGGTGCGGGCGGTGCTGGGGATGGTGCGATTGTTGGACAGTATCCCCACCTTCGAGGACGAGACCCGAGCACTGGCCAGCTTCCGGCCCGCGCGGTTCCTCTGCCAGGACCTGGGGCGCTGAACCTCTGAGGCAACAAACGGTAGGCCTGGTAGTCCGGGGGATGCGTTCAGCTGAGATTCTTCGGCCTGACGGCCTCAGGATGACGACCTTCTCTACGTCACCCGTCACGGCAGGGTTGCGGGATGCGAGAGAGTGCCGTCCCTGGTGCCGCTGCAGGGGACAGTGCGACCGACTTCTTAGCGGGCCGAAAGGCCGACGTCTTGTTCCAGCCCGTTCCGCGTCTACGTCTGTGGAGACTGTAGTGCCGTGGCCAGTGCGGTGATCTCCAAGTGCTCGCGAGTGCCGACGAACTCCAGGCCCGTCCCAAACCGTCCGTCACCCAGCGGGGCGCAATAAGCCACGCGTGCGGCGGACGTGAAATGAAACCCAGGCAAGGCAAGCAGAATAGTGTCATCAAGCAGCCATTCGCTGCTGGAGATCACGCGGGCGCCGCGGGAACTGACGTTTTCTGTGAGCCCCGTTTCAACTCCCAACCTGCCGTGTCTGCCGACGAGGAGCGCGGTTACCTTCATGTCGACACGCTCTTCCACTCGCTGCACCATATGCTGTTGTATCATTCCGCTTGCCTCCAAAACAGTGGTGTTTAGGCGCCGACCCCCAGGGCCCCATCCCCGCTCAGGCCGCCGCGCTAGTTTACTAATCGTAACCAAACGCGGATAGAGAAGCCAAGGAAGCTGGAAATACTGCTGTCGAAAATGACATCAGCGGCCGGCCCCGGCCCGTGAGCGGTAGCCGAGCCAGGGTCCTGATGCTTGGTGTGAGTTAACGTAACGGACAACCGCACCGGCTTTTGCGATTGCCTCGGTTCGCGGCACTGGCCTACATTTTGATGCATCCCAGTCTTCACTTCGACCGAACAAGGAGAGCCCATGTTGAGGAGCAAAGAGCAAGAATTGTACACGCCGCTCGCGCCCGTTGCGGTCGAGCCAACGATAAGCGCAATCGCGCCGGCCGACGCGGCCAAGCCCGACAGCGCGGTCGCGCGTGCCGCGGCGTGGTCGGCACCGGAGTCGGAAGGGAAGATTTCAGGCGATGAGGACCTGCGCGTTGATAGTGCATTCGAGGACCCGATCGCGGTTAAGTGTTCCCGGCTGACAGTGGGACGGAAAGCGACAGTGACGGCGAAAGTGGTAGCGCGCGAGGTTGTGGTCTACGGCAGCGTGCAGGGAACTTTGAGAGCGCGTGACTGCATCGAGATCAAGAAGAATGGCTCGGTGGTTGGCGACGTCACGACGGCGCGGATCTCCATTGAGGACGGCGCGTACTTCAAAGGGAGAATCGAAATCGAGAGGAGAAAAACTCCGCGAGGTCTGCCGCAAAATTAGAGGCCGTTTTCCTTGCGGGCGGCCACAAAATCAATGCGCCAGAAGCGCGGCGACGGTTGGAGGAACTCCAAACCGACCAGCGTCTCGCCATTCTCGCCCGGGAGGAGCCGGACCACGCGGCAAGCGAGATCCTCGTCGGTCTGAAGATTCGTAAGGATAAGCTTTTGGGACGGAACGACTCGCGCCGCTATAGGCACCAAACCCCCGAGCGCGCTCACATCGACGGTCTGCGTATTTTCGGCGAAGGGCTCGTTTCCTAAGCGACCGTACACCAAGATGGGCATCCTGGCCAGGACCCGCTGCGCGCGACGTGTATTAGCGCGCGGCACGACGCGAACATCGCAACCTAGCCGACCCCAGCGCGGGAGAAGTAGCTTAAAGAAACCCATGGGCAGTTCTACATCCGCGATTTGCCGGCCGCGGCATACGCAATCAGCTCCCCGCCGGGCTGGGCTCTCCGCAGTCTACACCTGCCAAGGTTTCGGCAAAACGGAATGCAATCACGAAGTGCCCCGGGTGGCGGGGTCTGCAAAAGTCGCCAGTAGGAGAAGACGAGACGAAAACCGTCAATAACGTACCGAAAAGATTGTGGGGCGAGTGACTCAATAGATCAAAGGAAGTGGACGGCCAAGGTTGCAGAGTCCTAGCCGGCAATAGGCCGGAGCAGGTTCTGGAGTGCGGCCCAGGCGCGCCTTGCAAACCACCGAGACGCAAATCGATAGAACTCCTCACGCGTACTTGAGCAAGGTCATAAAGCCGAAGTCCATGTGCAATTGCGCGTGGCAGTGGAAAAGAGTGAGGCCGGGATTGTTGGCGACGAAATCTATTTCCGCCGAGCTGAACGGATTGACGAGCACAACGTCCTTCCACACTCCTGCAGCGCGTTTGCCCGCCATGTTCGTGATTTCGAAAGTGTGGCGGTGCAGGTGCAGGGGATGCGTGTCACCACTCTCGTTGCGGAAAATCATGCGGTAGCGTTTTCCCTTCTGGACAACCAGCGTCTCGGCATCGGGGAACGATTTTCCGTTAATGGTCCAGCGATTAAAACGGACGCGTTCACCCGGAATTTTTCGGAAGACCATTTCAAATTTTCCATCGGGCTCCGCCGGGGTCTCATTCGTGCCGAATGTCCCGTAATCCCACGTTTCTTTAGGCGGTGCAGTCCATTCCGGTGCGCCTCTCCGATTCTCATACTCGACGACGACGCCCATCCCCTTTTGTCTCTCCGCGGCTGAAGTTGAGCCGAAGATCCACACGCCCGGTTGCTTCATTTCCACCATGGCATCGATTCGCTCGGCGACACCGATTTGCAAGACGTTCGCGGACCGTGGGGTGGGAACTGCGTTACCATCCAACGCGACAATCAGGAACTGATGGCCCGGCAGGGCGATGTGGAGATCATCGGTTGCGCTGGCATTGAGAATCCGGAAGAGAATGCGCTCACCGGCGCGGACGCGTATTGGATCACCATGCCCCAGTATTTTGTCATTGAAGGTCGCATAGCGATAACCGATTTCAAGGCCGTTATTCGGGGGGCCCATTTGGGTCGTGAACGGTTCCCACTGGTGAATTGCGAGGAAGATTTCACGGTCGTAACGGCCTGGGTCACTCTTGGGCTCGACATAAAGGAATCCGAATTGCCCGCTGTACATCCCTCGCTGCAAATCGGAGCCGGCCGGCATGTGCGTGTGGTACCACCGGGTGCCCGCCGGCTTGGGAACAAAGGTGTACCGGCGCTGTCCGTGGGGCGTAACTGAGGGAGTTCCCTCCTCAACGGCGCCATCAACTTCTGACGGGATAATCTGGCCGTGCCAGTGCACAATTTCCTCGGCTTCGGTGTCATTGAAAACATCGACTGTGGCGGGAACCCCTTCGCGCATGCGAAGAATCGGACCCGGGACAGAGCCATTATAGCCCGTCGTCCGCAATGTGATTCCGGGACCGATCTCGACCGACACTGGAGCAATACGGACCTGAAAATCAGCCTTGTCTTGTGAAAGTAAGCCCTCGAAAGCACTCCCAGAACGAGAACGAGCCATACCGCGAAGCGTTGCCTGAAGTGCCGTGGCGCTAGCCAGAGTCAGGAAATCTCGACGAAGCATCTTACAATCCCGTTTCCCCCGAATTGACCAAACAACGCGAATACTGGGGATGTGAAATCACGCGCTCCGGACGGAGGGCTCACTTCCGCCTGGCGCTCAAGTAACTCGAGCGCATTGTCGCAAAGGTTGTGCTCTCGCGCAAATAGCTGCCTAGTTTTGTATACCGCTGGTTGAATTGCCCGATACCGTTCGCGATTCAGGAATGGCGCGGAATTGCCGCTCGTTGAGGTGCGTTTTGTGACGGGCGGGGTTTCGTTTTAGAATGGCTCTCCAAATCGTGAGCTGGAGGCATCCATGAACCGCATGAAATTTTTCGGCATTGTTCTTGTGGTTGGAGGTTTCGCGGCCACGGCCCTCTTGGCGGCCGCGCCAAAGACCCAGACTGTCAGTTTCAAGAGCGGTGACGAGGCTGTCTCCGGGTTCCTCGCGCTGCCAGAGGGAGGGGGTCGCCACCCGGGTATTGTTGTAATCCACGAATGGTGGGGTCTGAATGACTGGGTGAAAGAAGAAGCGCAGAAATTGGCGGCGCAGGGCTATGTTGCGCTGGCGGTGGACCTGTATCGCGGCAAGGTTGCGTTGGAGCCGGGCATGGCTCACGAGTTGTCGCGGGGCCTGCCACAGGATCGCGCCGTCCGCGACATGAAAGCGGCGGTCGATTATCTCGCCGCGCGTGGGGATGTGGACGCGAAACGCATCGGCTCGATTGGATGGTGCATGGGCGGCGGATACTCGCTGCAGCTCGCGATTCACGAGCCGCGTCTGGCAGCTTGCGTCGTCAACTACGGCGCCATGCCGACGGACTCTTCCGATATTCAGAAAATCAACGCGCCGGTGCTCGGAAACTTCGGCGCTCTCGACAAGGGCATTCCTCCCGACGCGGTGCGTGCCTTCGAGACAGCGATGAAAGGCGCGGGGAAATCCATCGACGTGAAAATCTATGATGGCGCCGGCCACGCGTTCGAGAATCCGAATAATAAGGACGGCTATCGCCTGGAAGCCGCCGCCGATGCCTGGTCGCGCATCACTGACTTCTACGCGAAGACGTTGAAGTAGCGTGCGAAGCGTTGTCCGCGATTCCGAGGTGGAGTGACTGAAGGACTTGAAGGCGGCGTAGCGGTAATTACCGGTGCGGGTTCGGGAATCGGCCGAGCTCTGGCACATCGACTTGCGGCGGAACGCATGGAGTTGGCGCTCGCCGATCTGGACGAAGCGGGGCTGCGCGAGACGGCGGGCCAACTCGCGAGCGGAAAAACCGAGATCTCTACGCACGTCGTCGACGTTGCCGATCGGGCGCGCATGGAAGCTTTCGCGTCGCAAGTGCTTCACCGGCATGGACGCGTCACACTTCTGATCAACAACGCGGGCGTTGCCCTTTACGGAAATTTCGAAGAGCTGACGATCGCGGAAATCGAGTGGCTGATGGGCATCAACTTCTGGGGTGTTGTACATGGCGTGAAATATTTTCTGCCGGCGCTGAAACAGCAGCCGCGCGCGCACATCGTGAATTTGTCGAGCATCTGGGGAATCGTTGCGCCGGCGGGACACACGGCGTATTGCGCGAGCAAATTCGCAGTGCGCGGATTCACCGAAGCCCTTTGCCACGAACTGGAAGGCACTTCGGTTCGGGTGTCCACTGCGTTCACCCGGGCGGGATCCGGACCGCAATCGCGAGGCGGGCGCGATTGGGGTCGGGAGCGAATCCGGCGCTGCGGGAGGACAGCATCGCACGGTTCGAGCACCTGGCGAGAACGACACCGGAAGCGGCGGCGGACCGAATCGTGACCGGCGTCAAGCAGGGCGAGCCGCGCATCCTGATCGGCAAAGACGCCGTGCGGGCGGATCGCTTGCAGCGATTTCTGCCGGTTCGCTACTGGAAGGCCCTCCTCAAGAGAATCGAAAAGCAGGTCGCCTATGGCGATGCTCCGACTTCTGTGAAGACCTGAGCAGCGCGAATCACCCGATCGCCATTCCCAGTTCTTCCGTTCAGTGCCGCTTCTTCGCGCGCAATCTTTTCTGCACATTTTTGCTGGTAAGTTCGCGCAGCGCATCCGCGGCAATCCAGCGGCCAGCCCGAGAGTTCGTTTTCTGGATCTGGCGCGCGGTTCGGATGGCCGCCCGATTGAGCGCGATGTTGCGCTTTCCGATTTGCCGCAGCGCCCAATTCACCGCTTTTCTTACAAAGTTCCGTTCGTCGGTTGACTCGCGGCGAATCGCAGGAAGGAATTTCAGGAACCTTGCGTCACTGGATTGTTTGTCGTGGACGGCGAGAGCAGCCATGAGCGAGAAGCCGGCCCTTTTGACAAATTCTTCCTTGCGCCGGCTCCACTCGATTGCCTTGCGGTAAGCGAAGGTTGTTTTGTCGAAGAGTTTGCCGCAGCAGGCGTCGCAAACGTCCCAAGCGTCCAATTCGCGAACCCAACGCTCCATCTGGCGTTCGGTTGTTTTTTCAGGCTCGCCAATAAGCGTGGCCAGAATCCGCGCTTCATGAATTCCGGTTTTCCACAGCTCTTCTGCGAGCGAATGATTGCGCCCGATGGTTCTCGCCAGTGCCTGCAGAGCCGGCGTCGAAATTCCCAGGGCATTGTCGACCGGGATACCGAACCTGGCCATCCCGGCAACTGCTTTTGGACTGGCAAGCGACTTGAGGTGCGCGAGAACCTGACTGGAAGAGGTCAGCTCCGACAAGATTTTCGTCCTGTACTATACGGTGCAGGGCTCAACTCTTGGCTTCTTGCTCTTTCCAACCTCGTGAAATGTGAGGAGCGAGTGCGCCAGCCAAGGCGCACTCGCTCAAGAGAGTTAACCTGAATCCGGCGTCATGAGCCAAACGCGATCTTTCAGAAGCCTTGTTAACAGGGCCTTTGGAGGCTGTTCTGCCCTTTGTTGTGGAACCTCATTAAAAATGCGGTTCTGCAACAATGCGCT
>JBARRP010000284.1:0-24263 GCA_049644285.1 Candidatus Acidiferrales bacterium | reverse complement strand
CAAACGAAGACGGGGCGGCCGCGCTGGGTGTAGTAATTTTGTAGTAGTTTTTGGTTCAGAACGGTTCAATTCGGGTACAAACGGTGCAAATGAGCGGCGTTGTAAGCCGTTGAAAAATAGAGTAGAGTCCAGAATTTTCACAACCAATCACAAAGGTCGCCTGTCTTATGAGTCCGCTGCTCTAACCGGCTGAGTTACGGGCCCGCACCATTTCCAAGATACTACACCGAAAAAGTTAGTGCGCACATGTCGCCTCGGCTGAGATTCCTCGAAAGTCGAAGGTGAGTGGCTTGAGGCTTAGGGCTGGTCGTTGGGGTGAATTTTATCCTAGGAGCATGCACAGTTCGTTGGCTGCGGCGCGGAGGTGGGGAAGAAATTGGGTGCGCATGTCTTGAATGGAAACGCGGCGGGCGTGCGCGCCCACGTTCACGGCCATGAGAACCTTGCCATTCGGACTCTGGATGGGGACGGCCATGGAGCGCAGGCCCAGCTCGAGCTCCTGATCGACGATGGCGAAGGCGTTGCGGCGGACCATGTGCAGCACCTGGCGTAGCTTCTCGATGCTCGAGACGGTCCGGGGCGTGTGGCGAGTGATCGCGATACGTTTGAGCCGCTCTTCGAGTTCGTCCGGCGGCAGGTAGGCCAGCAGGATGCGGCCCATGGAGGTGCAGAAGGCCGGCAAGCGGCTGCCAACGTGGAGGTCAATCGACATGATGCGCGTGACGCTGGCGCGGGCGACATAGGCGATTTCCAGATCGTCCAAGGTCGCAATCGAGCAGGATTCGTGCACGAGCCGGCTGACATGGTCGAGCACCGGCTGGGCCGCGGCGGCTAGCGGCATCGAGGAGATATAAGAATGGCCGAGCGCCAGAACGCGGGGCCGGAGGAAAAAATATCTGCCGTCGTCCGAGCCAGCAAGCCCGAGTTTCGTCAGGGTGTAAAGGCACCGGCGGACCGCAGCACGGGAAAGCCCGGTCCGGACGCCGAGCTGAGAAATCGAGAGCTGGCGCTTGTGCTGCGAGAAAGCCTCGATAACAGCCAGGCCGCGCGCCAGCGAAGTCATGAAATTGGGATCGCCGCTGAGGGCGGAGATCCGGGCGGCGGGTGTCGAAGAAGCGACCGGCGAGCCAGCGGAGTCCGAGCGCGGCGGAGCGCTTTTTCTGGAAGCGGTGCGGGAATTCGAGCGCAATATTTCTCTCTCCGCGAAGCAAATCAAGCTGGGCGGAAAGAATACACCAGCTGGGCATTAGAACCTATCTAACAAATGCTTCAACCGCCGTGGTGACCTCAGGGGTTAAAGAGTTTGTGTGACAATCGAATTCGCGGACCCTCAGCGGCTAAAGCCGCACTGATTGATTGCGCTTACGGCACCGCTGAAGCCGTGCCCAGACGGAAACTATTTATGGGATGGCTGATGGGTTGCTAGAAGCGACCGCGGCGGCGGCGGAGTCCAAGCAGGAGAGCGTTTTTCCCGGAAATTGTGCGAGAATTGGAGTGCAACATTTGTTTCTCTGCGAGGCAAATCGAGCTGGGCGGAAGGGATACAGGTGTTTGGGCGCTGAACGCACATTATTTCGATAACCGGCCTTGACAATGCCGGCGGCGCTTGCATAGATTCTCGCTGGGTGCGTTTGAGCATGGCTCGAGCGCCGGGAAGAACGGAAACTTGGCAAGTATCTTGTCATTAAGGGACGCGGTCACGGAGCTGGTCCACGACGGAGACAGCGTGGCGCTCGAAGGATTCACGCATCTGATCCCTTTCGCCGCAGGCCACGAGGTGATCCGGCAGCGCCGGCGGGATTTAACTCTGATCCGGATGACGCCGGACTTGATTTACGACCAAATGATCGGGATGGGATGCGCTTCCCGGTTGATTTTTTCGTGGGGCGGAAATCCGGGCGTGGGTTCGCTGCACCGGTTTCGTGACGCGATACAGTCGGGCTGGCCTGCGCCGCTGGCGATTGAAGAGCACAGCCATGCCGACATGGCGGCACGTTACCAGGCCGGGGCTTCGGCACTTCCCTTCGCGGTAATGAGGTGTTACGTCGGCTCCGATCTGCCGAAATACAACCAGCGAATTCGATCGATTACGTGTCCGTTCACGGGCGAGGCGCTCACGGTGACGCCCGCGCTCAATCCCGACGTGACCATCATCCACGCGCAGAAGGCGGACCGCAAGGGTAACGTCCTCATTTACGGGATTGTCGGGGTCCAGAAGGAAGCGGCACTGGCGGCGAAGAAAGTGATCGTGACGGTCGAGGAGATCGTGGATGAGCTGAACGCTCCGATGAATGCTTGCGTACTGCCGGGGTGGGTGGTGACGCACGTGTGCGTCGTGCCCGGGGGCGCACATCCTTCCTACGCGCATGGGTATTACAAACGCGATAACGCGTTCTATAAGGCGTGGGATGCGATTTCGTCCGAGCGGGAGACCTTTCTTTCGTGGATGAACCGACACGTGACAGGCACTGCGGACTTCACCGAATACCGGCGCAGCATCGAGGGGGAGGCAAAAACGACCAGCCGTGCTTGAACCCACTTATACGCCGACCGAGATCATGACAGTGGCCGCGGCGCGCAGGCTCGAAAACGGCACCGTGTGCTTTGTGGGTATCGGTCTGCCCAGCGCGGCAGCTAACCTCGCGCGGATCACGCATGCGCCGGAGGCGGTGCTGATCTACGAGTCCGGAACGATCGGTACGAAGCCGAACGTGCTACCGCTTTCGATCGGAGACGGCGAGCTGGCCGAAACCGCGGACACGGTTGTTTCAGTGCCGGAGGTTTTCCGCTATTGGCTGCAGGGAGGACGGGTGGACGTCGGCTTCCTCGGAGCCGCGCAGATCGACAAGTTCGGAAACATCAATACCACGGTGATCGGCGGAACGTACGATGCCCCGCGGGTGCGACTGCCCGGCGCGGGAGGCGCTCCCGAGATTGCCACGGCGGCAAAGGAAGTCGTAATCATACTGAAGCACAGCAAGCGGGCGTTTGTCGAAAAGTTGGACTTCGTGACGTCTTCGGGCTATTTCCAGAAGCCAACCGGAAACGGGGAAGGGGGAGCGCGGGGTCGCGGCCCAACGACGGTGATCACCGACCTGGGAATCCTGGTTTCCGATTCGACGACGAAGGAGCTGGCGCTGACGACGCTGCATCCGGGAGTCACGGTCGAGCAGGTGAAGGCCGCGACAGGATGGCAGCTCAAGGTTGCAAGGAATTTGGGAGTCACGCCGAAGCCGACAGCCCGGGAGCTCGCGGCGCTGCGCGAGCTCCATGCTCGAACAGTGGCGGCGCATGGGAGCGTGTCGAGCGCGGAGTAGGAAGCAACACAGTTCGCGACACGCGTGGGGAGGAGACGGAAAGTGGGAAGCACGATTCGGGAAGGCTTGCCGCAGGGGGCATCGCTGCCGCAGCGGTCGCAAGGTGGAGCGACAGGAGAGAGAGTCATGAGAGAGATCGTGGGTTACCGACGACCGCTTCCCGGAACACAACCAAATCACCTGCATCCACCCTACGCGTCCTCGATCAAGCGCGCACCGTCGAAGCCGCTGATCTACTTGCCGCACACGCTTTCGGAGGTGACCGGTCCCGTATTCGGGCGCGAGGACATCGACGTCAAGGCCTGCGACTTGACGCGCCAGCATTCCGGCGAGCCGCTGGGTGAGCGGATCATCGTGAGCGGGCGGGTTCTGGACGAGAATGCGCGGCCCGTCGCCAATACCCTCGTTGAAGTCTGGCAGGCGAATGCGGCGGGGCGGTATCTTCACGCGGTGGACCAGCACAACGCGCCGCTCGATCCGAACTTCACGGGTTGCGGACACACGCTGACCGATTCCGAAGGGCGCTACCGCTTCGTGACGATCCGGCCAGGAGAGTATCCCTGGCGAAATCACTACAATGCCTGGCGGCCGGCGCATATTCATTTTTCGATATTCGGGCCGGCGTTTGCGACACGCCTGATCACGCAAATGTTTTTTCCCGGGGATCCCCTTCTTCCCTACGATCCGATCTTCAACTGCACGGCGGATGAGAAGGCGCGCAACCGGCTGATTTCGGCGTTCGATTGGGAGACGACGATCCCGGAGCAGGCGCTGGGATATCGTTTTGACATCGTGCTGAGCGGGCGGGGCGCCACGCCGTTGGAGAAATAGGATGAGCTTGCAAGCGACCACTTCCCAAACCGTTGGCCCTTTCTTTACGATCGGATCGACCTGGTTGAATCGGGACAGCCTCGTCGGCCCGGGAGTCTCGGGAGAGCGCGTGAGCATCGAGGGCCGGGTGCTGGACGGGGACGGCAAGCCGGTGCCGGATGCGCTGCTCGAGGTCTGGCAGGCAAACGCTCACGGGAAGTACGCGCATCCAGAAGACACGCAAGACAAGCCGCTCGAAGCCGGTTTTCGGGGGTATGGGCGCATTGCCACGGACGGGAACGGAGAATTTCGCCTCACCACAATAAAACCAGGACAAGTTCTCGGACCGAAGGGAAAACTCCAGGCGCCGCACATCGTCCTATCCGTGTTCGCGCGGGGGCTGATGCGACGACTCGTGACACGGATGTATTTTCCGGACGAAACCAGTAACGCCGATGATTTTGCCTTGAGCCTGGTGGAGCCTGCCCGGCGAGGCACATTGATCGCGAAGAGGAAGGGCTTGCCGGCGGGTGCGCTCGAGTGGAACGTAGTTCTTCAAGGCCCAGAGGAAACCGTTTTCTTCGATTGCTAAGAGGGCAAGACAGGCAGCATCGTAAGAACGGCTGGTCGCGCGTGCGATTCGGCGCCAGCGTTGACAATCAATCGCTCGCGTTAGTGTTTATGCCGAATGATGTTATTGATCTTCTCCGCCGCTTTTTTCAAGTGCGATAAGACCGTCGAGATCATTTTGGCGGGGGTTGTCGGCGGCAGATTCCCGGTGACATTCATTGCGGCGATCACGCGGCCGGCTCCGTCAAAGAGGGGAACGGACATGGAGCAAAGCCCTTCCTCCAATTCCTGATTGACAAGGAACCAGCCCCGCTCGTGGTCGCGGTGGATCAGCCTTTTTAGTTCGGGAATGGATGTCGTGGTGTAGTTGGTGAGCTTTACGATGTTCGACTCTTTCAGAGTACGGTCGAGATCCTCTTTGGAGAGCCCTCCGAGCAGGACACGTCCCATCGAAGTGCAGTAGGCGGGTAGCCGGCTGCCGATGGCCAGAGTGATGGTGATGATCTTTTGTACCGGGACACGGACGACGTAGACAATGTCGGCGCCGTCGAGAACGGAGGCGGAAGAAGATTCATGAACGGTATTGACCAATTCTTCGATCACGGGCTCAGCGATGTTCCAGAGAGGCATGGTCGACAGGTACATATGACCGAGGTCGAGAACGCGCGGAGTGAGACGGAATTCGCGCCCCTCGCGATGCACGTAACCAAGCGCCTCGAGGGTATGCAACATGCGCCGCGCTCCGGCCCGGTCGAGGCCGGTTTTCGCTGCGACGTGGCTGACGGTCTGAAGAGACGAATCCGGGGTGAAACTTCGAATCACGGAAAGTCCGCGGGCAAGGGATCGCACGTAGGAGTCCCTGGACGCACCCTCGGCAGTTTTCATGGCGGCGGGTGTCAGTATACTGGGAACCAGACGGATCGTCATCAGGGTGCGCCGGCCCACCTGCGACACTGAGCGGCGATTTGCCAGTGTCCTGCCCGCTCAAATTTCAGCATGGAGGAGGAACGGGTGAGCGAATTCGTGTCTGACGAGGAGCTGAAAAAGCTGGATCCGGCCGAGACGCACGCTTTTGAGTCCCCCGTACCGACTGAGCCTATTTCCAACGGAGAGTTTTTCCCGGGACACCAAAGCAAAGAACAGGAGCAAGTGGAAGCGCTGATCAAGGAATACGCGGACTCGATTGGGAAGAAACTCGGCATGGAGCGCCGGCAGTTCCTCAAGACGGCCTCCGGCATGGCTTCGGCCTTTCTAGCTATGAACACGGTCTACGGTCGAGTCTTTGATGTGAGCCCCGCTGAGGCAGCAACTCCGGAGCTGGCAGAGGAACGGGCCAGAAAACTTGCCGGAGATTTCATTTGCGACATCCACACGCACTTCCTGCGGGACGACACTCGCCTCACTCTATTCGTGCAAGTTCGGGAGTGGACCGGGCGGGCGGGGCTCAACCCCGATCTGGCCAAAGAGCCGCAGACGCTGGAGCACCTGAAATTCGGAAACTATGTGAAAGAAATCTTTCTCGACAGCGATACGAAAATCGCGCTTCTGAGCGGAGCGCCTTCCGACATCCCCACGGACTGGTTTCTCACGAATGAGATGAAGGCGGACGCGCGGCAGAAGCTCAATGCGTTTGCTGGGTCGAGGCGCCTGCTGACTCACGCGGTTTTTGCTCCGGGGCAGAAGGGTTGGCTCGAGGATATCGATCGCGCGATCGAACTGAAGCCCGAAGGTTGGAAGGGATACACGATCGGCGATAACACCAATCCCGCGATCGGCAAATATCCCTGGCGGATGGATGACGAGAAGCTGGTCTACCCTGCTTATGAGAAATTCGCGAAGTCTGGAATCAAGAATGTTGCGGTCCACAAGGGGTTGTATCCGCCAGGAATGGAAAGCGAGTTCCCCAATTTCAAGCAGTACGCCAAGGTGGATGACGTTGGGAAGACGGCCAAGGACTGGCCGCAGTTGAATTTCTTCATCTACCACGCGGGGTATCGCTATGCGGGAGGACCACCGATTCAAGGCGCGCCGGAGGCGGCGTCCGCTCAGTTTGAGAGCACAGGGCGGATTGACTGGGTTTCTGATCTCGTGGAGATCCCTGAGAAGTATGGCGTAAGCAACGTCTACGCGGATGTGGGAGCAAGTTTCGCCAACTGCTGCATCAGCCATCCGCGGGTTGCCGCCGCGATGATCGGGATGTTGGTCAAAGGCCTCGGGAGGGATCACGTGGTGTGGGGAACGGACTCGGTCTGGTTTGGTTCGCCGCAGTGGCAGATCGAAGCCATGCGGAGGCTGGAAATCCCGGGGGATATGCAGAAGAAATACGGCTATCCGCTCCTCGGAGCGCCAGACGGTGAAACGAAACGAGCGATTCTCGGCTTGAACAGCGCGCGTCTGTTTGGGCTCGCTACCGGCCCCGCGGCAGAGTGGACGACTGATTCGATTTCGAGACGAAGAATCGTTTACCATGACGGCGGACCGGACCGAAGCAATTTGGCTTACGGATGGATTCGGAAAGTCGACAGTTAGCTGGCGGCATCGCTTTCGAGGGATGAGTGACGTTCGCATTAGACAAGGCTTATGAACTACGGATTTGCGTCGGGCGGCCGACCGTATTGTCTTGTTTCCTTTGGAGGTGTCGCGGTGAAGAATAAGCTCTCCGCCATATTCGCGGTGGGTATCGGTTTTCTCATGGTTTCATTCCCGATTTATGCACACCACGGGACGGCGATCTTCGACATGGAGCACTTCGTCAGCGTGAAGGGAACAGTAATGGATTTCGAGTGGACCAATCCCCATGTATATATCGAACTCGAGCTAAAAAACGACAAGGGCATCGTCGAAAAATGGAGCGCCGAAGGTGGTAGTCCGCAAATGATGGCCAGGGCGGGCTGGAAGAGGGACATCGTTAAGAAAGGGGACCAGATCACCGCGGTTGGTCACCCCGCCAAGGACGGCACGAAGGTCATGCATCTCGAGAAGATCGTGTTTGCTAACGGCCAAGAGCTCTCCGCAAACGTGCAGTGAGGAGCCGCTCGCGACGCTTATGATCGTGCGACTGCTCGCGCCATCGGAATTGCCTGCTTGAGGGGATGTGAGTTTACGCGAATACCCGTTCGCTGGAATCTGAGATACAGCAGGAGGTCCAGAGTGCGAAATTGCTCAATTGTTTCGGCCCTCGCGCTCGCGGCGGTACTCACGCTGTCGTCTACTGCATTCGCTCAGACTGCGGGTCAGTCCGGAACCGTAAAATCCCAGACTGCGGCCTCCACGCCGGACCTGTCCGGAGTTTGGCAGGTACGCGAGTTCCAACCCAAGATCGTTCCGAACGGCGATCCTCCTTTCCAACCTTGGGCGGCGGCAAAGTTCAAGACCGCCGACATTACAAAGAACGACCCCAACCTGGGCTGTTTGCCCCACGGTCTACCACGGATCATGTATGTGCCGCTTCCCATGGAGATATTTCACGTCCCTGGCCGGGTGCTCATCTTCCAAGAGGCTTTGCACCAGGTGCGCCAAATCTACACCGACGGACGGCAACACCCCAAGGATCTTGATCTCTCCTGGACGGGGCACTCGATTGGCAGGTGGGAGGGGGACACACTCGTGGTGGACACGATCGGTATGAACGACAAAACGTGGCTCGATCATGTAGGTCTTCCGCATAGCGACGCTCTGCACGTTGTGGAGCGCATCCGGCGCGTTGACCATGACACCTTGCAGGACGACTTCACGATCGACGATTCGAAGGCGTATACGAAGCCCTTGACGGCACAGCAAGTCTACAAGTTGAAGCCGGGCTGGGAAATTCAGGAGTATGTTTGCGAGGAGAATAATCGGTACAAGTACGAACCGCAATGAGAAGATCGCGCGGATTCACCGTTGGAGACTGCTGAACACACCTGCCGTTATGCACTTAGCGGAGGAGATCACGAATGGGTAAGCTGCGGTTGACAATGGCGTGCTGGAACTACGATCGCACGCGCGCCCTGTTGGAAGATCGCATGCCGGTGGAGGGGATCGAACTTACGTACCTGAACCTTCCGGTTGAAGAAACGTTCTTCCGGATGCTGCGACGCCATGAATTTGATGTGGCCGAAATGTCCTTGTCGTCGTACGTGCTGTCACTCTTTTCTGAGAACCCCCCGTTCATCGCGATTCCGGTGTTCCCTTCGCGGTTCTTCCGGCACTCCTGTATCTACGTAAACCGCGATCGCGGGATTCGCGAACCCAGGGACCTGATCGGGAAGCGCGTAGGAACTCCAGAATATCAGATGACCGCCGGGGTGTGGATTCGCGGAATTTTGAGCGACGAATACAACATTCCAGTCACAAGCGTCACGTACTTTCACGGCGGAGAGGAAGAACCGGGACGGCATGAGAAACTTTCCCTCTCCCTGCCGCCGGAAATCCGGCTGGAGGCGATCCCCGCAACGAAGACGCTCTCCGCGATGCTGGATGCGGGTGAGATCGACGCACTCTACACGGCGCGTATGCCCTCCACCTTCCTGCGGGGCTCAGGCAAAGTGGCGCGGCTCTTCGAAGACTATCAAACCGTTGAGCGCGAATACTACCTGAAGACCAAGATATTCCCGATCATGCATACCGTGATCATTCGCCGCGACGTATACGCCAAGTATCCGTGGGTGGTGCAGTCCCTGTATAAAGCATTTGTGTATGCGCAGCGCGAAGTCTACCAAGATCTGTATCAGACGGCGGCGCTGAAATACATGCTCCCCTGGCTGATCAAGCATGTCGAAGACACTCGGGCCACGATGGGGCAGGACTTCTGGCCCTACGGATTTGAGCCGAATGTGCACGCGCTGACCACGTTCCTTCGCTACTCCTACGAACAAGGCCTTTCCAAGCGACAACTGGAGCCGCGAGAACTCTTTGCTCCGGAGTCTTTGGAGTCATTCAAGATCTAGCGGGCGCGAGGATCCTTCCGCTCGCGAGTCGAGGGGGATTTCCATGACAGCCGACGCAAGTGCGAACTCGTCGCGATGGTGGGAGCTCACTCGAGGAGACATTGATACCACCATTGCCCAGGTGGGGTTCAACATCGCCCAGATGATTATCCCAGTCTTCCTTCTGGCACCAGTGGGTATTTCGATGAGCTTCAGTGTCGGACATCTGCTGCCGGGCTATGCGCTGGGATTCCTGGTCGGCTCGCTGGGCCTAACGAGCCTCGCGGTCGGATTGGGAAAGCGGGAAAGACGAATGGATGTCACCGCCCACGTTTACGGAAACAATGTTCCGGCGATCATCGCCTTCACGCTGTCGATAATGATGCCCGTGTATCTTCAGACCCACGACGCGGTTCGCGCATGGCAGATTGCCGCTGCGGCGGTGGTGTGGACGGGAATCATCAAGCTCGTAGCAGCACCTTTCGCTGGAGTATTGAGACGAATCATCCCGGTGCCGGCCTCGATGACGGTGTTCGGGGCGGCGATGTACAGCTATCTTGCGCTGGTCTTGCTGCAGCGGGTGTTCGATCAGCCGCTGGTGGGCATCGTCGCGCTCACGATTGTCGCTGTAAGCGTTCTGGCCAACGTGCCCATCACCCGTTGGAAAATTCCTCCGTTTATTGTGGCTTGGACAGTCCCTTTGATCGTCGGGCTGAGTATCGGATATGTGCATCCGGTATGGCAGGGAGTATCACTCGGACTTCCGTTCGTTGCGTCCTTCGGACCCCTGCGGTCTTTAGCAGCGGCTGTGCCTTACTTGTCGGTGATCGCACCGATTGCCATCTACCAAGTTCTGCAAGATATCGCCTCGGTAGAAGGCGCGACCGCGGTGGGCGACAACTACGACGCGCGGAGCGTGGTGGCATGGGACGGTCTCGGGACGCTGGTATGTGGCGCTGCCGGGAGCGTAATTACACCAGTGGTGTACGCCATGCATCCAGCGTACAAGGCCATGGGAGCCCGAGTCGGCTTCGCCCTCTGGACACCCATTATCTTTCTCCTGGTGGTGGTGAGCGGGCTCACGATATTCATCGCGCAACTGTTTCCGTGGCCGATTCTCGCGGCGATGATTGCGTATGTTTCTGTCGGTGTGGGCATGGCCACATTGCGGCGCGTTAATCGAATCTATCTGAGCGCTGTCCTTCTGGGGTTTGTTCTGCCAACTGGCGCGGTGGTCAGTGCGGCCGTCAATTCTGCGCTGCCCGCGCTCAAGGTGTCGGCAGCGAATCCGGCGGTTCAGTCGGCCTTGAATGGATCCATTTACTGGTCATCAGTGCAAGGGCTTGGGAATGGGTTTCTATTCCTCGTGTTGGTCGTTGCCTCGCTGATTACGGAAATGATCGATCGGCGCTTTGGGCGTGCAGCCATTTGGTGCGTGGTCGCAGCGACGTTTTCCTGGTTCGGAACGATGCATTCGGCAATCTTCCGCTGGGGCGCCCAGCCAATGTATGCCGCCGGTTGGTTGGTGGCGGCGGGAATCGTTTTTTCGGCTCGCTGGTGGAGAGGTGACTTGCCGGACGGCACGGTCGTGTCGGGCCAAAGAAAAAAGTGACACCGGCGCGGGAACCTGCACTGTTCGCAATTCGGCCTTTGCTCCGGGCGGTGTGTCACGGGCATCAAACAAGCAGGTAACATAACGGCGCGAGGATGTATGGCGAGATACCGTCTCACGAGGGAAGGGGCTGGCGTCGGAGAGGCGGTTATGGTACCAATTCGCGGGAAAGTTCCCCCATCGGGACGCCCCCCGGAGATTCTTTGGGATGGGGGACGAGCTTTTCGGCGGCGTGACGGATGCGCTCAAGCAGGACGGGCTTCTGACTGCGCGCAGCCAGAGAGCAGGAAACAACAATGTCTATCGCTCCCCTGGAGATCGACTTTCTGGTCCGAAGCGAGATTGACGCAATCGGGCCTTCCGTTGACAAACTAATCCAACGGATAAAAGACGCTCACGGCATTCTCGAGAAGGAATCCGATATTGAGATCGCGCTGTTCGAGGCGCTGGCCAACGCGGTGATTCATGGAAATCGCGAAGACGCCAGCAAACAGGTTCACATCCGATGCCGGTGCCAAGCGGGCAGGGAAGTGTCGATTGTTGTGAAGGACGAAGGGCAGGGTTTTGATCCCTCGAAGGTGCCGGATCCAAGAGAAAACATCGAGGCGGAACATGGTCGAGGCATCCTTCTGATGAAGACGTTCATGGATGATGTGCACTTTGAGAAAGGCGGCACCGAAGTCCATATGAGAAAGGAGCTTCGGTCGATAACGGTTATCGATCGACTCAAAACCTTCTTCGAGAAGTGTCTCTCATCGTTGCCGCCTCGCAAGCTAAAGACCTTGTCGTAGCGGCTGTTTTTTTGGATACCGAATCTTCGTGGCACTCAGGGTTTCATTCTTCGGTCTGGACAGGCCTTCCCAGGGGAGGTACTATCCGGCTCCCCCAAAACGGCCCGGGCCCTTCTTCCCCGGAATGGGGTACGGAATGATCCAAGAAGCGGAAAAGCGGCATTATCGAGGAATTCTCTGCCTCTTTTGCAGGCAGCCGATTCCACTTTCCACCAAACTCGCGAACCTGGAGATCGCAAACCAGGATATAGGGCCGGATTCGGCGGCGGAGCGGCTGAACCGCGTGATCACTGTGCGATGCGGGGATTGCCAGAAAGAGGCTCCATATCGAGTGAGCGAGTTTGCCGATTTTGAAGGGACACCCAAGCAGAAGAGCTCCCGCAACCGGCCCATCGTCGTGCCGTGGCGGCGCCTGGCAAAGGCAGCGGGGACCTAGGCCCGAAGCGTGAGCAGTGTTGAGTCGTTGGTTTGCTGGGAGATCAGGCGCTCATGTTTCCCGGGGCTTTGACGATCGACACAGAGCACGGGAGCAACGGGCTGCAGCTTCCGGCACAGTTCTGAGCAGGAATCGATCAAGACCCTTTCGCCGACACGAGAATTATTGGCGAAGGAGCTTAATCGCGGGTGCGGCCGGCCTCGGCTTCATCGATGAAAACAATTCCGACGCCGGTTTGCTCCTTCCCGGGTCCCACCTCGCGATGCACGACGGTAGCGCGCAGCGCCAGCGCACCTGCGGGATTCCGGTCGCCTCCCATTTCGACCACAACTTTCACTTCCGACTGGAGCCGGGGCCGGTGGCCGAGGCAGAGAAAGGCGCCGTGAAGGCTAAGGTCCTGAACCATCGCTTTCTCCTCGAACGGTCTACCATCTTCGCTCTGGCCGGTAACCGTGGCGGGGAAGTGAAGCGGGCGCCGCTGGCTGGCGCGCGTGTCGCGCAACTCTACTTCTACCTTCTTGTCGGCGAGCGACATCACCATTCCTTCCATGGCAGCCCAGGTTGCGGGGAATTCTTGGCGGGCGGCCTGGAGGAACCCATCCACGGTCTTGTCGGGTGAATCCGGATCATGATGGAAGAGGACAAGATTCTTCGCGCCGCTTTCCCGCGCGACCTTCACTCCTTCAAGCCAGCTTGAATGGCCCCACCCTTTTCGGCTGCTCGCCACCTGCTCGGGCGAGTACTGCGCGTCGTGGATGTAGACATCGGCGCCGGCCGCGAGCTGCCGCAGGCTGTCGTCGAGCTCAGGGACGCCCGGTTCGTTGTCGGTGGCGTAGACGATTGTTCCGGCGGGCGTTTCGAGGCGATATCCCAGGCATCCCTGGGGATGGTTCAACCAGCGAGCGGTGATTCTGGTGCCGTGAATTTCAAACTGATCGCCGCCGGAAATCTCGCGAAAGTCACGGGCCGCCGACATCATGCTGACGTCAACGGGGAAATACGGGCTGGCGAGCTGGTCCTCGAGCACTTGGCGAAGGGTGTCGCGGCCGAGATGCTTGGATTGAAAGCTGAAAAAATGAAAGCGGTTCTGTGGCTCAAAAAAAGGATGAAAAAAAGGGATCCCTTGGATGTGATCCCAGTGATAGTGGGTGACAAGAACGGTGGCTTCGATGGGGCGCTCACCAAGCACCTGGCCCCAGTGATTCCCAAGCATCCGCAGGCCGGTGCCGCAATCAAGAATGAAACGGGTGCCGCCCGGCGCGGTGAAGTCCAGGCATGGAGTGTTGCCGCCATAGCGCCAGGTATCGCGGTCGAGCGTCGGAGTCGAGCCCCGCACCCCCCAGAAAACCAATTTGGCAGCGGAATGAGGCATCGCCAGAATGCCTGCTGAGAGTCGCGCGCGTGGGTTCGTCCCCCATTTCCGAACACGCGCGGAAAGTGAATCCGGTGTCATGGTAGGCGGTGCCTGCGAGCGAAGTCAATTGCGATTCGGTCCAGCGTTTCAATCCTGATAGCCTGCCTGCGGCTGATTGGCGCCACCTGCGCGACGGGGTTGTGCGGGAGGGCACCTGTCCGGTTAGAATCGAGGTGATGCCGGCGCACGCGCACGGAATTGACGACCACGGCCACAGTCAGAGTCACACGCACGGGCACTCGTTTGCCAGCTCGATGAATTTGGTTCTGGGTGTGGCGCTTGCGGCGAATCTGCTTCTTGTGGCGGTGGAGTTCATTGCCGGCTATTTCGCCCATTCGATCTCGCTGATCAGCGACGGGGTGCATAACCTGACCGACGTGCCCACGCTTGCGATTTCCTGGCTCGCTGCGCGCTTGGCGGAGCGTCCGCCGACGCATGAGAAAACGTACGGCTACCACCGCGCGGGGATTCTCGCAGCGTTCGTGAATGCGGTGCTACTCGTTCTCGTCGCGGTCTATATCCTTTACGAGTCTTATGAGCGACTGCGGCATCCGGTGGAAGTGCATGCGACGGTGATGCTGTGGGTTGCGCTCCTGGCACTCGGGGTCAATGGCGGGATTGCTTGGGCGCTTATCGGGGGCCGGCGCGATTTGAACCTGCGCGCTATTCTGACCCACTCGTTTGGAGACGCGCTGTCGAATGTGGCGATTCTTGGGGGCGCTCTCGCTATCCGTTGGGCCGGCGTCAACTGGGTGGATCCGGCGCTCGGCATCGCCATCGGCGGGCTGGTGCTGGGGTCAGCGGTCGGAATCCTGCGGGAGTCGAGTCACATTCTTCTCGAAGGGCTACCTCGGCACATTCGTCTCGAGGATGTCGCCCAGGCGATTCTGAAGATTGAAGGCGTGCAGGAGGTCCACGATATTCACATCTGGACGCTGGGCACCGATTTGCAGGCGCTCTCGTGCCACATCCGAATCCCGGACATGCATATGGAAGAAAGCGAAAAAATCCTGGCGTATGTCCAGGAGGGTCTGGCCCACGATTTCCATATCACACATGTCACCGTGCAGTTCGAGCGTGCGGGGCTTCCAGAATCCGGGCTGTATATGCCGGAGCCGGTTCGGCGTTCGTCGGAGTAAGCCAGCACAGTTGAGACTTTTAGTTCGGGAGAGGCGCGGTTGTGAGCGCGGGAAACCCCCGAGTGTGAAGACCCGGGCTACAAACCCTTTATCGTCTTACGGAGTTACATACGAAGGATCGTTAGAGGGGGAGCTGAACAGCGGTGCCGCGCTCTTCGTTGACACGCTGGGTGGCAGCGGAATCGAGATTGGAAACGGCGATCGAGCGGCGGCTGCCGTCCTTGGTGATGTAAACAATCTGGTCGCCTTTGCGGGTGAATGCGACGGCGGAAAGTTGTGTGCCGTCGCGCATGACGAGCGTGAACTCGCCCACATCCGGCAGTGCGGGTCGCGTGTCTTCCAACTCGGGCGGCGCTTGAGTTTCCGTGCCACCTGCGGATGCAGACGCGTTTGCTGAAGGAATTTGCTGCAAGATCACGATAGGTGGCTGCTGTTGCTGCTGTTCAGGCGGCTGGACGTATACGATGGGGCTCCCCCCGGTAAAAAATGGAAAGAACGAAGGCTGGGGCGATTCCCTCAAAAGGCGCTCGGCAATGGCCAGCCTGCCTTGCGTGACGGGATCAATCAGGGCTTTTACGTCGAGGTTGCTATTGATGGCGGCCAAATGGGTGAAATCAAAGCCCGGTGATGGGAAGGGATTGAGCAAATCCTGGACAGAGAGCGGAGACCCGGTATTGGTCACAATCACGTTGCCAGAGGCATCGGAGGTTGTAGTCATAGTCGAGGTGGTGCGCGCAGAGCCAGACCCGTGGTTACTTGTACTGGGTCGCGAAGTTGCAGGGGCTACGTGTTGCGCGTGCACGGCGGGTGGGGGATTGACGTGATGAAAAGCAATACCTTGGGCGTGCGCAACTCCGGCAAACGCCAGGACGATGGCTACCACGAGGCTCGATTGAATCTGACGATTCATGGCTATCCTCACTTTGGAAGATGCCCTTAGCAGCTTGGCGGTTGCTTTTAATTCTACGCCTTCGGGCCTCGTTTTTCACGGCATTTTACGGGAACGCCTCGACCGAGGCCGGCGTCTACTCTTGGCGCGCGCGGACCGGATGGTCGGGGTAATCTATTCAGGTTTGCTTGGCCGCTCGCTCGGGTTGTGCTATAAACTTCCCGCCGAAGGAAAGCCAGAGGAATACGCTGGATATGGACCAGCCGGAGTGGGCGTTGCGATCGACCCGGGAGCCTCTCCCGTCCGAAACCGGGCGGGGGGCGGAGAACCCAATGCTGTACTGTCCAGTTTGTTCGGAACGCCTGGAATCCCGCAAGTGCAAGCTGATTTGTCCTTCGTGCGGGTATTACATGTCTTGTTCGGATTTTTACTAAGAAGGATGCCCGGGTAGAAACCAGTTCTTTCTCAGGGGTCGAGAGCAGCGATAGATCTAGCGATTGCCAGGAGGCGAAACCGTGGCACTCAGAATGACGGATCGAGAAGTGAGTGGCGTGACCGTGCTGGACATCGAAGGGCGCATTGTACTCGGCGAAGAGAGCAATTCATTCCGTGAACGAGTGAAGGGCCTGCTGGCGGCGGGCAAGAAAAAGATCGTGTTGAACCTGGCGAACGTGACGTACATTGACAGCGCCGGGCTGGGGACGCTGGTGGCCACGTTCCACAGCGCGCGCTCGCAAGGCGCCACCCTGAAATTGGCCAATCTCGGCCAGAAGTTTAAGGAAGTGCTGCAGGTGACGAAGCTGATGACGGTATTCGACGTGTACGACAACGAAACGGCCGCCATCCAGAGCTTCGGGAAGTAACCCCCGCTGAAATCCTCGACGGCGCGGTCCGGCCGTTTCCACGGCCGCGCTTCCTCATTTCTCGCCGCGCTGGCGTGCCTGTCGTCGCGCTTGGCGGAACATCTTTGGTCGGGGGACCGCCCGCGCCATGTTCTCAGATTTCGCTTAATACCGATAAATCGCAATTCCGCTGAGCAGCTTCGGATAAAAATCCGTGGATTTCTGCGGCAGGACATTGCCACCGAGGGCGATGTCCGCGACCTGTTGCACGCGGACCGGGTTCAACAGGCAGGCGATCTGCGCGTCCTTGCGGTCCACCGCGGCGATCGCCGCGTCCATTTCCCGCTCGTAGGCGATGTGCTTTTCTGCAACCACCGCTTCGGCGGTGATACCCAGGCATTTCTCGAGCAGCAGCCGATGGAGGAGCACCACATCCAGGGCGCGCACCGGCGCGGGTACGTCTGGAAGCAACTGCTCGAGGTCGGCATCCTTGCGAAGAAGGAAGAGGTAAAAGGACCCGCCGCCAGCGTAAACGCCGATGGCATGACGCGAGCGGCCGCGCGCTTCGAGGTCCTTGCGAAAATCGGCGTAACTTGCGCGCCGCTCTTCCTCGCCGGCAAAAGGATAGCCGTACCAATCGAAATAGGGCGCGGCAGATTTCCGGACCTGCTCGAAATCGAAGTCTTGGAGGTTCCGCACGACGCGATGCGTGGGCAGGATCGTCAGTCCTTTCGAATGGGTGTTGAACAGCGTCATCATCGCGAACTCGGAGGGAGCATTCGGATCGACTTTGTCCGTGCGCTCGCGGCATTCGTTTCGAAAGTTCAGGGCTGTTTCGTACCGGTGATGACCATCGGCGATGACCAGCTTCTTCTCCGCCATACCAGCGGTGAATCGGCGGATCAACTCCTCGCCTGAGACCGGCCACAGGCGGTGAACTACGTCGTATTCGTCGCGGACTTCGACGGGCGCGGGCAGGCGGCTTGCTTCTTCCATTAAGGCGTCGATTCCGCCGGAAGGGTCGTCGAAAAGCAGGAAGAGCTGTCCGGTTTGAGCGCGTGTATGGCGGAGCAATTCGAGGCGATCCGCTTTGGGCGCGGCGAGCGTCCTTTCGTGGCGGAAGACGATGCCGGCATCGTAATCCTCGACTCGTCCGAGTGCGATCAGCCCTTTGCGAAGCCGCCGGGTCGCAGCGCCGGGAACGGCGTAGTCCTGCGCATGGACGTACATCGAAGGCTCGGGGTCCGGCAGAAGGATTTCTGCCGCAATCCATTCCTCGAGTTTTTCCGCGGCGCGCGTGTACACGTTGTTTTCGTGTGTATCACTTGCGAGGATGCGGCCCTTTTCCACTGCGATGAAATTGTAAGGACTGGCCGAGTAATAGCGCTCCTGCATCGCCGGGGTGATCTTGTCATAGGGCTGCGTCAGCACCCGGCTGAGATCCACCTTTGCAGGGTTGTAGCGATACGCGCGGAATGGGCGGATTTCGGCCATGGTGGCCCCACAAAAAAATTCAAGCGTAAGCTAAAGGGAAGATTCTAACAGCGTGGCCGAGCCGTACCAAACTCGGCGAGCCTCGAAAAATTCGGCGTTTCAAACTCCGGCGGCGCACTACAATGTTGAATCCTGCCGGGAGCAGGGAAGCTCGTGGGGGAGAATTCAAATCGGTTTGCGGGTGTGCGCGTGCTGATATTCGATCTGGACGGCACGCTCATTGACTCGAAGCGCGATCTGGCGCTGTC
The DNA here is from genome assembly GCA_049644285.1 of Candidatus Acidiferrales bacterium. GTDB lineage: Bacteria > Acidobacteriota > Terriglobia > Acidiferrales > UBA7541 > CAVRXT01. The sequence goes on along the minus strand of JBARRP010000284.1, from coordinate 5,794 downwards.
AGTGAATGCCGTGCGCGCGCACTGCGGCCTTGGCCCGCTCGATCCCGAACAGATTTACAGCTACGTGGGGAACGGGGCGCCCACGCTGGTGCGGCGGGCGCTGGGCGAAGGGGTCGGCGAGAAAGATGCGGAGGACGCGCTCGCTTATTTCCTCAGCTACTATCGCGAGCACATGCTCGATAACACTGTGCCGTATCCCGGCGTTCGCGAGGGTCTCGGAATGCTCTCTGACCGGGGCATGGCGGTGCTGACGAATAAACCGGTGAAGTTCAGCCGCGCGATTTTGCAAGGGCTCGATCTTCTGCGGTATTTCCGACACGTGTATGGCGGGAACAGCTTCGAGCGTAAGAAGCCCGATCCAATGGGTGTGGAGGCGCTTTTGCGGGAATTCGGCGCCGCGCCGCGCGAGGCGATGATCGTGGGAGATTCCGAAGTGGACATGATCACAGCGCGGAATGCGGGCACTTTGGCCTGTGGCGTCACCTACGGTCTCGGCAGCGCCCGCCTTCCGGAGCTCTCGCCGGACCTGCTCCTTGACAGCTTGATCGAGTTGCACAGCCACCTGTCTCCCATTGCGCAAGAGAAATCCAGGCGCGGAGGGGGGCTGTCTGACTTTTAGGCAGGGCAAAGATTTCGCAACGGAGATTCTCCGACAAGGAGCTATGGCCGCTCGCCGAAAAATCACTATCGGGCTCGGTTTGCTTGTTCCTCTGGCGATTTTTCTTTGTCTTGTCTTCGCGCTTGCGCAGGCGACCTCCGGAGGGCCGCCGACGGGCCAGACGAGAAAGCAGCGCTCCAAGCGGGCTGCACCGCCGGCTAAAGAAGCCGCTCCCAAAGAAGTTGCGATGCCTTTTCCCGTGGGGGAAATTCTGAACTATCGCGTCGCTTGGGCCACTTTCTCGAGCGCGGCTTCGGTGCGACTCGCAGTTCCTGAACGACGCGACCTGTACGGGTGGCAAACCTGGCATTTCCGGGCAGCGATCAGCACGGTTCGCCCGGTGCGCACGCTTTTTTCGATTGACGACCAGTTCGATTCCTATACCGATGGCGTGACTCTGGAGAGCCGGCAGTACGAGATGTACTTGAATGAACTGGGGAAGAGCGAAAGCGCGGTTTTGCATTTCGTGCCGCAGGATACCGCCGCGCGCGGCCCCGGCCCGATCGTGGTGGTCCTCGCCGGAACGCGCGATCCGCTTGGAGCGCTCTACTCGCTCCGTGCGGCGGACTGGCAGCATTTGCCGGAAGTCCGCGCGCCGGTGTACGACGGACGGAACCTCTATGAGATGAGCGCAAAAGTCGAGAATGCATCCGAGAAGGTCACCGTCGATGCCGGAACCTTCAGCGCGTCCTGCATCGGCATCCATCTTTTCGAGCACGGCAAAGAAGTCTCGCAGATCGGTTTCGAACTCTGGCTGGCGCAGGATGCGGCGCGCACACCGGTGCTGATCTCGGCGGAGCTGCCCTTCGGAAATGTGCGTGGAGAACTCACGAAGAGCGCGCCTTAGCTCTCCGGCCAGTGGGTGAGCAGGATCAGCTATCCGGGACGACCCAATCGTCGGGCGGGAAATCAACCTGCCAGAAGGTTCGTGACGGCTTCACAAATTCGATGCCCATCTGAGTGTTGCCCGCTTGCGTGTTCCCCAAGTACACGACCTTGCATTCCTGGGTTTCCTCGGTCATTTTGTGCGTGATCGTGACCGTTTGCTCCGGCTTGAGCATCCTGTGCAGCGAGATGAGCGCGCCGTGTGCGTTCACGACCAGAGTTCGTGTCTCTTCCTCGAAGCTCTTGCCGTCGGCGGCGGTGCCTACAACCAGGATTGGCACGCTGAGGAGAACGCGCATACTGCGGCGGCGACCGGTGTCCGCGGCCCAATGTTGGGAAGGGGCTTTGCGCGCCATTCTGTGTTTACAATACCGGGAAGCGACGCAGTGATGCCATAGAATTGCGGCACGGAAACGCCAGTGAGTAAACAGCGCAGGCGGCGCACTGGGGCGCTACTGTCTGTAAAATAAAGGGTTAGCGTTTGTCGATGCCGGTGGGAGATTTGCTCACTTTCGGCTGGTTCGCAGGAGTGATGCCCCCGTGACAAAAATGGGGTGTGGGGCGCAGAGCGCACACACCCCGGGTGACCTCGGGTATGTCAGAATGGCTGACTCTGCCCGGCCCCGAGCGTCACCTGGCTTGAGACAGTGTCGGTGCCGATCAGAAGAATCTGGGTGGGGGTAACGAAATAGAAGTCGTAGGTTGTTGAAGCAGTTCCCCCACTGTTGATCGTAATGGTCAAGCTGCCGCGGCCGGTGCTATCCACCGTGTAGCCTGAGCCGCTTATGATCGGGGTCGAGAACGGAGTTTGGCCGGGCCGGTTCAGGTCCTCGGTCCCGCTTTTGAAGGCGGATATGCCGTCTGACAGGAACTGACCGGATTTGTCTACCGGTGCGTTCGAGCTGCTGAACGAGGTGAAGAAAAAAGCGACGCCCGAAACTTGGAAGCCGACATTCCCGGTCAGGGTCGACGCCTGGAACGGGCCACCGCCCTGTGCGAGGATCTGGCCGCTTGTGACTTGGTTCGTGTCAGTTTCAAGGATGAACGCTTGGCTGGTTGAGACCATGTAGAAGACAAAACTCGCAGTGCCGACCGGCAAGTTGAGCGTCATCGTCCCACGACCATTGCTGACAATGCCGGTGTTCGTCCCGCTTAGCACGGCGCCACTGTTGAGCGTCGTGTTGTTGTTCTCGGTGACTTCGCCGGAAAGCACAAACGTGGTTCCGTTGGCATTAAATTGTCCTGCCTCTGCAATGGCGCCGATCGTGTTGACTCCCCCCAACGAAAAGGCGTAATTCCCGGCGAGCGACTGAGAGCTGAATGTTTGGCTGGGCTGGAGCTCGGCCGTGCCGACCACGCCATCTTGCGAGTCAATCTGAATGAACACGAGTTTGCTGGCTGAGACGATGTAGTAGGCATAATTGAAGGTTACAGCGGCGAAATCGATGGTGCCGGTTCCACGGCCGTTCGTGTCCGGGGCGTTGAAACTACCGCCCGTAACTGTCTTGGCCAGAACATGCCCTTGATCGTTCAGGTCCGATTGGCCGGCCGTGACAGTGCCCGTCGCCAGGGTGAAAGTCCCCACCCACGACAGTGTGAAGCCGCTGCCGTCGACACCGTCGAATCCGAAGGCGTAGTTGCCTTTGAGGGAGCTCAATGAGAAGGCAGCGGAGGCCTGCTTGTCGATCGTGCCGGAGCCATTCGCGGCATTATCGAACCAGATGATCTGGGCGTGATTGCCTGTTTCGATCACAAAAGCGAGGGTCTGCGTCTTGCCGTTGGCCTTGAACGAGATCACGCCGCGGCCATCCACGCCGACGGTGTAACTCCCCGAGAGCGCTATGGCTTTGGTGACGCCCGTGGCGCTGTTGATATCTTCGATTCCGCCGGTGAGATTGCCGGCTCCGTCGCTGGTGAAGCTGCCGGCGATGAAGAAGCTGCCATTCACGTTTGTACCGCTGAAGCTGAAGGCGTATTGGCCGTTCAGGGTTACAGGAACGATGGTTACCTGGGAAGAGGCTGTCATGGAGGACTGGGCGGTGGACACGGCTGTGACGGATACGGGATTGCTGCTCGGAATCTTCGCCGGAGCTGTGTAATTGCCACTCGAATCAATCGTACCGACGGTCGAATTACCCCCCTTTACCCCGTTCACCTCCCAGGTCACGCTCGTACCGGAAGGGCTCACCTGAAATCGAAAGGTGCCGTTGAGAGCCAGCGAGGCAGAAGTGGGCGTGATCGAGATCGAGGGCGTCTTGGAAGAAGAGCCGCCGCCGCAAGCAGACAGGGTGAGGAGCGTGAGGGAGCAGAGAAGAAGTTTTTTCATTGCTGGGCTCCCTCCCCTCGAGAATTATTTCCCGGACGCTTTACGATGCCGAGGGCGTTGCGCACGGTGAGCACCTGGCTGGCAGAGCGGATCTCGCGGGCGAGCAGGATTTGTTTTCCGCCGAGATTGACGAGCGATCCGGTTACCTGGACTTGTTCACCGACGTGGAAGGGAATGTCTTTGGGGCCAAAGAGGCCCATATGAACGTCGAGCGCAAGAGGGACGGTTCGCAAAATCAGATGAGTGCCGTTCAGGCCGGCGGGATTCTTTTGCTGCTCGAGGGATTCGATCGTGCCTTTGGTGACGACTTCCGTCGCAGAATCGTAGCGTACGGCGCGCAAGGAGGGCGCCGTTTGCTGTTGTTGCGGGTGAGCGCTGGGAATCAGAACGCCGATAACCAATCCCAGGCACGCCGCGCAAAATGCCAGGCGAGACCGCTTCATATCTGAGACCTCCGATTGAAATGACGCTAATCCGCTGGGCCTCGTTTCATCTAAGAGAAGACCGAGGCCGATGGAAATGTTTCCTTCTGAGGCGCCTTCTCACACTCCAACAGTCAATCTAACCCGAATCACGGGCAACAGTTGCATGCAAGGATCTGCTGAGTCGTCTTCTAGGCAACATAAAGATGCGACATGCTTGCGGTCATCGGATTCAAGTTGCCCGGCCTGGAGTTTTGCGCGAACATGCCGGCTGCTTACTGGATGTGTTCCGGAGAAAAGTGGATGTACGCGGTCGCGATCATCGTTCTCGGTCTGGCGGTGGGAGTTCTGGTGGGGCTGACGGGCGCCGGCGGGGGAACCATCATCGTCCCGGCGTTGGTGTATCTGCTAGGGATGGACCAGCACTTGGCGCAGGGAACGTCATTGCTGGTCCTCTTGCCTCCGACCGGGCTGGGAGCGCTGTGCGTATATTGGAAGGAACGCGAGGTGGACTTGAAGGGCGGGCTGGCTTGCGCGGCGGGATTTCTCCTTGGAGGCTATGCCGGTGGCGTGATTGCGGTGCGAACGCCCTCTCCTCACCTAGGTGCGCTCTTTGGACTTTTCCTCATCTTGGCTGCCACCTTGCTCTGGAGGGAAGCTCGCAACCCTGATTCTGCCAGGGGGCGGGATGTCTGAGTTGCGGAGACGTCTCCTGCTGATTTTTGCCGCGGCGTGCGTCGTGGGAATCTTTGCCGGATTATTCGGCATCGGCGGCGGGGTGCTGCTCGTGCCGATCCTCGCCTTCTTTTTCCACTACGAGCAGCATCGAGCGCAAGGAACGAGCTTGGTAGCGCTGGTGCCTCCGACCGGGCTTCTGGCATTTCTCGTATACTATCGAGCGCACCAAGTGGATGTCAAAGCCGGACTCTTGCTCATTCCGGGTGTCTTTCTAGGAGGCTGGGTGGGAGGGAAATTGGCCGCGAAACTCTCGCCCGGTAGGATGCGTCGCGTGTTTGCCGTTATGCTACTTCTTCTCGGGATATGGCAATTAGTGTCGCCGATGCTTCGATGAGAACCCCGAAGCCGAGTCCAGGCACGTGCATCTGATCTCGTTTCACCCTTCTGCTCGCTGGCAGGCGTGGCGGGTTCGCTAACTGGATTGGCCTGTTTCTTGCCTTTAACGTTCTTCGCCGCTGACACTTGTCCCGGCAGGATGACTTCTGTCAACATCATTCCCGTTCGAGGTGCGGCGAGGAGTGCGCACCGAACGCGATTTCGAGTATTTTTTGTGCAGGCTGTCTTGATTCCGAAGCCAAGAGCGGAGAGTCGAGCGGTGGCAGAGCGGAGCCAGACTCTTTGGTACAAGGACGCCATTGTTTACCAACTGCACGTGCGCACGTTTTGCGATAGCAACGGCGACGGCATTGGAGATTTTCCCGGTCTCACGCAGAAACTGGACTATCTGCAAGAACTCGGAGTCAACGCCATCTGGCTGCTGCCATT
>JBARRP010000283.1:0-6464 GCA_049644285.1 Candidatus Acidiferrales bacterium | reverse complement strand
TAGCTCAGTTGACTAGCTCAAGGGTGCGGCCTAAGATGCCCGGCTAGAGGCGGTTCCTCCCTTATGATTGGCCAGACCCTCGGCCATTACCGAATTGAGGAGAAGATCGGTGCGGGTGGCATGGGCGAGGTGTATCGCGCCCACGATGAGCACCTCGACCGCGATGTTGCCCTGAAAGTTCTGCCGGCAGGTGCGCTCACGGACAACGCGGCGCGCAAACGCTTTCACAAGGAAGCACAGGCGCTTTCAAAGCTGAGTCACCCGAACATCGCAACGGTTTTTGACTTCGACACTCAGCACGGTGTGGATTTCTTGGCGATGGAAATGATTCCCGGCGCCACGCTGAGTTTCACGCTGGCCGCGGGCCCCCTCGACGAGGGCGAGGTATTGAAGCTCGGGATGCAGCTCGCGGACGCGCTAGCGGCGGCCCATGCGCGAGGCGTCGTCCATCGGGATCTCAAGCCAGGGAATCTCATTGTGTCGCCCGAAGGGCGCCTCAAGATCCTCGACTTCGGCCTCGCGACGCTATTCCAGCCGACGGGCGAAGCGAACGTGACGCGGAGCATCACGGAGACGCAGGGCGTTTCTGGGACACTGCCATACATGTCGCCGGAACAGTTGCGGGGCGAACCAGCCGATGCGCGCAGCGACATTTACTCCGCGGGAGCCGTGCTCTACGAGATGGCCACCGGCCAGCGCCCGTTTCCCCAATCGCAGGGTGCCGAGTTGATCGGCGCCATCCTGCACCAGGTGCCGTCGCCGCCCAGCACGCACAACCGGCTGATCACACCCGCGCTCGAGGGCGTGGTGATGAAAGCGGTTGAGAAGACGCCGGCGCAGCGCTACCAGACAGCGCGAGAACTGCTGGCAGCGCTTGAAGCCGCCGGCGGCCTGGCGCAGGAAACCGTGCGGGCACAGCGCGTGAGGTCACGACCGTGGCGTTGGCGCTGGGTGTTCGTGTCGCTTGGCGTTCTCCTGATCGCGGGGGTGATCTTTGGTCTTAACGTTGGCGGTTTGCGCGACCGCTTGCACCGCGGAAGCGCAACAAGCCTTAGCTTTCTTCCTAGCCCGATCAAGACACGACGTTCGGTCGCCATCCTCGGCTTCAAGAACCTTTCGGGACGCCCGGATGAATTGTGGCTTTCCACAGCGCTTGCGGAAATGCTGACGACGGAGTTGGCGGCCGGCGAGCAGCTGCGGTTGATCCCCGGCGAAAACGTCGCGCAGATGACAATGAGTCTTTCGTTGCCTGAAGAGGACACCTACAGCAAGGCAACGTTGAACCGGATTCGAAAGAATGTCGGCACGGATAACGTGGTGGTCGGGTCCTATCTGGCACTGGGGAACGGGCAGGTGCGCGTGGATTTGCGACTGCAGGATGCAGCGTCGGGGGAGACGCTCGCCGCGGTGGCGGATTCCGGCAAGGAGGCAGAAGTTTCCGATCTGGCCGGCCGCGTCGGGGAGAAGTTGCGGGAAAAGCTGGGCGCCGGGTCGGTGTCGATGGTGGATGCGGGGGCGGTGCGCGCCTCGCTCCCGTCGAATCCCGAAGCGACGCGGCTCTATTCGGAAGGGCTGGCAAAGTTGCGAGTCTTCGACGCACTCGGTGCCCGCGACTTGTTGGAAAAGGCCGTGGCTGTGGATCCCAACTATGCCTCGGCCCATTCCGCATTAGCCGGGGCGTGGAGCACTCTGGGCTATGATGCAAAAGCGAAAGAGGAAGCGAAGAGAGCCTTCGAGCTATCCCAAAATCTGTCGCGAGAAGACCGGCTCATGATCGAAGGCCGCTATCGAGAGACCGTCAGCGAATGGGACAAGGCGGTCGAGATCTACCGAACGTTGTGGAGTTTCTTTCCCGATAACCTGGACTATGGCCTGCGGCTGGCATCGGCGCAGACCAGCGCCGGCAAAGGGAAGGAGGCGCTGGGAACCGTGGATGCGATGCGCAAGCTTCCGTCTCCAGCGAACGAAGATCCCCGCATCGACCAAACAGAGGCCAATGCGGCGGAATCATTGGGGGATTTTAAGCGACAACAATCCGCCGCCGCGATCGCCGCCGAGAAGGCCAGGAAACAAGGCGCCAAATTGTTTGAGGCGCGTGCACTCTATTCGGAAGGGTGGGCGTTTCAGAACCTCGGCCAGTTCAAAGAGGCCATGCAAGTGGCCGAGGAGTCAAAACGAATTTACTCCACAACGAGGGATCGGCCGGGGGTCGGACGGGTGCTGGGGCTTACTGGAACCGCGCTTCTGAAACAAGGAGATGTCCCCGGGGCGTTGCGGGCCTATCAGGACGCGCTCTCTGTATCTCGCGAAACCGGCAGCAGGCACGGTATGTCCGTTGCGCTGAATAATATTGCCGATATCCTCTTGCTGCGCGGCGATCTGTCCGGAGCCGGAAAGCAGTTCGAGCAGGCGCGGTCGATCTTTCACGAAATCGGCGATAAGGATTATGAAGGATACGGGCTCACAAACATCGCCAATGTGTTTTTACTGCGGGGCGAATGGGCGAGTACGAAAAGTTCCTCCGAGAAGGCACTTGCGCTCTTTCGTGAAATTGGAGACAAGGACGGGCAGGCATATGCTCTGGTCGCGATAGGCTCCGCACTCGCGCAACAAGGCGATCTCGCTGCGGCCGAGAAAAGCTACGATCAATCGCTTACGCTTTCCCGGGAGATCAGCGACAAAAGTATCACCGGCTACGCCTTGTATGGCCTGGCGGGTGTTTCCCTCCTGAAAGGTGCTTTGACCGAGGCGAGAAAACAATGTCTGGATTCTCTGAAAATCCGGGAAGAGATTGGCGAGAAAGCCTCCGCCGCTGAGAGCCGGGTCGCACTTGCCGAACTGGAGATGGAAGAAGGGCAACCCCGAGAAGCCGATGTGTCGGCGCGTCAAGCCATCGAAGAGTTTCGGGCGGAGAAGCTAGCTGACAGCGAATTTATGGCGCAGGCGGTGCTGGTGCGAGCGCTTCTCGCGCAGGACAAGAATGCCGATGCCGAAAAGGAGATAGATCGCTTGGCCAGCCCCGTGGCCCGTAGCCAATATGCCGAGGCCCGACTCAAGTTTCGAATGGCGGCTGCGCGCGCGCGTGCCGCAATGCACCGAAACGAGGACGCGGAGAAGGATCTTGAGGGAGTTCTCGCGGAAGCAACCCAGCTCGGACTCGGCCAGTATCAATTCGAAGCGCGATTGGCGCTCGGTGAGAACGAAATGAAATCGAGGAAGACGGCCGCGGGTCGCGCACACCTTGAGGCGCTTGAAAGAGACGCCACCGCCAAAGGCTTCCTCCTCATCGCCCGCAAAGCCCGTGCCGCCCAGCAGTAGCACTCGTTCCAAAAAACCTGTCGGTCTCACCCACAGCCTTAGTCCAGTTTCGCGAACCGCAACACAATGGTTTAGAGCCTCCTTATTCCGCAGGGTTTTTGACACAGGGAATAGCCGGGGATTTGTCAATATCTATCAACAGCATGCAACTCAACGCCCTACCGCGCGGATGGGGCGAAGCCGTGCGTTTCTATGCGACACTGGGAGCAGTACAAACAGAATTGCACGTGCGGATATACATCGATGAAGCCGGAAGCTTTGTTGTGCCCCAGGCGCAGCAAAGGTCATTTTCACTCGTCCTCGCGCTCATCGTGCCGTCCGCAAGCGAAGAGCAACTCTTTTATCAGTTCCCACGCTTGCGGGATGGATGGCCCAAGCAGGAAGTTGAGATAAACGGAAGCAGCCTCGACGAGACCCAGTCCCCACAAGTAATCGATCTTCTCAGCCGGTTCGATGTCTTGGTCGAATTCGTCGCTTTGGACATGGCGACCCACACAAAAGAAGTCATCGACGATTTCAAATTAAGGCAGGCGGAAGCCATAACCGCGCACGTTACCCGCGAACATCGCCCCGAAATGGTTCTTCAACTGGTACAGATCGAGCCTACCATCCGCAACATGCCGAACCAACTCTTGGTGCAAGCGGAACCCACAATTCGGCTGATCCTGAAGGTCATTTAAATCGATACCCTCTATTTCGTCCAGCGGCAAGCCGACAAAGACCTGGTCAACATTCGGGCGAATGGCGTCCTCGGAGTGTTCTCGGTGACGAACAATCTGCACGTCGAATCAAATAAAAAGTAATGAGGTTGGGTCCCACGGGCCTCTCCGACTCTGCGAGCGTCCATTTTCAGACTCGGCAGGTGTTATGATTTGCTTTAGCATCTATGCATCTTAGCGTGCTCGCGTCCCTGCACTGGGGGGCGGGTCTTTCGCTCGAAGGGCTCGTTTGCGTTCTGGCCGTCCGGCGCAACTTGTTCCGACGCCTCCCGCTCTTCACCGCGTATCTCGTTCTCCTTGTGCTGAGTGAGGTAATTCGAGCAATCCCTCTCAGGCTGTTTGGCTTGGCATCCCCTCAGTACTTCTGGAGCTATTGGACGACTGATGCAGGTTTGTTGGCGGCTCGCGGCGCCGTAATTGCGGAGATCTTGTTTCGGGTTTTGGGTCCTTACCGGGGGGTGTGGAGGTTGTGCCAAGGTCTCCTGATCGCGCTCGGGGCGATCCTGATTTGTGCTGCAGCCGTAACGTCTCGTGCCAGCGACTGGTACGCACCCTACCTGATCCTCTCCATTGACCGCGGGCTCGAACTTTCGATCGTGGGCGTTCTGCTCTTTGCTCTGCTGTTCTGCCGCCATTACGGCGTGAAGGTGGATCGCATGATCGGGCGAATCGCACTGGGACTTTCCTTCTATTCCCTGGTGCAGGTGGCCAATAACACCGCCTTCCGTGAATCAGTGAGCAATCTGTATCCGTGGTGGGCGCAAGTCCGTGTGATCTCCTTTGAAGTGCTCCTCATAATCTGGATCTTGACGCTCTGGAAGCCTTTTCCTTCGGCCCAGCCGGCTCCCCAACTCCTTGAGCCCGGAGTCTATGCACTGGTTTCTTCGCAAGTCAGCGCGCGCCTTCGCGAATTGAATGCCAGGCTCGAGGAGATGCTCCACTTCTGAGGCCAGCGAGCCGCCGCATCCGCATTTGTACGGATTGACGCACGCGGCGTCTGGGACTTACGTTCTGTGATGTCTCTCGCTCGTCCCGGTCCTGGAGGAGAAATGAGTCCCATCCTATCCGGTGCGGTCTGCCCGAACGGCCTATGTTGCGCCTTTGTGGTCCCAGTCTTGCACAGGGCGCGTCACGATCCAGTGACGGATTCGTGGGAGATGGAGTGTCCCTTTTGTCATCGTGTGTTCCGCGTACCCGACAGCGAGCTTTTCCCGAGAGAACTCAGCGCAGAGTGGATCGACCGTGCCTGCCAAGCCCGAGATTCACGCCGGGCGCGTTTGAGGCTGGGCCGCAATCTTCCCAACTAGGTTTCAGCTCGGCGCGACACGAAGCGGCTGGGCCGCTCGCCGAGCAGGTCCTGTGCCGCGCGGCCCAGCTCAGCAAGCAGTGACCCTCAAAGAGGGCGCTAATGGGAATCATCGCTTCCTCCTCCCCTTAAACTGATCTATATTGTTTCCAGACGTCCGAAGACTCGGAGAGGTTATGGGCATCCAGGCCATGTTGGGTCCTTGGTGTTCCATTGGGTTTGAGGAGCGTCACTGTGAAGCACAAGAGAGCGACTGAAGTCTCAAGCAACTGGGGTCAGTTCGCGGCATCACAGGTTTTCATTGAGCCCGAACAGGTGTTGGCCGGTTTTTTCAGTACTTCCGCTGTCGGTCTTGCCATCACCGATAACGAGTTCCGTTTCCAAGCCATCAACAACACTCTGGCCGGAATCAACGGCATTCCAGCCGAAGCGCATCTCGGCAAAACACTACGCAACATTCTTGGAGCCGCGTCCGCCAGAATCGAACCTGCATTGAGACGTGTTTTGGTTACCGGTAAGGCTGTGTTGAACTTTGAGATCACCGCTCAGTTGCCCGCAAGAACCGAAGTAGGCCACTGGATTGGGAACTACTTCCCGATAAGAGACTCCACGGGGAGGGTAGGGCAAGTCGGCGCGTTTGTTGTAGAAGTCACCAAGCAGAAAAAGCTGGAAGAGTCCCTTTGTAGTTTCACTGGCAAGTTGCTACGCGTAAGAGCCAATGATCAACGGCGGACTGCACGGGAGTTGCATGATTCCACCAACCAATGGCGTACGGCTCTAAAGATGAATTTAGGCCGCCTGCGTCGGCCACATCTGGGGTCAGATGAAAAGGCTGAGCTATTGGCACAATCCGTTAGTCTCCTAGAACACTGCATATTGGAAACGCGCATAGCCGCCCATTCGGATTTGCGGTACGACATCTTCAGGATAGTTCCAGACGCATCATCCATCGCAAGAGTTGGATCCTCCGATGATCTAGAAAACGCAAAGGAGCGTTTGGCTCGCCTCGCCGCGAGGCACGATGCCGATTACTTCGCCTGCGACAAGAGCACAGGAGACATAGTTGCGCGCACGCATTTTCTTCCGACGAAGTCGAATACCCCGCGAATCAAACCTTAACT
>JBARRP010000282.1:0-2972 GCA_049644285.1 Candidatus Acidiferrales bacterium | reverse complement strand
GTGGGTGCCCCACAGCCTTTATGTGCAGGCCCTGTCGGAGACCGGCCTGGCGGGCAGCGTGCCACTATTGGCTCTTTGGGTCTTTTTTTTCCGGTTGAATGCCCGAACACGTCGGCGCCTGCAGGCTTTGGGTCTGGCGGATCGTCGCAATTTTGAGTATCGACTGTCGGTCGGGTTGGATTTGGCCATGGTGGGTTATCTTGTCAGTGGGGCTTTCATAGCCGTGATCTATTATCCTCACTTGTGGATTCTTCTAGGGTTGAGCGCGGGTTTATATGTCGCCTGCCTACAGAAGCAGCCCGCAATAGAGCTCGCAGAACCAAGAGACCCGGAGCGCAAGTTCGCGCTGGCGGCCTCCTAAGGCAACCAAGTGATGCTGCGATTTGTGCCACCTGCGGGAGTTCCATTGAAAATGACTCAAATCCTCCGCGCATTGAGGATGGCCCTCCCCTCCAATGGCCACGCGGAGGAATGCCTTAAATCGGTCGCCGCACGTTTTCAGGTCAAGTACGTCTTCGGGGTCTCGTCCGGGCGAGCCGCGCTGTGGCTAATCCTTAGAAGTCTTCAGCGTCTTCAGCCGGAGCGCAATGTGGTGGCTCTTCCTGCGTACACGTGTTTCTCAGTCCCAGCTTCCGTTGTTCGAGCCGGACTCAAGCTCTATCCGGTTGAGATCGACCCGCACACACTTGACTTTGATCTCTCGCAACTCGAAGCGCTGCCGGACAAGAGGTTGCTCTGCGTCGTGACGTCTAATCTGTTTGGTTTCGTGAATGATCTTCCGCGCATCCGGCAAGTCGCGAAAGCGAAGGGAGCATTTGTGTTGGACGACGCGGCCCAGGCCCTAGGTGCCATACGCAATGGGCAATTCGCTGGTACGCTCGGTGACGTCGGAGTTTTCAGTCTTGATCGCGGTAAGGCCGTGGCAGCAATGGAGGGCGGGCTGATCGTCACAAATTCAGAGGAGATTGCCCGCATCGTGCAGGCGGAAGCGAAGAACCTCAATACCCCGTCGTCGATCCACGGTGCTTGGTTACTGTTAGAAATGCTGGTCTACTCCGTTCTTTTGAGCCCCCGCCTTTACTGGATCCCGAATTCCATGCCGTTTCTGAAACTGGGAGTGACGGAATTTGATCCGGCGTTCCGGACGGAGAAACTTCACTCGCTGTGCCGAGGACTCCTGCCGCAACTGCTCGATGGGCTGCCGAAGGTGAACCAGGTTCGCCGGGCTAATGCAAAGGCGATTACCGAAGCACTTGCAGGTAGCTCAGATTTCCACTTTCCAAGGCCAGCCCTAAATACACATCCGACCTTCGTGCGTTTGCCCGTTGTTGCCCGGGACAACGTAACCCGTGAGCGGGCGGTGAGTCGTCTCCGTGGCGCGGGTATCGGCGCCGGTTCGTTTTACCCCAGTGCAGTCTGTGACATCGCAGGCATCGAACCGTATATGTCAGTCGGTGACTTCCACCGGAAGCACGCAGAGCTGTTGTCCCAGAGATTGCTGACTCTGCCAGTTAGTCCTCTCGTTCGTCCGCAGGACGTGGAACGAATGGTTGATATTCTGACTACTTTGTAGGGCGGATTTCGGGAATGACATCAGTTGCGAAGCTAGAGGACGCCTACCAGAGAAGGCGCGTCCTTCACGTCGCGCGAGCAAAATAGCCGTGGAGTCCCAGCATATGCCTCGGGTTTCGGTCGTTATACCCACTTACAACTCGGCCGCCTTCCTAGAGGAAGCGATCCAGAGTGTGTTAGGCCAAACCTACTCGGATTTCGAGGTTGTGGTGGTCGATGATGGATCCACCGATGGCACGGAATACGTGGTGCGTTCGTTTGGCGATCGCGTCTCTTATTTGAAGCAAGACAACAGGGGAGTTTCGGCAGCACGCAATCACGGTATCCAGAAGTCCCAAGGCAATTATGTAGCTTTCCTTGACTCCGATGATTTCTGGTTACCCGGTAAACTGGCGGAGCAGATTCCTTTACTTGATCGGGACGCTGAGCTCGGACTCGTGTATTCGGATTGGAGAGTCACGTCTGAAAAAGGAGTCCTTGAGCCCTCCTATCTAAGCAACCTGGCTCCGGCTAGCGGCTACGTTTTCGACGAGCTCGTTCGCTCGGGATTCATCTTGACTTCGGGCACGGTGGTCCGGCGCTCCTGCTTGGATGATGTCGGCGACTTCGACGAGACGCTGTCGATCGCCCAAGATTATGACCTTTGGCTCCGGATCTGCTATCGCTGGAAAATCGCACTGGTCAACAAACCACTGGTGATCAAGAGAAGTTGGGACGGAAGTCTTTCTTCGAATTTGCCGAAGACGGCCGCCGAGAGAATCGTGTCGTTTGAGAAGGCACTCAAGAATTACCCTGACATGACTCCTCCTAGCCGGCGCCGTGTGAGACGTCAACTGGCAATCAACTACTGGGACGTGGGCTACGACCATTTCGACCGCATGTTGCTAAAGGAAGCCAGGAAAAACTTTGTGTTGAGCCTGACTCATGATTGGACAAATAGGCGAACCCTTGCCTATCTGGCGGCCAGCTGTCTCCCGGCTCCAGTTGTTAGAGTCGGCAAAGCAGTTAAGCGAGCGGTTTTATGAGCATATCGTCAGCGTCTTCGCCAAGTCTCATAGGGGCGTCGCAGCAAGAGGCGCGTGCGTCGTCCAAGACGAAACGGGTGCTTATCGTTTCGTTTGACTTCCCCCCCCAACGCACGCCCGCTGTTTACCGCATGACCGGCTTTGCCGGATGCTTGCCGCAGTTTGGCTGGCAGCCCACTGTTCTCACGACGCGGGTTCGAGAAGGCGACCAAGAACCGGAACTGTTGGAAAAACTGCCCCCTCAGGTACGCGTGGTGCGGACTCCATACCTGCGCGTCGGTGGCTGGGAGGACCTAGCCGCAAGCACCGCTCGTGGTCTTGGTGGTCTCTCATCGGTGCCAACCGATTCCCGGCAGCCGCGGTTCGATCGGTACT
>JBARRP010000281.1:0-40852 GCA_049644285.1 Candidatus Acidiferrales bacterium | reverse complement strand
CAAAATAAGCCATTTTAACCTTTTGTGGAAGTTGTCCCTCGCATCAGGGAACAGGAAGCAAGTCCAATCAGAAGTTTGACGTAATGGGAAACGGGAAGCTGCTGGTGGAGATGCCGCTGCCGATGGTCGAGGTGTGGGAGGAACTGCAGACTCAAGTCGAGCAGTTGACGGGGAACGCGGGGCTCCAGATTATCGGCACGATCCTAGATGAGGAAGTCGCGCGCCGGGTAGGTCCGCCGCATCGGCCGGATCCGGCGACGAGTTGTGTGCGTTGGGGACGTCAGCCGGGTTATGTGGTGTTCGGCGGGCAGAGGGTGTCCATCCCCCGGCCGCGGGTGCGCACACGCGAAGGCGAAGAAGTAGCGTTGGACAGCTACGCCCGACTACAGCACGACGGGCGGCGGCAGCGAGCGGTGCGGGAAGGCATCGTCGCCGGGCTGACAACGCGGAACTATCACCGCGCGGTGGAATCGGTACTGGATGGCTACGGGATCGAAAAGAGCAGCGTGAGCCGAGAATTCGTGCAAGCCAGTGCGGCGCAACTCCAGGAGCTGTGCGAGAGAAAACTCGGCGAACTGGATCTGGTGGCGCTGCTGATCGACGGGATCGAGATCGGCAAACAAGTGCTGGTGGTAGCGCTGGGGATCGCAAGCAGTGGCCAAAAGCACGTTCTGGGGCTGTGGCAAGGCGCGATGGAAAACACGACGGTCGTGAAGTCGTTGCTGGAGGACCTGGTGGCGCGAGGGTTGAAGCAAGATCGGCGGTATCTGTTCGTCATCGATGGTGCGAAGGCGCTGCGGGCCGGGATCGAGAAGGTGTTCGGCGAACGGGCCGAGGTACAGCGCTGTCAAATCCACAAGCGGCGGAATGGCCGGCTACGCGGAGGCCAAGGGGGAGCTGGAGAAGATCGTCCGGCAACTGGAGCGAATCAATCCCAGCGCCGCGCACAGCCTGAAAGAGGGATTGGAAGAAACGCTGACGGTGCATCGTTTCGGTGTGGGCGCCCTGCTGCGGCGAACGCTGTCTTCGACCAATCCGATCGAGTCGTGCCTTTCGACGGTGGAGCGAGTGGCGCGAAACGTGAAGCGGTGGCGAGAAGGGGATCAGTCACTTCGTTGGACGGCCACAGGGTTACTCGAAGCAGAGAAGAAATTCAATCGCATCAAAGGAGTGGCTTGGGTCCTCGCGGCCTGACTTCTGTGCTCCACTTCAGCAGGGGTCTCACGACCCCTGGCCAGCGTCCGGTCCAATCGCCACGCGCTGCAAAGCCATCCATACTGTCGATGACTTGAAAAGCAACCACATCGGGCTCCTCAACTTGGTAGATAGTTGGCGCCATAGTAGCAAAGGCCTAGCGCAATGAACAGCATCCCCTCGGCCAGGAAATTACCTGGAACCCGGGCAGTGCTTCTATGTTGCCCGGCAGGACGGGGGCGTCGTCGCCAGGTAGGATCCTGGTCAGTGGTTTCAAAGCCCGCGCCACGAAAAGTGCAACGCGTAGCTTCTCTAATGTCCAATCATCCAAAGCCAGGCCTCCGGGATGGGCTCGCCTCAGTACGACTTAACGGAGGGCCGCATATGGATGTCGGTGACCTCGGCTCGAGAGGGCAGCCCGAGCGCACTGATAACTACCGCCGCAACGTCCTCTGGTTGCAGAAGGAGTTCGGGTCGGAGGTCTCGCCCCTCAGCTTTGAAGACGGCCGCTTGCATTGGGCTGTTCGTTCGGCCAAGGAAGACGCTCAAAACTCGCACGCCGTCGGAGTTAACTTCCTCTCGCAAACTGTCGGCGATGCCGCGAAGGGCGTGCTTGCTGGCCGCATACTGCCCCACATTGGCCCTGGCAGAAAGACCAGCACTCGAGTTGATGAAGACGATTTGTCCCCGATGCGCACGAAGATTCGACAGCAAGCCTTGTGTTAGGGCGTATGGCGCCCGAACATTCACTTGATACTGAGAGTCGAGATTCTCGAGGGGAGCTTGAGCTAGAAACCCTAATTCGATGACACCCGCACTGTGCACCAGGATGTCGACACTTTCGGTATCGCGCTCGATTTGCTTGGCTAGTTCTTTAATCTGACCGGGCACTGACAAGTCGGCTCCATAGCACCGGACGCCCGGCGCATCCCCCCGCAGACTTGCGGCAACTGCTTGCAGCTTCGTGATATCTCGTCCCACAAGAACAGGGACTGCACCTTCCGCAGCGAGGCCAACTGCAATTGCCTTGCCGATCCCACTACCGCCGCCCGTGATCACCGCAACTTGA
This sequence comes from Candidatus Acidiferrales bacterium, assembly GCA_049644285.1. Lineage (GTDB taxonomy): Bacteria > Acidobacteriota > Terriglobia > Acidiferrales > UBA7541 > CAVRXT01. The sequence continues at coordinate 38,589 of JBARRP010000281.1, read as the reverse complement.
TTGGCCAGGCTTCTCATCATTGTATGAACCCGGACATCAATAGTTCCTCTCCGAGAATCACCAACGCAAGCTGCGCTACAGATTCCTTTTCGCTATGTCTGCCAACTGCTGCGCGCGATGCCAATAGGTATGATCCTGCAGCGTACGCTTCTGTCCCGCGAGGGCGATCTCCTCGCGCTCCCGCGGATGATCGAGGTAGTGTCGGATCAGTTCGGCGCACTCTTCGATGTTCCTATACGCGACGACTTCTTTCCCGATGTCAAACATTGTTCCCAAGTCGTCCTTCCAGTCCGTAACCAAGAGGGTGCCCGTCCCAGTGGCCTCAAACATTCGCACGTTGTCTGCGGAGTTTCCGGCAAGTTCGTGATGATTGTTCCAGGTCATCTTTGAACGGGAAAGAATTCTGTACAGATCTTCTCCCCAGGCGCTTCCTTGATGGCGCTCGCGTATCGCCGAATCGGAGGACAAACCCTCCAAAGAGGAAGCCCACACGAATATTTCTTCGCGGAGTCTCGTGCAGAGGAACTCCAGAGATGCGCGTCGACCGGCGTAGCTGCCTCTGAGCAAACCCACAAACGATACGGGAATGGATCTGTCTGCCGCCGGTCCGATCATCGACAAAATCCGAGGTTCAAAGGCATGTCTGAGTAAATCCGCCTTGAAGCCTGTTGCGTTCCAATAATCCACCATGGTTTTCGATGGCGATACAACCAAATGGTTCAATCCTCGGTACGCTGCTGGATCCTGGGATAAGGTGCGCACCCAGGGCGATCCCCAGCTGATGATGAGACGTGCGTGTTGTTTGATCTCTTGGAGGAAATGCGGGGGAATAAAGCCCATCATCATGTTGATGAGAACGTCGGGCTTGTAATGTTGGATCTGAGCCGCCAAGATTTTGAACATCCAGGTCTTGTCAGGGACTCGGCTTACCCACGGCACAAACCGCCTTCGCAGACGAAAATCCCAGCGCCAGGATCTGGGCGGCCGTAACCCGTGGGACTTCGCCCAAGTCCGCTGCAAAAATTCGTTATTCACCCAGACATCGTATGCCTCATAACCAAGTTTTTTGAAGTTCGTCGAATAGTAGTCCGCCATCCCATACAGGCGCTCATTTCGAAAGCGCATTTGCTCTTCATACGAACGCCCTTTCAATGATGGATTTTGCGCGTACAGCTGCTGCACAAATTCAGGATAGTCAGCATCGACTATGAGATATCGCATTGAGCCTTAGTCTCCACATTCTTCCAGCAGTTGCTTTTCGAAGAGGGCGTCAGCCGCCCTCCGTACGGAATCGAATCTCAAGCCAGACCGTTCGGCGATGTCTAACAAGCTTGGTTTGCCATCCGAGAGATTCAGTACCCATAGCATCGCCAATTCGATTTCGCGCAAGTCTGCTTGTCCCCCGATCGCCCGATACAGTCCCCGGCGACCCAGTTGGGGCTCACATTTGGGATTGAGATTAAGGTATCGACGATTATTCTCCAGAATCGAAAGGATTGAGCCGCACTTCACGAGCGAATCCTGCAAGTATTCGGTCTTCACGAAATTCAGATCGTCTGCCGACGTGTGATATTCGGGGAATCGCCCGTGAGGAGTCCGGCTCAGCACACCGACCGGTAAGTCAAATCCCGGAGAGCAATACTGGCGCTCGTCATAACCAAAAGGGAAGAAATCTTGCACGTCGTAATCTTGCCCGGAATGTTTCAGCACGTGTTGCGCCGCGCGATCGATCTCGGCGTCGTGCCGGCGACTCTTCTTGTAGGTTGTCTTCCCGGCGTCTCCCATACAGGTCAACACCAAACCATGCTTGATTCTCGAAACGCTTGCTTCGTGCAGAGCAAGCCAAGTGATTGAACCGATCGTGCCGGGGATAAACAAGAACCTGTAGGAATAGCGCAGGGACAGCGACGTAAGGAATTTCGCCAGAAACGTTGCCACGGCGATTCCGGAAAGATTGTCGTTGCACAAGGACGGATGGCACACATGACAGGACACCAGGATTTCACTTTCGTCCTTGCCCCTAATGAAACATTCACCCAGAGTCAGCGAGCCGTCTTTTAGCGAAGAGTCTACACAGACCTCGTAATTGTCTTCTTGCATTTCGTTGAGCTGTCGATGACTCAAGCAAAAACCCCATGCGTCCCTGTAATAGGACGTGCGGTAAGGAATCCAATCCGGATAATCGGGCAGCGTAGAGAGATGTTGTTTCAGCTCCGCCAGGGGAAGCTTGCCCCTGACGGGAGAGCTGTAGCTAACGATGTGGAGATTCGATTTTTGGAAATCAACCACGCGTTCACCTTTTGAATTCTTGATGTAAGCGTCCTCAATGTTCCACTCTTTCGGCACGGTCCAGTCAAAGACCTGTGTGCCGGTGGGTACTTCGCAAATCTGCAGCGGAATTTCCCGCTGGATAAGCTCTAGAGTCTTCCGGACTCCGGCACCCGTGATGCTTCGACAGATTGGATAGGCGTCTTCGATCAGGCGATACATCTGATCGCCCGCTCTTTCCCGACGCGCCCATTGCATGACGTCGGGGAGATTCACGGTCGGTCGTCCAGGTGCAGTTCGAAGTCCGCATAATTCTGATCACTTGCAGAAATCAAGCGTTCGTCAAGCGGCCATTCGATGTGAAAAGTCGGATCATTCCAGCGAACTCCACGAGCCGCTTCCGAAGCGTAGAATTCCGATATCTGGTAGAAAATCTCTGTGTTGTCCTCAAGTGTCTGGAATCCGTGGGCGGCGCCTTCCGGTATGTACACCATCTTTCTGTTTGCTGCGCTTAGTGTTACGGCGAAGTATTGTCCAAATGTGGCAGAGCCGAAGCGCAGATCGAGAGCCACGTCGTAGATCGAACCCCTGGTGCAGCGCACGAGTTTCGCCTCGGCATGTGGATCTGCCTGATAATGCATGCCCCTCAAAGTACCTTTTCGATTGTTAAAGGAGATACTGCACTGACTTAAGCGGGTATTTAGCCCGTGCTCTTTGAATTCCTGCTGGCACCACGTGCGGGCAAAGAAGCCCCGTTCATCTTCGAGCAGGCGGGGCTCAATGACAAAGACGCCCCGGAGATTGGTCTCCGAAAAAATCAAGGAAAGAGTCTCAATTCAGGAATCGGTACGACAAATTGCCCTCCCCATTTTCGAATACACTTCGTGCTCTCCATGACCTCCTCTTTAATGTTCCAAGGCAAGATAAAGACATACTCCGGCTTCGTTCCAGAGATTTTCTCGGGCGAGAAAATGGGTATGTGTGTTCCGGGCAGGAAATGTCCTTGTTTTTCGAGACTCCGATCAACCGTGTAGTCAAGGAAATCGGAGCGTACGCCGCAGTAGTTCAACAGTGTGTTGCCCTTGGCAGGAGCTCCGTAGCCGACGATCGATTTTCCTGCACGCTTGGCGCTGATCAAAAATTCCAGCACCTTCCGCTTTGTCTCTCTCACGTTTTCGGCGAACGACCAATATGTCTGCGGCTGGGTCAAACCAGCGGCCCCTTCTCTCACTCGAATATCTCCAAGCCGACTGGCCAGCGGAGGATCGCTCTCGTCAGCATGACGCGCGTAAATCCGCAACGAGCCGCCATGCGTTGGCAGCTCATCGGCATCAAAGATCGCCAAGCCGTGGGCAGAAAAAACGCGCTCGACCGCAGTCAAGGAAAAGTAAGAGAAGTGCTCGTGATAGATCGTGTCGAATTGATTTTCCGCCATCAGCTTAAGCAAATGGGGGAATTCCATCGTGACAACCCCGTGCGGCTTCAACAAGATCTTCAATCCGCTCACAAAGTCGTTCAATTCCGGGACATGCGCCAGCACGTTGTTGCCCACAAGCAAATCAGCTCGATGGCCTTGGGCCTTGAGTTGCTGCGCCGTCATTTCCCCGAAAAACATGCAAACAGTCGGTATGCCCTTCTGCTGTGCGATCTTCGCGATGTTGGCCGCGGGCTCCACGCCCAAGACCGGAATGCCTTTCTGAACGAAATACTGCAGCAGGTAGCCGTCGTTGCTCGCGATCTCGACTACCTTCTTCTCGGGCGTCAATCCAAACCGTTCCGACGCCATCTCCACGTACCGTCGAGCATGCTCTAGCCATGAATTGGAATAAGAGGAGAGATACGCATAATTACTGAATATGTTTTCTGGGCTCTCGAATTCCTCTAGTTGAACCAGTAGGCAACTGGAACAGACGTAGACCCGCAGGGGATAAAAGCATTCCAGCTGGTTCAACTGGTCGGCTGTTAGATAGGAATTGGCAAGCGGAGACATCCCCAGATCCAGGAACGGTTCCCGCAATCTGGCTCCACAGAACCGGCAGCACTTATCCAACCGGCGAACTGGTTGTTGGTGACCAATCACAGTTGCTTGATTGCTGCCTGCTCTTCCCTCGATGTAGAAAGTAGCTGCCAGTTGTGCTTCATCACGCATGTTCCGTTCCATGGTGACCGACCGCTGCCATAGAAGTCAGACTCCACTACCGAGAGGCGAGCAGCATCTTCCACCCAATCCACATCCATGTTTTGAACATCGAGCGAGACTTTGATCTTGTAATCACCAGGAACCAACGTAAAATTCGGAATTTCGCAAACGAAAACCTGTTCCCCCTCCCGCTCGCCCCAGCTATTTCTGGGTTCAAATAGGCTGTGGGCCGTAAAGAGCCTCTGCCCAAGCAGGCTATCAAATCCCAATCCGGCGCCCACGCTGGTTGTAGGCTCTGCGAGCTCAAAGGAGACCCGCGCTTTGAAGCTATTACCCATGCGCAGGGGACCGCATAGAGGTACATCGCCGTCGGTGAACATTTCGAGACGCTTCAGCAGGACCGGGCATTTGGCAGGCCTGCCGGAAGCATCTCTGAGGTCAACTATGTGCGAGCGTCGGCCGCCTTGAGGGGACGGAGCGCCCTGCAAGTATCGATTGATCGTTTGCTTCATCGTTCCCGCGAAAGTGAGGTTCCCTTCCTCAAGAAGCACTCCTCTGTCACAGAGGTTTTCGACAGCTGCCATACTGTGAGAGATGAAGATGACGGTGCGACCGGCGCGGCTGACTTCACTCATCTTTCCGAGACATTTCCGCTGAAAATTCGTGTCGCCAACGGCCAACACTTCGTCAATCAATAGGATCTCAGGCTCTAAGTGCGCAGCTACGGCAAAGGCCAGGCGTACATACATGCCGCTGGAGTAATATTTCACGGGCGTATCGATGAACTTGTCGATTTCGGCAAAAGCGACAATCTCAGCGAACTTACGCCGAATCTCGGCCCTCCGCATACCGAGAATCGCGCCGTTCAAGAAAAGGTTCTCGCGCCCAGTTAGCTCGGGATGAAAGCCGGTTCCCACTTCCAGCAATGAACCGACCCGCCCGTGAATTTCGGCCCGGCCTTCGGTCGGTTCGGTGACACGCGATAAAATCTTCAAGAGCGTGCTCTTGCCTGCTCCGTTGCGACCTAGAATTCCCAGGACTTCACCGTGCTTGACGTCGAATGAAACGTCGCGAAGCGCCCAAAATGTCTGATCAAGATCAGAAGCACTTTGGGCCTGGCCTCGCAGCAGCCTCCCGGCCCGGCGAAAGGGGGAGACGAATGCATCAGTCAGAACTTCTTGCGGATTGCGATTTCTTTCGCGCTTTACGCCGATGTGATACTGCTTGCCGATACCGCTTACTTGAATCGCTTTTTCGGGCATGCGGTGTCCTACAGTATGTCTGCAAAAGTCCTTTCCAAACGGCGGAACCAAAAGGCCCCGCTGACCAGTAGTGCAATAGCCACCACCGAAGAAATAACAAGCATCGGCCCCGGTGTTGTCTTGGCTCCTAGCACTGCCCATCGGAAACCTTCAACAACACTCACCATGGGATTAATTCCGAATACGGTCCGCCATGGCTCTGGCAGCAGGCTACTCGGGTAAGCAATCGGTGTCCCGTACAGCCATATCTGCGTGAGGAATGGAAGCGTTTGTTCGACGTCCCGCATACGAACGTTGAGCGCGGAAAGCCAAAACGTCGAGCCAAGAGCCGTTATTATGGCCAAGAGCAGGAACAAAGGCACGGTCAGTATCCTAAGCGTGGGATGCGCACCGTAGTACAGGGCCATGCCAATCAACAAGGCAAATGCCAGCCCAAAATCAAGCAAGGCCGATATCCCTTTGGCAATCGGGATGTCCAAACGGGGGAAATACACTTTCTTCACTAGGCCGGCGTTGCCCACCAGGCTGTTGGCGCCCTGGTTTAATGTAGTGGCAAAATAAGTCCAGGGCACCAACCCGCAAAGCGCAAAAAGAGGATACGGAATGCCATCCGAAGGCACCTTCGCGAGTCTCCCGAAGAAAACGCTGAAAATTACCATCGTAAATAAGGGCTGAATGAGAGCCCATCCTGCGCCAAGGATCGTCTGTCTGTACCGGACCTTAATGTCCCGCCAGACGAGAAAATAGAGCAGCTCGCGAAATTCCCAAATTTCATGAAGCTTGAGGCGGGACCATCCTCGGGATGGTTCAATGACTACGGCTCGCGATTCTCGGTCTGTGGGTACTCCGAGACGCTCTACTGGATTAGCCGTTCCGGGCTGTTCAAGAGTCTGCATAATTCGCTTCACTTGTGACGACTTGGCAGCTCACTCCTGCATGCTTTAACCTACGGCAGGATGAAGAATTTTTGTTGGCGTCGATCCTGCCCAGGTCAGTTCTTCGGTCAGAAGCCCACGATGCCTCAAGTCAGCGAGCGCCTTCAATCTTATCAGGCTGGATTCGCGAAAGTTCTCGTCGCTGAAGCCCATTGCTTCGAGGCCGCTCCTTAACTCCTCAATTGTAGTTGCTAGATCAAACTGAGGCTGATGTTGGGGAGCCAAGGAGCGAAAAAGACTGAAATCGACCCGGTAAGAACGCTTGTCCGGAGGAGCCGCTTGGTTGATTATGACCTCAACATTCGGAAGCGCGCCGGAAACCGCTTCGGCTAGATCTCGCACCTGGTAATTCCAAACATCCGAACCCACGTTGACCACGAGGAATTCTCCGCCAGAGTTCATCTTCCGTGTGATGGCCCAGTCGATGGCCCTCGCCATGTCCTTTACATTAATGAGCGGCCGCCAAGGGGAGCCATTACTCAGGATGTCTATCCTCTTCGATGCGACCGCCCCAGCCACAAAGTCGTTGAGGACGAGGTCAAGCCTCAATCGATCACTCATCCCGCAAGCCGTCGCAAATCGCAGACTAGTGACCTTGAAATCCTCATCTGCCAAGGTTCTGAGTGCGTTTTCGGAGAATACCTTCGACTTTGCATAAGCAGTAAGGGGATTCACCGCCGATTCTTCTTTTCGGGCGCCTTCTTCTGCATAACCGTATACGCTGCAGCTCGAGGCAAACACGAAAGCCGCTACGCCGGCTGTCTTCGCTTGTTTGGCTAAACGCAGGCTCGCCTGGTAGTTGACATCCATCGTAACTTCTTCGTAGTTGCGGCTCATGGGGTCATTGGAAATGGCCGCAAGATGGACGATCGCGTCAACTCCCGTGAGCAGGTTCGCCGGGAAAGATCTCACATCGCCAAAATGCTGGATGTCCAGTTGGCACTCCGGCAAAACGTCAGCATTGGTCAAGCAGTGTGAGAAATATCCGATATCAAAACCCAGAAGAATTGCCTCAGGATGGGATGCGCGTAGATGACGCACGACACTAGGTCCCACATAGCCCATGTTGCCTGTGATTAAAATTTTCATGTTTTCAGTGACGTTGGCAGACTCGCCTCAAAGAGAATCACGAAGGCCTACCTTGAGTTTCCCTCTCTGCTAGCCGGTGCCAACCAGATGCGACTCTTCGTGTGCTTCCGACCATATCTTCCACGGCGCTTTCCCGGTGGCCCAAAGGCTCTCGAGAGTATTCTTTTCTTTAAGGGTATCCATGCACGACCAGAATCCGTTATGGCGATACCCGACAAGTTGTCCCTGGCGCGCCAGGCGCTCGACCGGGTCTCGCTCCCAAATCGCATCGTCCCCGTCTATGCAATCGATCACCTTGCGGTTCAGAACAAAATATCCTCCGTTAATCCATCCCTCGGCTGTGACGGACTTTTCGTAAAACTCGGTGACTTGATCACCTGTAAACGCAATTCTGCCAAAGCGCTCAGGAGAACGCACGGCCGTTACAGTCGCCAACTTTCCATGCTCGCTGTGGAATTGAATCAATGTTCCGATGTCCAGGTCGGTGACGCCGTCGCCGTACGTGAACATAAACGTCTCGTCGGCTTCAAACCAGTCTCGCAATCTCTTCAGCCGGCCGCCCGTTTGAGTATTTAGCCCTGTGTCTACAAGATGTACCTTCCAGTTAGGAGGATTTCCATTGCGGACGGTCGTTGTGCCAGTTGAAAGATCGATGGAAAGGTCGCTATTCAAGGCGTAGAAATTCAGGAAATATGATTTGACCACGTCCGCCTTGTAGCCCAGCGCGATGACGAATTCCGTAATGCCGTGGGCTGCGAAGATATGCATGATGTGCCAGAGAATCGGTCGCCCACCAACCTCAACCATGGGCTTCGGCTTAAGGTGCGTTTCTTCACTCAGCCTGACGCCGAAGCCACCAGCTAAGATAACGGCTTTCATGGGTCACGTTTTCCCGGAAACGATAATGATCCACCCGAACCTACAGCATATTTCGAGAAGACTTTCTCGATTTCAGGTGTGTGCATCCGCAAGCTATGTTCCAAACAACCGGCCTCCGGTGACCTTATAACCTACAGCAAACAAGCGATATATCCTTCTTTCGACGCCTCCCGTGAGCACGCGTGGGCATTCGTCTTCCCAAAAGTGCAAAAGATTTCCTAGTACCCCTAGGGTTACTACGCCCACCCATAACCCATGCCATCGCCGAGGAGAAGGAATTGAGGCGCGGGCCATGGCTCGCGGCTTACCATCGACTGCGGCGAATAGCCTTTTAGGTCATCCTTGCTTCTCTCGAACAAAAAATCGTGAATAGCTCCGGGCCGTAAACCTCAATGATAGAATATGACCTCATCAGAATCCATCATGGAACTCGAAGTGTTTCGATCCCGCCATGACGGAGGAGGGATATGATTCCCGATTGGTTCAAGACACGCTGGACCAACTTCTGGATGCAGCGCGCTGGCCTCAGCCGTCTTGGCCGGTTCGCGACTCGAATGGCCATAGTCTTTACACGGCCGTTCCAAGGCCGCAAATTCCTGAAATTTCTTAATCCAAAAGGGTATATCTCGCCGGAGGCGATCCTTGATCACCCCGACCTTCGCCTCGGCGCCAATGTCTTCATAGGCGACCGCGTGATGCTCATTCAGCAGGACGGAGGAGGCCCCATACAAATCGGCGACAGGGCGGATCTCTGGGGCGACAGCCAATTGGAGACCGGTCAAGGTGGCATGATCGAAATCGGACCGGACTGCCGTGTGAATCGAGGTGTACAGGTAATTTCCTACGTGGCTCCGATTCGAATTGGCCGCGACGTCGGACTAAGCACAAATTGTCTTTTGTATTCCTTCAATCATGGGACGGCTCCGGGAAAGCCGTACATAAAACAGCCCCTCGTCACGCGGGGTCCAATCATCATCGAAGATCATGCTTGGATCGGGATGGGATCCATTGTGCTGTCGGGCGTGCACATCGGCAAGCATGCCATTGTCGCGGCGGGCTCCGTGGTGACACATGATGTACCGGAGGGAACAATGGTGGCTGGTGTTCCTGCTCGCCCAGTAAATGTAGCAGCCAGCCGTAACGTCCCGTAGAGAAGAATGCCTGACGTGAGAACAATGGGATCGGCGCGGGTTAGCCCGCGTCGTAAGCTAGGCCCTGCCCGAAACTATTGGTCTGCGTCGCCACGACGGAACTGCATTTAGTCCCGCTTAGAAATTCATTTGTAATGGCAACAAAAGACTTAACTGTAATTCTGTTTTGCACTCAGTCCCGCTTGAATATTCCTCTTTTATTTGCCAAGGCCGCGGTCAGGGCTAAGAACTCTTGTTGGGAGCATGTGCCAGCGGCTTGGGGCACGCACAGACGGTCTGCCCCCTCAGCCGTGGCGGCTGGCGAGTGGAAAAAGATTTCAGGCGGGGGAAGAAGCCATCAGGAAAGCAGAGAACAACTGCGCTATCTCACTGTAAGCAAATAACTTGAAGAAAGCTGCTAAATTCTGTAACGGAAGGCAAATTGCTCTGCCCCAAAAGACATCACCGTGGCAGAATAGATGAATCAGTGCGCTTCTATGTCATCTCGATTCCTCAAGAGTAGCAATTAAGTGCGCACCCTGATCAGCGTCATCGTTTGCAGCCGTAACCGTGCCCAGACTCTACCCCTCGTCCTCGAATCTCTTTTTACGTCGGCTAATGTCGGATCATCTGACTGGGAAATGCTCGTCGTCGATAATGACTCGACGGATGGTACCGCGGCACTCTGCCGATCGTATCAGAACAGGTTTCCTCGGCATTTTCGGTTTCTTGCGGAGCCAAAGCACGGTAAGAGCAACGCGCTAAACAGGGCGGTCACATCCGCCCGGGGAGATATTCTCGCGTTCACCGATGACGATGCCGTTTGCGCGCCGGATTATTTGCAAGCCATCCGCAATGTGTTTAGCGAAGACGGGATCGACGCGGCACAGGGGCGGGTATTGTTGGAATGCGAGGGCGGCCGCCCCGACTGGATGGACGATCTGATCAGTTTGTCCCTTGGCCTCCGCGATCATGGCGACGAGGTGACCAACCTCGCTGGGACACTGGACGGGGTGAACATGATGGTTCGTGCGGAAGTATTCCAAAGGATCGGCGGTTTCTGCGCGGAATTGGGCCCTGGTGCAGTTGGTCTATGGGAAGACACTGAAATATCGCTGCGGATGCGCAAGAACGGATTCCGCCTCGTCTATGCGCCGCAGGTTCTCGTGCACCATCATCTGCCGCGAAACCGAGTTACCATGGCCGAGCTTCGTAAGCGCTCCTTCCAGAATGGACGGGCTGTGGCATATTACGAGGAACTCCCTGTCTCGCTTCCCCGTTTCGCTCTGTATCTTGCCAAGGAATGGGTCATCAAGGAAACCGCGGCGCTGTGGAACCTCCTTAAGAAGCGCCCTACACAAGCCCTACACTGCCAGTGCTTTGTTTACGGGCTGGCGGGCATTTTCTGGCAGCACTGGCTCTTCTACAGGGGTGTGCCTCGGCGCCTGACTTTTGAGCTTCCCCTGGAGGAAAAGGAAAAAACCGACCATGCTCGACCCTCGGAAAGCATGGTGAGATAGGCGTCATCGTGTGTGCTTTTAAGCATCTTTATCAACTCTGATTGGTCTAGACGATAGAATGAGGAACCCTCGAGTAAGCGTCTGTATTCCGACTTTTAATCGTGCTGCTCTACTGCAGCGGTCCATCGGCAGCGTCCTCGGGCAGAGGTTTGAAGATTTCGAGCTGATCGTATCGGATAACGGTTCTAGCGATGATACCGAGCGGGTCGCCAAGTCTTTCAGTGATGACCGTCTCGTCTACGCAAGGAACCCCTCGAACCTTGGCATACGTGGGAACTGGAATCGTTGCCTCGAGCTTGCCAGGGGTGAGTTCGTGGCCATTCTGCCGGATGATGACCTGATGAAGCCGGAGAACTTGGCTGAAAAGGTCGCCGTACTCGATCGCGATGGTGATGTCGGCCTCGTGCATTCGAAGTACGATTTGATCGACGGCGACGGGAAGGTCGTGCAACAAGACACGAATTGGGGCCATGGGCCCGACCGGAACTCCGACGCCATTGACGGTCCGGACATCACGCTGATTCCGATGTACAACATGCTGAACACTCCGACGGTGGTTTTTCGCAGGGCTTGTTATGAAAGGCTGGGTGGATTTTCCGAAGGTGCCGGCTTTGCATTCGACTACGAATACTGGATGCGAATCGCGGTCTACAACAAGGTCGCCTTCTTGGCCAAGCCTCTCATCCAGTGGCGCATCCATGCAGGTGCAGCAACCAGCGTGCATCTGGGAAAGAACGACGTTCAGAAGCTGCGCCAAGTTATATCTGCCAAGAGGTTACTTCTCGCCAAGCACTCGCATGCCATACCTGCTTCCGTAAGAAAGCAAATGCACAAACAACTGCGCTCCGTCTCGCTGACTTCTGTCGAGCAGCTGTTGGAGCAAGGTGGCGCGGAGTCTGAAGCACGATCTCTTCTCAGGGAGATGCAGCGTACTAATGCCGGATTTCTATGGGACCGGGCGGTGTGGAAGGCCTGGGTAAAGAGTGCCTTGACCAGAGAAAACATCGATTGGCTAAAGCGAGTATCTTCGTTCTGACGAACGCTTTCGGACTGATCCAATTTGCGCGATGAAAATTCTCCACATCTGCCCCACCTACTTTCCCGCCAACGGCGGCGCCGAAACTCACGCGATGAGAATTTCCAAGGGACTGGCCGCTCGTGGACATGAAGTGACGGTGCTGACGGTGAATGTTTCTGGTTCTCAGTTTCTCTGGACGGCTCAATCCGGAGGTCTCCCGAAAGAAGAAATCATCGATCGTGTCCGGGTGCAGCGGCTTGAACCAGACGGCGGCATCGCCGGGTCATTATGGCGAGCCTGGCAACAATTGCCCGGCGGATACCGTGCCTTGACCAAAGCGTTCGGCAGGGATGGAGTGGAAATGATTACACGGAAGCCCTATTTGCCGGGCTTGATTCCGCGCCTCCTCGTAACCCAAGCAGAGATCATTTCGACGATCAACTGGTTTTGGCCCGTGGCTTACTACGCCTATCTGGCTCGGCGGATGAGGAAATTCACTTTAGTGGGCATTCCGCTCCTTCATGTCGAGGAACCTTGGTGTTCGACCTCTCTTCACAAGAGAATGCTCGCAAGCTGCGACGCTGTCATCACGAACACTTCTTATGAAGCTGACTACGTGCGCCAACAAGCCGATGTGCGAACGGAACCGATCGGAGTGGGGATCGAACCGAGCGAGTTTGTAGGCCGCAACGGGTACAATCCTCCCGCGTTGTATCAGCTGGATCGCCTGCCGGTGGTGGGCTATGTGGGCAGGCTGCACCCGAACAAGGGTGTTGCTACGCTGATCCGCGCTATGAGTTTGGTCTGGAGATCAAGGCCCGAGGTCCGCCTTGTGCTTGCCGGGCCTCGGTCGACACTGGATAAGGAAGTGGTTAGCGTGGTGCAGAGCCTCTCTGAGGCTGAACGAGGAAGAATCGTTTGGATCTATGATTTTCCCGAGTCACATAAGCCAGCGATCTATGACGCCTTTGACGTTTTCGCGATGCCTTCAAAGGCCGAGTCTTTTGGCATCACCTACCTGGAAGCGTGGATATGCGGCAAGCCTGTGATCGGCGCGCGCACCGACCAAACCCAATGTGTGATTGACCACGGAGTAGACGGACTGCTAGTCGGATTCGGAGACCCCAGGGAAACCGCTGCTGCGCTGCTTGAATTGCTTTCGAACCCCCAAAAATGCGGGGAAATGGCTCAGCATGGTCGAGCTAAAACTGAAGCCTATTTTACCTGGGATAAGGTTACCGACAAGGTCGAACGTGTGTACGCCGGCCTCGTCGCAGACAAACAGCATCCGTGAAGTTTGGGGAGATTGGTCGCCCTTCGCTGGAGAAAGGGCGACGTGAGATCTTGAAAACACTGATGGAAGACGTCGCCGAGCGGTTTCTATGCAGCTAGCCTCCCGCATCGCCGCAGGCCTGTAAGCTGATACCCTCTGGCCGAGAGTTCGCCTTCTGCCAAGGTTTAACGTCAGGCTCCGCATAGAGCGTACCGACCTTGCGCAGTTCAGAATCCAGTGAAGGATCGAAGCTGCGTTCCGTAATGCGAACAAAACCGGCTTGATGAAGCACTTTGATCAAGGTCTCGATATCGTAGGCGTACTGGTGTCCGCCGAATCCCTGGACGCCGAATCCTCTGAAGTGCTCGTTGATGACATCCATGCGAGTGTTGCACCACTTGGGAAGGAAACCCTGTCCGTGCGAAAAGCTGAAGTAGTCTTCCCATCTGTTCATATACGACTGTACTGGCCACACAGTGTCTGGAACCCCTACGCTGAAGACTCCGCCTGGTTCGAGAACACGTAGTGATTCTGTCAGAATCCGGTTGACTTCCTCGGCATAAACCAGGTGCTCCAAAAAATGTTCGCTGTAAATCAGCATCGCCGAGTTGTCGGGAAAAGGCAGAGCTTCCAGGCCTTCTTCAATTGCTGGACGCGCAAGGAAGCGTACGTCAAAGCCCGCGGCGCGGGTCTGCAGATTCCCCTCGGCAGCTTCGACGTTTCACTCGCTCCCGGCGAGCAGGCAGCGTTCCTGAGCGAGGAGGAATCCGGTTGGTCGCCGCAGGCGCTCACACTCGACCCTGACTATGTCGCTGCCATTGCTGTAGAGGGAAACGACTGGCAACTCAGATTGTGCCAGTGGCAGCTTCCCCCGGCGGGATAGCGCTCCAAAACGACACTCGCACTCCGCCCGATCTCGTGTCCGGAAATCTTCGGGACGAGGGGCTCGGTGGTTCACATCCCTGGCCCGCGCGACATGGATGGTCAAGCCTTCAGAACCCTTTCCTCCGTGACCCACCACGCCGTACGGGACAAATCCGCGAACATTTTTCCCCACAAGAGCAGGGTATTTTGCTCTCGCTTCGGCTCGCAGCTGCCTTACTCCGGCGAACTCCTGGTTTTTCAATAGGCTGGCGACACTACTTTCAACACGCCGGGCCAGCGAGAAATTGGCGAACGGATTGCAGGTATATCAGGCGGAGGGGAAAGTGTGCGCCTCCGATGGGTCGAGCATAGGTTAGGGAAAGGGCCTTCTCATTATGAGAAAGATGTTGTTGTTGGTGGTCATGTTGTTCTTCCCGAACGTTCTTGCCTTTGGACAGACGTCTGTGTTGACCCAGCACAACGACAATTCGCGCACGGGGCAGAATCTAAATGAGACAATTCTGACGCCCAGCAATGTGAATTCGGCCGTTTTTGGCAAGGTGTTCTCACAACCCGTCGACGGCCAGATTTACGCCCAGCCGCTGTACGTCCCCAACGTCGCGATTCAGGGCAAAGGAAGTCACAACGTCATCTTCGTCGCCACCGAAGCTGATAGCGTATACGCGTTCGATGCCGACAATAATGCCGGCGCGAACGTCAGCCCTCTGTGGAAAGCGAGCCTGATTGACGCAGCCCACGGAGCGCCTTCTGGTGCAACGCCAGTCAGCAACAACGACGTTGGGGGCTGTACTGATCTCCAACCCATTATTGGCATCACCGCCACGCCGGTGATTGACCCGGGCAGCGGCACGATGTACGTCGAAGCGAAATCCAGTAAAGATGGGGCGTTTGCACATCGCCTGCACGCCATCGACATCACCACTGGCAGCGAGAAGGCCCCTGGCCCGGTCGTGATCACAGCAACAGTACCGGGGAGTGGCGATGGCAGCTCGGCTGGTCAACTGACCTTTAACCCGCAGTCGCAACACAGTCGCCCAGGGCTTTTGCTGTTGAACGGGCTCGTTTATGTCGCGTTTGCGTCGCATTGCGACATTGGCCCGTACCACGGATGGCTTTTTGCCTACGACACCTCAACGCTCTCTCAGAAGGGCGTCTACGTCACTACCCCCAACGGGGGCCTGGGCGGCTTCTGGATGTCCGGTGCAGGGTTGGCTGCTGACGGCAATGGAAACGTTTATGGCGCCACGGGGAATGGCACATTTGATACCACCAACGTGCCGGCAACGGAGCTCGCCGATAGCATTCTAAAGTTGAGTGGGAGCGATTTGTCGCTCCTGGACTATTTCACTCCCTTCAATCAAGACACGCTCAGCAGCAACGACCTGGACCTGGGATCCGGCGGCGTCTTGCTGCTTCCTGATCAGCCAGGCAACCATCCGCATGTACTTGTCCAAGCCAGTAAGGAGGGAAGGATCTATTTGGTCGACCGCGACCAGATGACCGCCGGTAATCAGCACTTCTGTTCGAATTGCAGCAGTGACCCGCAAATCGTTCAGGAATCAGGTTCTGGCCTGCTGGGCGGTATGTGGAGCATGCCTGCCTACTGGAACAACAACGTCTACTTTTGGGGAAGCGGCGACGTCCTCAAGTCCATCCCGCTGAACAACGGCACGCTGGATTTTACTCACATCACCAACTCGACGGGGTCGTACGGTTTTCCTGGTGCCACCCCGAGCATCTCGGCGAACGGCACTTCGAACGGCATCGTCTGGTCCATCGACAGCAGCCAGTACGGTTCGCCCGGGCCGGGTCCGGGCCCCACGGTCCTGCATGCGCACGACGCCACCAACGTTGCCATGGAACTCTGGAACAGCTCCCAGGCTGCGAACAATCGCGACACATCGGGAAATGCGGTAAAGTTCATGGTGCCGACCATCGCCAACGGCAAGGTTTACATCGGCACTCAAACCGAACTCGACGTTTACGGGTTGCTTGGTTCGCAGCCGGCGCTGATGGCGGATTTCCAGATCGCGATCTCGCCAGGAAGCGGAACAGCTTCGTCGGGCGCGCCGACTACCGCGACCGTAACGATCAGCCCTCAAAATGGATTCAACCAGCAAGTTAGTTTCAAATGCAACGGCTTGCCATCGACGGCAGCATGTGCCTTTTCCCCAGCGTTGGCGACGCCAAACGGGACTGCCGCGACGACGACTTTGTCGATCAGCGTGGGCTCGGTCACTGAGCGCACTCCGTGGCTGCCGAACAGAGGGAGCCACAGAAGCGGGCCGTATGTTCTGGCGATGCTCGTGGGCTTGCTGCTGATCGCATTGCTGCAACGCAAGAGCCAAGTCTCAGGAATCAAGCGTGCCTTACCCGGAATCCTCGCGATCGGTCTCCTAATAACCGCGGCTCGATTGATGGCAGGCTGTTCGGGCTCCACGTCAACCCCAAGCCAGCCACCGGCGCCGCAGACTTTTACGATTTCGGTGACCGGGACCTCGGGTTCCCTTAGTCATTCCTCATCGTATATTCTAACTGTCAAGTAAGCTGTGAGCGATGGTCGTGATTGCGACCAGGCTAGCAAACCCAATTCGGTGGGACCACCCAAATTCGGCGCAAGAAAGCGATAGAAATGCTCAGGTTCTTCGTCACCATCAGCGGGGCTTTCTAGGTTCCACCCACCAGGGACAATCGGGCTCATAAGCGTCGCCAAGAGAATTTGGCTTCCAGCGGGCCGGGCTGGGATGACACGGATCGAGGCGCGTTCTATTCGGGCTCAGCTTACCCACGATCAAGTGATTCTGAATGATTCAGAAAATGCGTTTGCCGTTGCTAGACTTACTCTCCCGTGCCACCTCTCCGACCAATTCTTCTGGGGATCGGTTGCAGCGTGCTACAAGCTCGTTTGCCTCGTCAATACAAGCCGCGAGTCGGCTGGCCAGGTGTTGGACGCTGGGCTCCTCAAGCATTCCTAAGTGGGTGCCTGAACAACATGCGCCTGCACCGGACCAGTGATCAGGTCACGCCATCCACTTAAGGCCTCGTCTGACTTTGTCTCGGCGCGGAAGAGGGCGACCCGCCCTGGATATCAGGCTCTGCGGTCCTCCCCCATCGTCAGTGACGGCGTCTTGCGAACTCGTCGACGCAAAGCACCTTCGAAACCCTTTGCGGCAGCTCCACGTCGGCCGACCGCATTGCGCCGGCTATCGGACCATGACCGTGACGCTTGCAGAGTGGCTCGTCCCGCCCGCCGACGCTGTGAGATTGATGGTAACGGTCTGGCCCCCACCACTCCCGGGGCTGGCGCCGCCGCAGCCGATGAGCCCGAATGCAACAAAGACCAACGCAAGGATGCCGACAAGGCCTCGGCGCGGCCTCCGGGCGACGAGGCACCAACTGCAAAGTGCAAGCATGGCACCGAGACTCATGCACAAAGGAACCGCTCGGAGGAGGCCTGGGCGCAACCGCACCGGCGGAACGAAAACCGCGTTCGACAGTAGCTGAATCGTTGCATTGGACGTGGCTTTGTCCTTGCCATTCAGAACTAGCGACTGAGGCTTGAATGCACACGTCATGCTGGAGGGCACGTTACCGCAACTGAACACGACCGTCTGTGTTGAGCCATTCAGAGGAGTCACGGTGAAGGTGACCACCCCTGGCTGGCTCGCAGTGACATCAACGGAGGTGGGCGACGCGGTGACAGAGAAGTCGGGATCGGCGTTGACCGTTTGCGCGAGAATGGGAGAAGTGCTCGAAGAGAAATTGGCATCGCCGCTGTATTGAGCGGTGAGGGAGTGCGAGCCTTGCGAGAGTGAGCTGGTCGCAAACGTCGCCTTCGCCTGGGCGCTCAACGTGCTGGTTCCGAGTTGGGTGGCACCCTCGAAGAACGTGACGGTGCCGGTAGGCATGGTCGCTGAAGCGGACGTTACTGTAGCTTTGAACGTGACGGACTGGGCAACGGTAGAAGGATTCGCCGAAGACGTCAGCAAAGTAGTAGTAACAAACGGGGGGTGCACCGTGATTGTGGCGTTCTGATCCCCGCCGCCGTAGGAGCCGAAAATCGTGGCAGTGGTCGCGAAAGAAACCGGGGTCGTTTTCACCGTAAACGTTGCACTCCTTGCGCCCGCGGCCACGGTCACGCTTGCCGGAACCCCGAGGAGGCTCCCGTTGTCCGTGGACAAAGTGACCACGGCACCGCCGGCCGGAGCCTGCGTGCTCAAGTTGGCAGTCTCGACAACCAGGCCTCCCCCAGTGACGCTCGCTTGCGCCGGCGTGATGGACACCAGAATCGGCGGGGGCGCGGGGACCAAGACGTTGCTGTTGTTGGCGTCCTGAATAAACTGATCCACATCCTGCTGCAGCAACAGACCCTGCGCCTGCAGGTTCTGCGCGGCCACAGTGATCTTGTTTACGTACGTGGCATGGTCACCGTAGAGTTCCTGCAGTGAGGGCCGCGGATCGCCGGAGCCGAGCCGGTCGGAAAGCGTGTTCGCGAGCGGGATAGTCATGCCACGCAGGTCGCACAGGTCGCCATCGGTGAAAGTTGCGTCCCGCAGGTTCCAGCCAGTCAGAGTGGAGATGGGAGCTTCCACGAGAGGCTGGCGCACGCCGGCGAAGTCGTTTCCCACTGCATCCACTTTCGGCACCAGGACGGTCTGAGTGCTCAGCACCGTAGGCGGTAGATTATCCACCACGCCCGAATTTCCGATAACACGCGGGCCGAAGTCGTATTCCCCGCTTGCGTTATACACGCCGTTGTAGGTGACACCGGGAATCCTCGGGAACTGAGTGCTGGTCTGGTCCGATGGCACCAGCGTGCCGTCGGAAATGCGGGGGACGCGGCTGTCAGCCGGCTGCGTACCGTTCCGCACCCACTGCTCGAGCGCCACCAGAAGCGCCCGGGCGACAGCGCCATTCGTTGTCGGATTGCTTAGCTGCTGGCAAGCCCCCAAGGTCGGCACATCGCCTACCGAGGCCAGGTGCGGCGTGCCGGAAAGCAGGAATTCGCGAACGTTCGCCGGCTGGGTGAGATCGGTCGTGCCGCTCTCATTCGTGTCCACCAGCGAGGCGCGGTACTCCCAGTATTCCGTGGAACTCACCGTGTGGATCACCTTCGGGTCGCTCGTCGGCCGCTTCAGAATCCCGTCGGAGTTTCCGTTCAGTGGGTTCTGCCTGACGCCGTATGCCCGGGGGAAATTGGCCGCCGGCATAGCCCGGTCGCGGTGCTGCAGCGGATATGGATCCGTTTGCGCGAAGCGATAATTCAGCGGCATCTTGTGCGCGCCCGCCACGTGAATGTTGATGCCGTCAAAGACCGACCGGCCTTGTTCATCTTCGTTGAAACCCTGATAGATAAAATCGCGCAGATATCGGCCGCTTTGGGAACTGCCCTGGCCGAGGAATCGGGCCAGCCCAGCGACCGGATTCGGATTTCCGAAATCGTCTGCGGTCGCATAACGGAGGAATGAAACAAAGTCACGCGTCGTTGCGTAACCGAGACCGGAGACGGGTGGATTGGTTGCTTTGTAAATCAGCTGATAGACCTGGTTGGCCTGGAACCCGTTAAACAAGCAAATATGCGTCGTGCTGGGAGTGCCGGGCAGGCCGCCGCTGCAATCCGCAAACGACCATTGATTGTTCGGAATCACCGTGCCGGCGGGGATATCTGGCGCCGAGGGGCGAGGCGAATCGCTCGGGCGCATCCTCAATTCCGCCCCGGCAACGGTCTGGTCCGTCGAAACCGCGGGATAGCTGGCGATCGCCGAAGAGTTGCTGAGCGGGACCGACAGCACCCCATTCTGATCAAAGATCTCGACTAGGATGCGTTCGACAATCGGCTGGCCACCTTGCGTCGCAACCGGAAAGTTCACCGTGAGGAGGTTATTCCCGGGAAGAACGTCTGCTTCCCAACCCACCCAGGCCAACGTGTAGCCCTGGTTCAGTAGAAAACCGTTGCCAACGTCTTGAACGGTCTGTGGATTGTCGGTGTTCGCGCTGCTCGGTGCGTCATTGAAGAGCGAAAAGGCGATCTTACCGCCGCGGTTATTAACCTCAAAGAAAAGGTCCCCGTTTCCCTTGGTCAGGTCCACCGGTTTGAGGATGTAGAAGTCGGCTGAGAACTCGACCTTGCCCCGCGCGTCCACAGGGGCGTTGCGAATGTCAAAGATCACGGCATCCCGGGCATCGTTCGAATCCACCACGAAGAAGACGGTGCCCTGGACTACCTCATAAGCGCCGGTCGTACCAAAAGCCGCTCCGCCGGCGAACGGCGTCTTGGTGAACTGAATCTTCGTCACCCGGGCCTCAGAGACCGTCGCAAGAGAGAAGAGCGCCAGGAAAACTCTTCCCCAAAACCTAATTGAGTGGCGGTGACTCGCTCGTAATCGAATCATCAAATCTTATCCTCCAGTTCCTGGACGGGATCCTTAACAAGGTACAGAGCAAGGCTGGGCGCCACACTTACGGCATCGCCTGCTCATCCGAAAGGCTCTTCTTGATGAGCTGATAACACAGTACTTTGGAAGCGATTCAGGTCGCAATATGAAACAGCAGGAAAACTCTTCCCTAGAACTCGATTGAGGGGCGGGACGCGCTCGTAATCGAATCATCAAACCTTCTCCTCCAGTTCCTAGAGAGGATCCTTACAAGGTACAGAGCAAGCTGCGGGCCATACTTACTGCGTCGCCTGCTAGTCCGGAAACGCTCTTATTGATACTCTGGCACGCGATTCCGGTCGCATTATGAGACAGAAGGTAATTCTAGCTGGTTAGCCCGAACGAGACCCGCGCTTCGCAGGTCGCTTCCTTGGGAGGCCAGCCTGCCGAATCTTATAGATCAAGGAACGATAGCTGACATTTAAATGGAGCGACTTTTGCCGACACGGAGGGCACTCAGACATTTCCAACGACTATGAGCGGATTTGAGGTTGACATTGGGGGCTGGTATACGAAGGCTAATTGGACGAACAACGGCCTGCGGCCAAACGCAGGTGGCACTTGTAGTCCTACAGCGTCGGGTATTGAATCGAACGGCTGGGTCGGGGCCTTTGATGCTTCGCCTTTAAATGCAGCGAATTGTCCACCTGCCCCGCCACATTTTCAGCGTTACATTGATGATATCGATATCGTTCTGCTAGCAAAATGAAAAGACTCATCATATTCTTGCTTCTTTGTGTCTCAGTAGCGAGTGCTCAGGTAAGTGGCACCGCTGTGCTGAACGTAGGCGGTCCCAGTCCGCTGCACGTCTCCGCGACGAACCCACTCTACTTTGAGGACGCTTCCGGGCAGATCGTCTATCTAGCCGGGATGCATACGAACGTCGATGTTCAGACCCTAAGCGACCAGCCTACTCTGGACTACGCCGGATTCATCAACCGTCTGGTGAGTCACAACATGAACTATCTGCGATTGTGGGTGTGGGAGCAAAGCAAGTTCGTGCCCTATTCCACCGCAGGCGTGACCGTCACACCAAATTGGTATCTAAGAAGCCTTACTTGTTGTGGCGGCGATGGGCTGAACAAATTCGACACGACCAAATTCAACGATGCTGGTTACTTTGCGAACTTGCGTTCCCGCATCATTCAAGCGCAGAACGCTGGAATCTACGTCAGCGTTATGTTGTTTCAGGGCTTTTCTGTGGGTTGGGGTCTGTATACCCCTCCCGGTCATGTGGCGAACGCTTGGCCTGGGCATCCTTACAACGCGAACAACAACATCAATAGCCTGAGCGGCGATCCCACCGCATCTGGGCAGGGTGGGCAAACGGAGGCAAATAACATTGCCGCGATTACTGCGGTTCAGGATGCTTATATCCAGCACGTCGTTGCTCAAGTGGGTGATCTACCAAATATCATCTGGGAAATCGGCAACGAGATGTGGGGAAGCCTGACATCTACTGCGGCTCAAATACTAGCTTTCCAGAACCACGTAATGGCAACTGTGCGGGCGGCAGATTCGAATCGGCATCCTGTGGTGATGGTGACATTCTCGGATATAAATGGGGCTGTCCAAAACGCTGATATCTTCGGCTCGACCGCCGATATGGTTTCTCCTGGCGATGGAAGTGTTTTCACTCTTCCAGATTTTGCCAAGAACCTGGCGGGGGCACCTCGCCCCGTGCTGCTGGACACCGATCACATTGGATTCACAAACGATCCGACCGTCATTTGGGACCACTTCATCAAAGGCTATCAAGCCCTCGAATTGAACGACGCGCTGGATGCGGCACATGAACCGGTGGCGAACGCCATCGGCGATACGCTCATTTGGTCTAAGAAGATTGACCTGAAACACTCCGTCTCCCAATACTGCACCACGGCTGGAGCCGGGCAGTTCTGCCTAGTGAACGCTGGCGTCAGCTACTTGGGGATGTCCACAACTGGCGGCACCTTCGCTATGAACATGAGTGGCAACTCGAACACATTCGGCGTGCAGTGGTACGACCTTGCAACTCGCGGGCCGGTGGTGAACGGCCCGAATGTCACTGGCGGCTCGTCAACGCAATCATTCACGTCTCCGTTCGGAAGCCACGCCTCAGTGCTTTTGGTGAAATAGTGGGGATTAGAAGAAGTGCAGTGCCAAGAAGTAGGAGACTTGATGGTTCAGGAACAGGCTCCGGCGCAACTGATGGAAGGTTGTCGAGGAATGTCATCTGATCAAGCGCCACGCGGACATTGGTGCCGAAGGGAAAGCCATTGAAGGTCGTGATGTGCGTACAGGTCAGGCATTCCCCAGGCAAACCCGCCACGAATCCATTCATGCTGGACAGGTCAACGGGAAAAGCGCAGGGGCTCGGTGCCGAAGATGTTCCCGTCTCACAAGGGGCGCCACTACTGGAATTGCCTTCGCCGATCTGTAACGAGTAGACAATCAAGTACTGATCTATGCCAGGGGCCACTTGAAGTTGTTGTAGCATGAAGGGAATGAATAGCGTTGAAGTCGAGACTCCAAACGCAGAAAATCACGCCAGTAGAACTTCATCACGGTGGTGCCCTCGCAATTCAAAAGGAACGCGAGGCGCACGCAAAAGCTAGCTGAGGTGCAACGATGAAACGAATTGTTTTTGTCGTTTTGCTTGTGCTGTCTGGTCTGATTCTAGGCGATTTGCTCGTTTCGCATAGCATCGAGGCTCAGCAATTCGCCAACAATCGCTATCTGTATATCAGCACAGCGACTACCACGAGCGTAAAGCGCAGCCGGGTTTTCTGCACAGCGTCACGATCAACGGTGGAACGGCAGGAGTTGTGACGTTGTATGACATAGCCTCGGGCGGCTGTACAGGGACTCCGGCATCCGGGAAATTCGCATTTTAAAGGGGAAGCACGCTGAGCATGAGCGTCGCTATGCTGAAGAAACCGCCGCCCAAGAAGCGGTGCGTTGGGCAGAGCGGGAAAAAGCAAACAGGCGGAAGAGTTGGGCGGAATACTGCGAGGAATACCCGTCCTGTCTTCTGTGTTTGGGTGAAGTCTGGAATGAAAAAACCCATGAGGCAAGAAATGCGGAGACTATTGCAGAGGAAGAAGCTAGCGTTCGCTTGTTTGCCGCTGCTTTGAACCTTGAGATTGTAGCAGGCGAGACACTTCTCCAACTGCTTTCAGGGGTCTATAAAGCATGGGTAAGTGCAGGACGGCTGTTGCTCAATCCTATATCCGGCAAGTTCTCACAAAGATTTCATAACCCCGAGAAAGCAAAATCGTTGGCAAGTGTCTGGACATTTTTGCAACCGATAGAAGACTACAACAAACCGCTGCCGTTGCCATTGCCGCCTGCACCCGTAGAAGGCGGAGCCGCTGCGTCTGTACCTACACCCCAGAGTGCCGCCGGACCTGTGGCACCCAAGACAGCACAAGAGAAGTTTGAAAAATATCAGAGCGAACTAGGCAAAACACCGCCGCCTACTTTTCCAGCGAAATCGTGCCTTTTGCTGGCGAGGAAAAAGATTGATTTGAGTTTCGTGTTGTCCTTACGGTTGGATGGGTAGGTGTGCCCACTCCTTCCGTTTTCCTACAACACGAGAGTCGTGCCAGTCCTGCCACTGGCACAGATATTTGGAGATTCGCCTTAATGTCTCCGCTGCGCGCCGCCGATTCCAATGGTGCATCTCCAGCGTCTTCAGAATCACTGCCTCGTACCTGAGCTTTTGGACTCATCTCGGATATGTGAATCAACCGATGCCAATGAAAAATCTACTTTGCTCGAATGTCCAACCATTTTTCTCGGCTGCTAGACCGACTCGGAGCCAGTCTAGCTCACGTTTCCATTTTGTCAAACGACCCGGGTCATACCAAGCGCCAGGAAAACCACCTTCCTTCGACAGCACTGTGTAGAAGTTGCACCGATTGAAGTATCAGTGCAAAACAACCGCTTTGGACAGTTCAACCGTATCGTTGCGGTGTCACAACCCCTGTTTTGAATCGCCTGACTAGATGCGCGGGACGCCAGCCTCTCGGTTGGCTTGCGTGCCCGTCACATGAGAAGCACAGAACCTAGGAATCCGCTGGTGGCCCAACCGATCTGTCGGCTATCGGTCGGCTATCGGTACTCGCTGTAGCTTTTCACTGCATCTGCTAATATTGGGGGCGTTTGCTGGCGGAGTTTCGGCGACCTGCCTGCATTCTCAATGGCGCGGGAAACTGCGCATTCGTATCCTGGAGGAACCCAAGATGAACTCAGATCCGAGTATCGTAATTGTCGGGGGCTGCGGGCATGTGGGGTTGCCGCTCGGCCTCGTGCTCGCCGACCATGACATGCACGTCACGCTCTTGGATATTGATCCTCCAAAGGTGGAACGAATCAATGCGGGCGAGATGCCATTCATGGAACAGGGAGCAGCTCCCATACTTCGCCGTCTCATCGGGCGATGGTTGGTCGCGACGCTGGACGACACCTGCCTTCGTGATGCCGACGTGGTGATCACCGTGGTTGGAACGCCGGTGGACAAGCACCTGAACCCAAACGTGAATGAACTCTACCGCAGCATGGACCATGTCATCTGCCGCATGAAAGAGGAATCGTTGCTCATCTTGCGGAGTACGGTCTATCCGGGTGTGACCAAATTGATTTACGAGCGCATTCGCACCCTGGGACGGAGGATACTCCTCGCGTTTTGCCCAGAGCGGATTGCCGAAGGCAGAGCAATCGAAGAGGTGGGGACCTTACCACAACTCGTCTCAGCATTTGAGCCCCGTGCGCTCGAGCGCGCCCGAAGCCTTTTTCTCACGTTAACTCCCACTGTCATCGACCTCGAGCCCCTCGAAGCGGAACTGGCGAAACTGTTCACCAACAGTTGGCGCTATCTGAACTTCGCGATTTCAAACCAGTTTTACATCCTCGCCCAAAGCTACGGACTGGACTTCTACCGCATCTACGATGCCGTTACTCGCGACTACCCTCGAATGAGGAGTTTCGCGCGGCCTGGGTTCGCTGCTGGGCCCTGCCTGCTCAAAGACACCCTTCAACTCGCGGCATTCTCGAAGAACAATTTTTTCATGGGGCACGCGGCTATGTTGATCAACGAAGGGCTCCCGAACTTCCTCGTCGAGCAGCTACGCCGGTCCGACCTGTCTAAGCAATGCATTGCAATCCTCGGAATGGCTTTCAAAGCTGATTCCGACGATCCTCGCGAAAGCCTTTCATACAAGCTTCGGAATTTGTTACAACTTGAAGCGAAAGAAGTGCTCTGCACCGACCCTTATGTCAACGAACTAGGCCTCGTGCCACTAGAAGCTGCTATCGAGCAGGCAGATGTGGTCATCCTCGGCGTGCCTCACTCTGTGTATCGTGGCCTCCAGATTCCGGCTGAAAAAGTCATCATCGACATTTGGAATTTTTGGGCCTCAGCGCGGACTCGGACACCGAAGGCAGTTGCTGCAATCCAATCGCGCAGGTGATCTGATGCGTATCCTGGTGACAGGCGCCACTGGTTTTATTGCCGGCTATCTCATCGCCGAGTTACTGGATGCCGGATATGACGTCGTTGGCCTGGATAATTTCAGCAAGTACGGCCGCGTCCGAAAATCCTATGACTCGCATCTTCATTACAGGTTCGTTGAGGGGGATGCCAAGGACAGTGAGCTCCTGAAATCCGTGCTGAAGGATTGCGATCACTTTGTGGCAGGGGCCGCGATGATCGGGGGCATCTCCTATTTTCACTCGTTCGCCTACGACCTGCTGGCGGAGAATGAGCGCATCACCGCGGCCAGTTTCGACGCCGCCATCCATGCCCACAAGCACGGCCGGCTCAAGAAGATCACGGTTATTTCCTCCAGCATGGTTTTCGAGAGCGCTGCCGAGTTTCCCACTCCGGAAGGGGCACAGCGCCGTTGCCCGCCTCCTCGCTCCACCTACGGGTTTCAGAAATTGGCCACTGAATATTTTGTGCAGGGGGCGTTTCAGCAATACGGTCTGCCTTACACGATTGCCCGCCCGTTCAACTGTGTCGGGATCGGTGAAAGGCGCGCGCTTCGAGATGCCGACATCACCAGCGGAAACGTCAAGCTGGCCATGTCGCACGTCGTGCCCGACCTCGTACAAAAAGTGCTGAAAGGCCAGGATCCCCTTCATATTCTAGGTTCAGGGGATCAGGTCCGCCATTACACCTATGGAGGTGATTTGGCCCGCGGCATCCGACTCTGCGTCGAGCACCCCGCGGCACTGAATCAGGATTTCAATCTCTCGACGCCGGTTGCCACGACCGTGCTCGACCTGAGCCAGTTCGTGTGGCAAAAGGTCAACGATGGTGCCAAGCCGTTCCGGTATGTAGCGGATCCTCCGTATGAATACGACGTCCAGATAAGGTCACCAGATGTTTCCAAGGCCGAGCGATTGCTGGGCTTTCGCGCGGAGACGAGCTTGAGCCAGATCCTGGATGAAGTAATCCCTTGGATCGGAGATCAAATTCGTCATGACCAGATGTAACTCGCCGCACCCTCAGGAGCAAGCCCCAAGATTCAGGATCGAGAGGTCGTGGCCAGTAAGTAGAAAATTCGATGCAGACCCCACTCCATATCATCGTTCCGGTCTATAACGAAGCAGAGAATTTCCCGGCCCTACGATCTGCCCTTCAGTCCATCCATTCTCCGTTCGAAGTCTTCGTCGTCTATGACTTTGACCAGGACAACACGATCCCCGCGGTCGAGCGCGCGATCGAAGAGGGCGATCGGCGGTTCCATCTCGTCAAGAACACAATCCAGCCGGGAGTGGTGGGCGCACTACAAACCGGTTTCAAGCTCGCGAGTCGCGGCGCTGTTCTCGTGGTGATGGGCGATGTTTCCGATGATCTTGATAAGGCAGAGCAGATGGTCAGCCTGTATGATCAGGGGTATCACTTGGTGGTTCCCAGCCGGTATATGCCGGGTGGCCGAGTTCTGGGCGGGGCTCTTCTCAAGCGCACTCTCTCGAAATGGGCGGGGCTGACGCTGCACTGGTTCAGGGGTTTACCTACGTGCGACGCGACGAACTCGTTCAAGCTCTACGATGCGGAAATGCTGAATGCTTTGACCCTGGAAAGTCGAGGCGGATTCGAAATCAGCCTTGAGATTACCGTAAAGGCGTTCCTCGCCGGCTATCGAATTACGGAATTGCCGACCATTTGGCGAGACCGCACTCAGGGGAAGTCTCGTTTTCGGTTGTGGCGCTGGCTGCCGCTTTATTTGCGATGGTACTTCTACGCGTTCCGTCCGCGTTCAGCGATGTTGCCTGCTTCGCAGAAAAGCTAGAAATGGTCAGGCACTTTGTCGGTTGTCATCCGATGGTCTGCGGATGATCTGAGATCCAACACATAACGACCATGCTCATACAAGCGTTGACGGCGCGCTGAAGCACGGGAAGGTTGTCGGTTTTTCTCTCGGGGGAAATCTTCTCACTCTTGCCGTCGCACTTGCCCTGCGAAAATCCCCCAGCTGAGGACTCCGCGCCGGCGTTTGGGTCTACTCGAATAGGCTAGTACACTTGCCTGACCGGCAGTGTATTTGGCTGGTAATTGCGAGGGTTGAGGTGCAACGCGATGGAAACCAAGACACAGATTGCGCCGCAGCCTGAAGTCCAGCATTTTCGGACGACACGAACGATCAACCTCGCCGTCTTGATTGTTTCTTTGATCTTCGCATCGATACTCCTCCGCTCTGCATGGCGAGACACACTCTCGGAGGACGAAACTCTTCATATCCCAGCCGGCGTGAGCTGCCTGGACCAAGCTGACTCGCGGATGAACCGGCTAGCAAGCTCGCCACTTGGTTACCAGCGAGTGTTCGAGGTCGAAGACGTAGGGAATCCACCGCTGATAAAGATACTCGCTGGAGTTGGAGCCAAGCTCGCGGGGGCGCGGGCAGACGGAAACTACGATTCCTGGGCGAGTTCCAGCAAGGAAAAGCTTTTCCTTGAATTTCAAGATCGCTTTGCAGGAGCACCTCTCCGGCGCATTGTCGCCTGGGCGCGCGTGCCGATGGTCGGACTGACGCTGCTACTAGCCTGGCTGGTGTACACTTATGGCCATAAGTTAGCCGGTCCGGTCGGTGGTGTTGTCAGCATTCTGATCTTTGTTAGCTTCCCGCTCGTACTTGCATTCGGCGCATTGGTGCTTAATGACGTCGCGGTTACACTGACCAGCCTGCTCACCTGCCTCGCTTGTGTGCGGGTATGGCGCCGTCCTAATCTAAAGGAGACGCTGCTGTATGGGACCGCACTCGGCCTTGCCCTGCTGTCCAAGTTCTCCGCCCTGATTCTGTTGCCGTACTCGGTGATTTGCTGGGCCATGCTCATCTGGCATGCTGGGGAACCCCTCTGGAAGGGCATTCGACGACTGATCCCCTGTGCGATTGCAGGCTTCCTCGTCGCAGCCGCACTCGTCTGGACCGTCTATTTCGTCATTTTCGGGCACGCAAATGCCCGTGCCTTCGCGGCAGCTTACTTTTTCGAACCAATTCCAGCACCACACTCAC
Source organism: Candidatus Acidiferrales bacterium (assembly GCA_049644285.1). Classification (GTDB taxonomy): domain Bacteria; phylum Acidobacteriota; class Terriglobia; order Acidiferrales; family UBA7541; genus CAVRXT01. Next base: position 9,255 of record JBARRP010000281.1, on the reverse strand, counting down.
CAGAGTTGGCCTCGGCGCGTGGACGGGTGCGCGCCTTTGTGAGGCTCGATGACGAACACCCCACGCTTGAGCGCGTTCTCATGCCCGCTTTCTACTACGGTGCAGGCGTGCGCTTTACGATCGCCAACAACGCGCGGCCGGTGTATCTGCTGGGGAAGGTCTACCGCGAGGGGCAGTGGTTCTATTTCCCAGTGGTGACTGCAGTGAAGTCACCCCCTGGGTTTCTCCTGCTGCTTGCGCTTTCGGGTTTGCTCTTGGTTCGGAGAGGTATATGGCGCTCCCTGCCTCCTGAAGGCGTGGCTCTCACCCTGTTCTTCGCAATCTATACGGCGACTGCGCTCACGGTGAAACTTAACATCGGCTTGCGCCATTTCCTTCCAAGCCTCGTCAGTTTGATGATTCTGATGGCTATGCTTGTGCCGGCTGTATCTGGTTTGAGCACGATCAAGAGAAACTGTGCGCAGATTCTCATTCTTCTGGCGTTGGTTAATACGTTGACGACCGCAGTTTTGCACTATCCTTATTACGTTCCTTATTACAATGTGCTCGCCTTCGCAAGGCCCCACGGTTGGATTGCCAGCGATTCAAATATCGATTTCGGCAGTTCGCTGCAGGCTGTGCAGCAGTTTGCTCGCGAGCAGCACATCAATTCTGTCGATGTATTCCCTTTCGACGCTCATGTGTGGCACTTGGCCGACATTGTTCCGGCTGCGCGCGACTGGCAATGCGATGGAACAGTGCCCTCGGATCAGCAATGGGTTATCGTCAGTGTCAGGCAATTCTATAACCCAAGTTCACTGGGCCAGTGCGATTACCTGCTTCCCTATCCGCATCGCGAACTCGCTGGTGGTAGTCTCGAAGCGTTTCACATCCAAGGCGCACATCGAGCTCAACCAGGATTCTCGCAATAGGCTGCCGCAGAGTCGTGTCCTGCGTTCAAATGGAACACCGCTCCTGCACCGGCGGCGAATGACTCTTTAGGAGTTACGCAATTTTTCGCATACTTTGACTTTGGGGGTTGCAACCGGGAACGTACCTGCGCCTGGCCCGAACCTTGATCTCCCACCAGCCCGTCCGGCTGGCCTTGGAGGAGAAACAAGAAAAGTGGGGAGTCGGGGATCTTAGAAAGTGACGTGCAGAGCGGTCAGGCCGCGCAGGCCCAAATTTGTGCGCCAAACCAATCGCTCGGGGCCAAGCTGCAGGTGGGGCACCCGGCGCAGGATGGCCTCGAACGCCACCTGCCCTTCGATCCGCGCCAGCGCTGCCCCGAAGCAGAAGTGAGCGGCCCAGCCGAAGGCTAGATGACGATTATCTTTGCGCGTGATATCCAGCCGATCGGGGTCCGGGAAGCGTTCCGGATCACGGTTCGCCGCGGCCATGACCGCAATCACCGCCTGACCCTTGCGGATTTTCTTGCCGCCGAGTACGACGTCTCCCGGAGCCAAGCGCGCCGTGTGCTGGCTCGGGCAATCATAGCGGAGGAGCTCCTCAACAGCGGATGGGATCAGGGAGAGATCCACTCGGAGCTTGTGAAGTTGTTCGGGATTGCGCAGAAGCGCGAGAGCGCCGTTGCCGATCAAGTTCGTGGTGGTTTCCTGCCCTCCCACCATCGTGACGATGCTGTTGGCCACTACTTCTTCCTCGGTAAGACGGTCGCCGTCAATGTCCGCGGTCAGCAGCGAATGGATCAGCCCCTCCCGAGGCTCGATGCGCTGCTCGGCGATGCGGTTGCGAAAGTACGTCGTCATCTCCTCCACGGCGCGCAAAACCTTCGGGACGCGCTCCGGGTTGTGTTGGAAGTTGCCGAGCATCTCAGCGAAATCGGCGGACCAAGCTTTCAATTGCCGGTGATCTTCGACCGGGACGCCCAATCGGTGTTGGAGGCTGTGAAGTAATTTTCTCTTTGAGGGAATATATTGTGTCGAGTGACCGGCCCTCGCTCCCCTCCTTGGATAAAGCCCGGTTTTGCACCAGGATAGTGCAAGGCGGGTAGCTAACCTGGGCAAGATTCCAGGAAACAGGCCAGGACCGGTTCCTCTTTGTCCTCTTTTGGATAGCGCGGAATGTTGCCTTTGCCTCCTCTTCTCCTTCGGCGATCGAGAAAAATGTATCTTATTACTAAGCTAATCCCTTTCGTTGCTTCGCGGAGATTGGCACAGATTGGCACAGGAATTGCCCCCAAAACACTAAGTGTCGAAGACCGTGAATGATGACGCGGGACCAGGGCGCTTCCACCACCGGCGCCTCCTGTGTCGGCGACGGACCGACTTTGAACGCACCGACTTGTGAATGAGGAAACCTCCTGACATTGCGAAGTTCACTTTCAACAGCCGGCCTCATATTCTTAGCTGGAGAGCGGTGAACTGATGTCGGTCGTGACCCATGTTTGTGATGCTGAGCGCAGGCGCCTCGAATTGTATCTGCGCGAGAACCAGCCGCACACGTCATCGGCTGCTGACGCCGCGATCATTCGGCGGTCGTCCACTGGCCCAGCGTTTCTCTCATTTCCACAGGAGCAAATCTTTCTCCGCGCCCAACAGAACCCAGATGAGCCAGCCTTCTACAACGAATGCATCACCGTCCACCGAAAAGGCTTGTTGGACGTGCCTGCCATTGAGCGCAGCTTGTTGGAAATCATCCGCCGCCATGAGATCTGGCGAACAACATATGACACCGTAGACGGCCGCCCCGTTCAAATCATCCATCCGGCCCCCAGCCATTTTTCTTTGCCCGTGATCGATCTCAGAGAGCTTCCCGAATCCGAGCGAGAAGCCGAAGTAGTTCACTGCGTCGCGGAGTTGACTGAGTGTCCCTTCGACTTGAGGCAGGGTCCCCTGCTGCGCTTTCTCTTAATCAGGACAGAGGAATCCGCATACCGCCTCTTCTTGATTGCGCACCAGAGCGTTGTCGACGGTGTGTCTGTATATCAGGTGTTTCCGACGGAGCTCGCTATCGGCGCAGGTTTTTTCTACCGGCCCCTATCGGATCACCTCGGGATCGAACAGCCTATGCTGGGTGTGCAGCTCGATCAGTCCGTCGTAGATCAATTACACGTGCCCTACGCTGTAGAGGAGTTGGCCGGGTATATGGTTCAGGCAATTCGCGAACAGCAGCCGCAAGGTCCGTATTTCCTCGGGGGGTTCTGCGAGAATGGAACACTCGCATGCGAAACCGCGAGGCAGCTTCTCAAGCAGGGGCATATGGCCATCTTCGACGCTCCTAACCCGGCCTATTTCCGGCATAACTTGAACGAGCACCCGAGCGGCGTACCCTGGAAACACGTCAGGTTTCACCTCCAAAAGCTCCGGCAACTGAAGGTAGCTGATGCGTGTCCGTATATAGCGGAACTCCTGAAGGAACTCTGGCGGAAAGTTCGCAGAAATGCTTCGGAGTTTTTCACCGAGATTCGCGCTCGCAAGAGCGATGACCAGCTAACAAGCCTTGAGCGGATTTTCCTCCTCGCCCAAAAGAAATATGACCCCAAACCCTACCCAGGGCGGGTCGCCCTCTTCCGCTCCGACACAAAGTCAGACGAGGCCTTAAGCGGATGGCGTGACGTAATTACTGGCCCGGTAGAGGTGCATGACAGCCCTGGCGCCCATATGGGAATGTTTTTTGACCCCCATGTCAAACACTTGGCCGGCCAACTCGCGGCTTGTATTGAAAGGGCGAACGAGGCGACGCGGCGCAACCGCTGAAATAACCGATGAATTTCGTTTCCACCTGGAGCCTTTCCCTGGCACGGTTGACCTTGGGAGTTAACGACGTTGATGTCTGGCGCGCCGATCTGGAGCTTGGTCCACCAGAACTCTATCGGCTGCGAGAAACTCTCTCGCCTGACGAGCTCGATCGTGCAGCGCGGTTCTACTTTCCGGAAGATCGGCAGCGTTTCATCGCCGCCCGTGGCATCCTCCGGGACATCCTCGCACGCTATCTGGGGTGCGTGCCCGCCGCCGTTGATTTCTCCTACCGCGTTTTTGGGAAACCGAGTCTGGCGTCCAATTACACCGCGGAGGGTTTGCAGTTCAACCTGTCGCACTCCGGCAGTATGGCCCTCTATGCGGTGGCGCGCCAGCGCGAAGTTGGGATTGACATAGAACGAATCGAGCCACAGTTTGCCGCAGAGGGCATTGCGGAGAAATTCTTCTCGCGTAATGAGGTGGCCCGGCTCCGCTCGCTTCCGTCTAGTGCACAGCTTGAGGGCTTCTTCAACTGCTGGACGCGCAAGGAAGCCTACGTGAAAGCTCGGGGCGGGGGCTTGCAGATTCCCCTCGACAGCTTCGACGTTTCACTTGCCCCGCACGAGGAGGCAACGTTCCTCAGTGAAGGCGAATTCGGCTGGTCGCTGCGGGCGCTGATAATCGATCCGGACTACGTGGCCGCCATTGCCGTAGAAGGAAACGACTGGCAATTGAGATTGCGACAGTGGCAGATTCGGCCGGCAGGATAATTGGTCGAGCGACTCGATTTGGAGGCACAATTGACAAACAGGAGAAACGCTCTTGCGAATTTCGGTGATTGGATGTGGATACGTTGGGCTGGTGACGGGAGCGTGCCTCGCCGAGATCGGACACGAAGCGTTCTGCACCGACAACGATCGATCGGGCCGAAACTCGTGATCGAAAAAAGCACCGTCCCGGCGCAAACTGGCCAGGAACTAAACCGCGCCCTCACCGTTTACAGCCGGAAGTCGGGCGTGAGTTTCCGAGTTGCTTCGAATCCTGAATTTCTGCGGGAAGGCACTGCGCTCACCGATTTCCTTCATCCGGATCGGATTGTAGTCGGAGTGGACCAGGAATCTACGTCCCGGAAGCTGTACCGAGGAAGATTTTACTCAAAAAATGGAATTTCGCCTGTCGAGAGCGTGTCGTACGCATCGCAACCTCAATGGCTGGAATATCTTCGGTGGTTCCTAATTTGCAAAGCAAAATCAGCCCAGTTCTTAAGCCGCCTCAGAAGGGTGTGTTTGTCCGCGAGGGGTGGTTTCTGCGAAGGGCCGTGTCTCAAGGGAAACCAGCACTCGGGATTAGTAATAGCTCTCATAGAACGGTTCGGGAATTCCATAAATAAGGAGCGGGGGTCTATGGACTGGCGTGTCCGGATGTGCGCAGTATTGTCGGTGCTTGTTCCGATTCTGGTGGCGGGGTGTGGTGGGAGCATGACGAGTTCAGCCAACCCGAATTCACCCTCACTTGTTTCGATCGCGGTTACGCCAGCCAATAAGTCCGTGTCTGTAGGCGGTACGCTGCAATTCAAGGCCACCGGAACTTTTGCGAACAACAGCACTCAAGACCTGACGAACTCGGTGACATGGGCTTCGTCCAATCCAACCGCAGCGACAATCGACTCCGCAGGACTTGCCAAGGGCGTAACGTCCGGCCAGTCAGCGACGATCTCCGCCACACAGAGCAGCATCTCCGGCTCAGCGACTTTGACCGTGACCTCCGCGTCGAGTCTTGTCGGCGTTTTCACATATCACAATGATTTGTCCCGGACGGGGCAGAATTTGAACGAAACGTCGCTCACGACCTCGAACGTAAACGTCAATACATTTGGAAAACGGTTCTCACAACCTGTGGACGGCCAGATTTATGCCCAGCCGCTGTACGTCCCCAACGTCGCGATTCAGGGCAAAGGAAGTCACAACGTCATCTTCGTCGCCACCGAAGCCGATAGCGTATACGCGTTCGATGCTGACAATAATGCCGGCGCGAACGTCAGCCCTCTGTGGAAAGCGAGCCTGATCGACGCGGCCCACGGAGCGTCTCCTGCTGCAACGCCAGTCAGCAACAACGACGTTGGGGGCTGTACCGATCTCCAACCCATTATTGGCATCACCGCCACGCCGGTGATTGACCCGAGCAGCGGCACGCTGTACGTCGAAGCAAAGTCCAAAGAAAATGGGGGGTTTGTACATCGCCTGCACGCCATCGACATCACCACTGGCAACGAGAAGGCCCCTGGCCCGGTCGCGATCACAGCAACAGTACCGGGGAGTGGCGATGGCAGCTCGGGTGGGCAACTGACCTTTAACCCACAGACGCAAAATAGTCGCCCAGGGCTTTTGCTGTTGAACGGGATCGTTTACCTCGCGTTTGCGTCGCATTGCGACATTTCTCCCTACCACGGATGGCTTTTTGCCTACGACATCTCAACGCTTTCTCAGAAGGGCGTCTACGTCACTACCCCCAACGGCGGCCTGGGTGGCTTCTGGATGTCGGGTGCAGGGTTCGCCGCTGACGGCAATGGAAACATTTATGGAGCCACCGGGAATGGCACGTTCGATACGACCAACGTGCCGGCAACGGAGCTTGGCGACAGCATTCTAAAGTTGAGTGGGAGCAATCTGTCGCTCCTGGACTATTTCACTGCCTTCGATCAAGCCACGCTCAGCAGCAATGACTTGGACGTGGGATCCGGCGGCGCCTTGCTGCTTCCGGATCAGCCAGGCAACCATCCGCATGTACTTGTCCAAGCCAGTAAAGAGGGAACGATCTATTTGGTAGACCGCGACCAGATGACCGCCGGTAATCAGCACTTCTGCTCGAATTGCAACGGTGACACGCAAATCGTTCAGGAATCAACTCCTGCCTCTGTGGGCGGAATGTGGAGCATGCCTGCCTACTGGAACAACCATGTCTACGTTTGGGGAAGCGGCGACGTCCTCAGGTCTATCCCGCTGACCAATGGCCTCCTCGATTTCGCTCACATCACGACCTCGACACACTCGTATGGTTTTCCTGGGGCCACTCCCAGCATTTCGGCGAATGGAACTTCAAACGGGATCGTTTGGTCGATCGACAGCAGCCAGTACGGTTCGCCGGGGCCGGGGCCCGGGCCAGCGGTGTTGCACGCCCACGATGCCGCGAACGTGGCGAACGAGCTCTGGAACAGCTCCCAGGCCTCGAATAGTCGCGACACTGCGGGGAATGCCGTGAAGTTCACGGTGCCCACCATCGCGAACGGCAAGGTCTATATCGGCACGGCGACCGAAGTCGATGTATACGGTCTTTAGTTGAAGCTTGACAGTCGGTTTCCCAATCCTCCGATGATGTGGTGAGATCCTCAGCTGAGGCGAAGCAAAAATACCACCGTAAAGCCCCCGGCAGGAATACGCACGCATTCCACCAGTTTTGGAAAGTGATGCGCAGCCCTCCGGTTTCTTTGGTGTTCTGCTCCAAACCTCCGCCAGACCAAAGTGCTCGATGGAAGCGAACTAATACAATCAGCAGTTCCCGCCGATGGGCCAATCGCTTTCCTGTTGATTCTGCCGCATTCGCGCAAGGGACAGGACCTACAATCCGTTCAGCACCAGGCCTCCACCTTCGGATGGAAGATTCGAGATCTTTCAATCGGGACCTGCGACGAAATGGACGTTTCAGCTGGATCGAATAACTGGCAATGTCGACCGACTCGTATCAGCTAGGTCAGGAAACTTGATCTGGGAAAAGATGAAGGTTCTGCCCATCCGAAAGCTACAAATTCCGCTAAACCCCATTGTCAAATCTTTATGTCCGGTCTGGCGGCCCGATTTATACTTCAAGAAGCGTTAGTTCGATATCTGGCCAAGCTATGTGGACATGGAGTTTCCGCCCTGACCGAAATGCGGAGAGAACAACACTCTTCGGAGGATCCGAAGAGCTCGCGATTCGGGCATCCCCTCGCTCCCATCTCGGGAGATTATCAAGCAATCGCTGTAAGTCATTGACCCTTCGTCCGACCAGTCTTGGGTACCGGGAGGTTGGTGGTTCAAATCCGGGCCCGTCCCGGCCATCTTCTACTGTCACTGCGATCCAAATAGTCAACCCTTCAGAATCCTTTCCTGGATGACCGACCACGTCGTGCGGGACAAATCCGCGAACACCTCGAGATCCTTGGTGGCCGCTTCGCCTTCCGGCGAAGCCCACGCTCCTTCCATGGAATCCCAGTCATCAAAGTAGAGTTCGGCAATTGCGTGCCAGCCCGGGTGTTTTCTCTTCGCGTCTGTTGCGACCAAGTCGTAGACACACCGCTGCAGACCCGGGAGTTCCATCGCCATCGGTGCATGCACGTCGAAAAGGTACTTCCGGAAAGCCTCGGTGCTCAGGTCGGGACGCTTGTAAAGGGACGACCATGAATTTGATCATGAGAGACACCCTTTCGTTCCCGAATGGGATGCTCCATCCGCCGCGGCGATTCAGCAGGGTCGCGAGCGTATAATAATCATTGAGAGAAATTTTCCTTGCCCATCCAAAAGAATCAGCTTCGAAAACTCGATCCCTACCGCTGGCTTGTGCCGTGCTCGACCCGCGAAGGGATGCGCACCGACGCGCTCATCTACGCCGACGAGCATCTGCTCGAGCAAATTCTAGGCGACCTTTCGATCGAGCAGGCGATGAATGTAGCGTTTCTTCCCGGGATCGTGGGGCGCTCGCTGGCGATGCCGGATATCCATCAGGGCTATGGCTTCCCGATCGGTGGAGTGGCGGCCACCGACTGCCGCGATGGGGTCATCTCGCCCGGAGGCGTCGGCTTCGACATCAATTGCGGTGTGCGACTCCTCGCAAGTTCGGTTCAACGCGACGAAGTTACGCCGCTCTTGCGCGAGCTGGTCAACCAACTTTTCCGCGACGTGCCCGCGGGCACAGGCTCGGAAGGCAGTGTCTCTTGCAGCTTCCAGGAGCTGGATCAGGTTCTCGAGCGAGGCGCGGCGTGGGTGGTCGAACGGGGCTTTGGCGAGCCGGCCGACCTCGAATTCTGCGAGGATTCGGGCGCGATGCGCGGTGCCGACCCTGAAAAAGTATCGGATCGCGCCAAGCAGCGCGGCCGAACCCAGATTGGCACGCTCGGCAGTGGGAACCACTTCCTCGAGGTGCAGTACGTCGAGAGAATTCTCGAGCCGGAAACCGCCGAGCGCTTCGGCCTGCATCTCAATCAAGTCGTCGTTCTGATTCACTGCGGCTCGCGCGGCCTGGGCCATCAAGTCTGCACCGATTTCCTGAAAGTGATGGACGAGGCGATGCCGCGCTACTCGATTTCGCTGCCGGATCGCCAGCTTGCTTGCGTCCCGCTTCACTCGCAGGAGGCAAAGGATTATCTCGCGGCCATGGCGGCCTCCGCGAATTTCGCGTGGGCGAACCGGCAGGCAATCACTCATTTCACGCGCGCGGCATTCCGCAAGGTGCTGGGTGAAGGTGTGCAGCTCCGCGTCGTATACGACATCGCGCACAACATCGCCAAGCGCGAGCGCCATTCCGCCGGCAATGGCGAACGCGA
>JBARRP010000280.1:0-4317 GCA_049644285.1 Candidatus Acidiferrales bacterium | reverse complement strand
TTGCGTGCTTAGTCATGCTTGCCATTCCGATCGCGGCTGTAATGCTTTTCTTGATCGTCTTGGTGTTGCTGCAGGAAGCCGGCCGCTGGGCAATTCTTCGGGTAAAATGGGGTGTCCAGAGCTACGCTGGAGCAGTCCACCGGGCAACTCGGGTTTTGGAAAGCAAAGGTTCACCAACTCTCACGCCGCCGAATTCAAATTAGGACAGCACCACTCCATGCGACTCGGTGCGAGTGTCCCAATGTGTTCGGGGATCAGCAGAGGAAGTAGGGCAATTTTCCCAGCAGGTAGAAACGATAGACAAGGCGCTCGACGACATCGAGAAGCAGCAGATTCCAAAGCAACCTTACTCAGTTTCACAGGGGGTAAGTTGGTCTTGGATTCTGGTTGCTCCGCGGATAAGATCCCAAATTGAGTGTCGCTACTCTTCGTCTGACATTTCTAAGCCCACCGATCGACAAGGAGCCGTCTTCCAATTGATTTGAGTAACCCATCGAAACAACCGTCACGACTGGTCTTAAACCGCCGATTGGTGGGCATTACGGGCAGTCAGAGTGGCTTTTACTCAAAATTTAAGGCCGCAGTAAACCTGAAATCCCCCAGAGGGTTGTCCCGCACGAGTGACCGTCAACTTCCGCACCCCCGAAATCAACAAATAAGATTTGAAAGTGTCTCTATGTGAACAGATATCTGTCTTCGTCGCTTCTATCATTCTGCGCGATGGGAAAATAAGGCGACGGTGCCGTAAACTATTCCCTCTTCCTTCCACGCTGGGCGTGAAAGAGAGCGTGGAAAGCGCCACTCCCGGAGTGTGATTTTGACTCTCCCGTCCAACGTCCGCGGGGAAGAAGAGAACCTGGCGTCTGAGTCGGGGTACCTCTTCCCCCGCATAAGTCGCGCTGTCGTCGACCGCTGTTCGTGAAATGCCCAGGTCATTGGAGTTTCCTAGTGCCCAAAAAGAAAGCAGCGCGCAGGAAGAAACCAATCCATCGTAAGAAGCCAACTCGCGGTAATGGTCAGAGCGGTGACCTGTCTGCAAGCATACATCAAGGTGTTGGACGGGCTCGCCCCGACGATCCTAGCATTGGCTAGATAAACGAAGCTCGGCACTGCCCTTAATCCCGAACACAATTATATTGAGGCCCCGATGGAACGGACTTCTCGGATATCATGCGTCCCACGGTCTGATATTGATCGGCTCTACGACCGAGCGGCTGCGGAGGAGATCCTATGCAAAGTCATTGGCTTAGTCCTTGTTGCTCTTTGGCTGCTAGGGTTTTTCGCTTTCCACGTTACCAGCGCTTTCATCCACATCCTCTTGATTATCGCGTTGATTTCCGTGGTCATGCACTTTGACCTGAAGGCCTCCGACGAAGAGATTATTGCCAAGACCGCTGGCATTCTTAACGAGTTTTGCAAGGCCCTACTCCCAGGGCTTTCTGCTGAGTTCTAGAACGTTACCCATTGGGCATTCCCACCCGAGAAAGGAGGTTGCCCAGCAGAGGTTGAGCCTACTATCAGACTCAAGCTCCCAACTCGTTCAACGAGGCTATATGGCCATATGGTTAACCGCCGACAGTATCCGCGGCTGATTCCCGCTCCGCCGATGCCAGTCTGCTTGGGCGAATCGAAAAGCGGGGTCCTGCTCGATCTCTCCGAAGGCGGCCTGGCAGTGGACGGCTTTGCTCCCGAAAGTCGGGACGAAGTTATCCCCATTGCGTTCGGTCTGCCAGAGGATAACGGTTATATCCTGGCTGTAGCGAAAATTGCTTGGACAAGCGATTCGGGGCGTCGAGCCGGACTCCGCTTTGTGGATTTAGTCGAGACTTCGCGGCAGCACCTGAAGGACTGGATGTCAGCGAGAATCGACACTGCGGGGCTAGCTGCGATTGAAGCGGAGCCTGCTGAACCAGTTTTTATCAGCCACGCAACGGATGCTCTGATCGACCAACTGAAGCCCGCAGAGGTTCGGCTGCAACTGAGTAGCGAATCCGAACCAGAGAAGCCGGACGTAAGGGATGATGCAAGGTTGAAGCGGTACGGCAAGTCACGCCATCTGAGCGGGCTTTCCCTGGCTGGAGTGCTCTTGTCTTCGGCCTCCGTTTTTTCCCTGGCCTATTACTTCGACAGTATATGGAAGAACCGACAGGCCAAACAGATCACGGCTGCGCCGAAAGTGCCTTCACTTCCATCCAAGAGCTCAGCGGCACCCGTAAGTCAGTCGCCCGCGACAACCCCATCTCTCCCTCCCACGATTTCCCCAGACCTTCCCGGTTTCGTGCTTCAAGTTGGCGCGATGGCGCATGAGGATAATGCGGATGCACTAGCGGAGGCCTTGCGTCAGAGGAATCTTCCGGTGTTTGTGTCCAGGCGCGGCACCGACCGCTTCTACATGGTGGCCGTCGGACCTTACAGTAATGCCGATTCCGCTGTCACCGTCAAGGCCGAGCTCGAAGGTCAGGGCTTCCAAGCTATCCTCAGGCGCTGGTCGCCTGAATAGAGCGCGCCTCGATCCGCGTCAACCCAAGCAAGGGACACGCACTGCAACATGTGTGCAATTAGTTTCTTAGATTGTCGTCGAGCGGGTCCTAAAACTTCTAAGTAATAGGCCTCTGCGATTGGTTGACGCATTTGTGGTTAGGTTATCACTCTGGTTCTGACAGTAATCACTCGCGCGGCGAGGCAATTGCTCAGGGTTAACGGGGGGTTCCTTAGCAATGCTTCTACGGCGTCGCCGGGTAACTCGTGCGCTCTCGGTCACCATTCTGTTATGTGGTTTCATGTTGGCCTCTCCATCCTCTCCGGCTGATGAGATCCAATTTCAGGACTTCTCCGACCGGATCCTGTTCGAGTCTACATTCGGTGGGAACACCGGGCGCATCCTTGCGATCAGCGGTTGCGAGACGGAAATGGCATGTGAAGTGATCATTAGCGCGCCGTCGACGGCTGCCACGGTGCTGTCCAACGCCTTCCTTGCCATTCCCGACGGTACCACCGGCGTAAACGTCTCGGACCCGGATGGGTTCCTGACTAACGACGAAGGGCAGACAATCAACGCGCGAGCAGCGTACACGGTGAACTTGGGTTCGGACGTGAGTGAGGCACTCGGGTCAGCGACTTGTGCACCAATACCCGGTGGGTGCGACTACACACTTGATACGATCCGGTTTCGGTCGGACGTTAAGGTAGCTACGGTTGAGACGAGGAGGTCGGAGCCTTCCTGCTTCGCGGTGCAGGTCGGCGCGTACGAGGATCGAGCAGAAGCCACCGTGATGCTGAACAGGCTGATGCAAGCGTTCCCAGACCCGATGACGTTTTCGCAAGGTGGTCACGCGAGACAAGACACGCTGGCGCTTGCGGGTGCTGGCAACATCCAGGCTCGAAGCCCTCAAGGTTTCTGGCCGCCTGTTGGGAGAGCAAGGGATCAAGGCGTGGATTGTTCCCATTCCTTGCACCTAAGGATTCCTGAAGGCCGGGCCGAGCAGTGGTGCTCCCGCCCTGCGCGTGATCGATTCACGTTCGGTACTTGTGGTAGGTGTAGTAATCCGCTGGGAACGCCCGCATTCCTCCCCTCGGGCACATTCATTCGTTTGCTGCGGGCAAGGGCCGAATATCTTCAGCCAAAAATCCGAGCGCGACCGTTTCAATCGGTCAGGCGAACGTAGCCCACCAGCAGGTTGTCCACAACGTCCAGAAGCGGGAGGGCACGCCAAAAGAACATGACGAACAAACTAGGATTAACGAGAGGGGAGCGGTTATTGAGGCGAAGGCCGTACCGGTTGTCCAAAAGAGGGCTAAAGGCACTCAAGGCTGCGATCCGGGAAACGAGACCGTGGGAGAAGAGCACCGGGCCAAGAAGCCAGGAAAAAGCTGCCGTCGCAATGAATCCGCTGCGCCACGGCGCGCGGTCAGCCGCAGCCACCGCGCTGCGAAAGCTGGCTCGACAGACGATTGAAGCCTTAAGAACTTCCAGCTAGAAGCGGAAACTAGATTATGTGGTCGCCCCGTTCTCGCAGACGGAGGGGCCTGAGTTTGTGGATTAAGGTCTTGAGCAAGGAAGCGCTGGAGAAACTTATCGCCCTGTTTCTTGTAACTCTCAGACCCCGCTTTCAGGAACGCGTCACAAATCTGTGCCATCCTGACTTCTCAAGATTCGGGTCTTTTCGGACTCCTTCATCGGTCAGAGCCGGTCGTGCGCTTTCGCTGCCACAATTGCGTCAGTGCCGCTTCTATATAATTCGTGACCGATCGATTTTCTTTACGCGCCGCCTGCAAAAGCTTGCGCTTGAACTCGGGCGATACGCGCAGATTTAGTGT
>JBARRP010000279.1:0-46325 GCA_049644285.1 Candidatus Acidiferrales bacterium | reverse complement strand
CGTGGGGGAAGCCGAGTTTTGGCTCGCAGACGAGTCTCCCGAGCACTTGAATTTCAGCCCCGAGTCCCTTGGCGGTGGTTCTGTGCGGATGGTGATGATCGTGAACGATCCGGATGCCGCTTTCGAACGGGCCGTCACAGCAGGAGGTACCGTCGTTTGGCCCGTCAGCAACCAGTACGGTTGGCGTTTGGGACGAATTTTCGATCCGTTCGGACACCATTGGGAAATCGGCAAGCCTTTGGCCGGCGGCTCTTGAGCTTCGACCCGAAGTTGTGAGTCGTTCCGTACGCCGAATCATGTACAACACTCGTAGGGGGAGTAACGGATGCGAATCCTGAACATTTCGAGCGGAGTTGCGGTCCTACTCGTCACACTGGCCTTCGGACATCTACTGCATCACCACTTCATTGACGCATCTCGCGAGGCCGTCCAGAGCCCCGCTTTTTGGGCGGGCTGGGCCGTCGCCGTGGTTGTGGGGATCTTCTCGCTTATCGGAGGCTGTTTACTCCTGAGGCGTAACCGCTGACTCCGTCGCCATCAACCCGCCTTGGACGCGGATGACGGGCAAACCAGACCTATCTGCCATTCGATCGGTAGGCGTCTGTTAAGCTCCGACGCTAGAAGAGCAGTTGAAATTTTCGATTGCGCAGTCACCAATGTGGAATTACAAATTCCGATGGTTCCAGGCTATCAGGAAGTTGCTGAAAGGAAAGAAAATTTGGTTGCGGGGGCTGGATTTGAACCAGCGACCTCCGGGTTATGAGCCCGACGAGCTACCAGGCTGCTCCACCCCGCGAAAGCATGATAGCGAAAGCAGAGAAAACAATCAAACTGTTCACGAACTATCGCGAAATTGCTTTCGAGGGTTAGCAGCTTTCTGAAAAACTACCCGGCGTGTCCATTCCGAGGAGTCTGCCGCGGCGGACGACGAGGAATCTGCTTTCTCCCTGACTATATTGCGAAAAGCAAATCCCTCGCTCCGCTCGGGATGACAGAAAAACTACTTGTTCAGCATCCTGTCAGTGGGCGGAAGACTCCTTTTGCCTCTGCTGCAGTTTGTTGCTCTCGGTCAGTTCTGTGCGGGGAGGATTCCGGGAATCCATCTCACGGCGTTGTCGTGATAAATCCTTCGAAGCACCGATTGGGGCAGCTTGAGGCCCTGAATCTTGCGCCCCTGGTACTCCAGGACCTCATCGGTCGCAAGGAACTTCCAATCTCGCGCGTAGGTTTCTTGCCACTCCTTTAGTGCATCCGCCACGGATTCATTGGGAAGAAACTCGAGGTCGGTGGCGTAGAGCACGCGTTCCTGGTATTTGATAAGGAAATTCCGTACTTTCTCGCGTTGCTGAAGCATCAGGTATTCCATACGAGCTGCCATATCGACGGCGAAATTTGGATAGCGTTCGAAGCGTTTGGCGATTTCGTCCACATCGACTTCCATGCTTCCGAGATGTGCGCCGATCACACGGAGTTTGGGATTCTCGGCCAGCAGGCGATCACGCGCCTCGAGGATCATCTCCTTAGATGGATGATCGGGGTGGAGATACATGTACCATTCCGGGTGTTCTTTGTAGTAGTCGTAGTCGGGACTTGCGGGATCAGGAGGTCGCCAGCACGAAGTCGGCTCGGCGAGGTGCGCGATCAGCGTCTTGTTGCGAGCAGCGATGTCCTGATAAATCGGCGCAAACATTGGATCGTCGGCCATGACGTACTTCCCTTCCGCTGTCTTTATTTCCATCCCGATGTTCTTCCAGATTTTCACCGCGACCGCGCCTTGAGCGAAGTCCTGATTGATCTGTTTGATCGCAAGGTCGGAAAAATTGGGCTTCGCGAAGCCGTACGGATCGAACGTGGTGCAGAGCGAAGCGTGCCCGCGGCTTCCTCGGACGAATGCGAGGGCGCTCGCAATTTCCGGTCCGAGTGCGCGGTACAAGTTATAGCTATCGGCCACACAGATGTCGAGGACATGCAAATGCAGCTGCTGCATCATGGCGTAGAATGTGGGGTCACTTCGGAAATCGTGCGTATGGGCGTCAATGGGCTCCAATCCAGCGAAAGCCGCCAGCTCGTCCGCAGAACGCGCTCCGTTTCCCTGCCCCTCTGACGCAGCGAGCGCCTGCCCGGCATGGTAATGGGATAGCTGAACGTCCGCGACGCCGATAGCGGTGGCCACCAGTAGAACGAGAGGGAGTCTCTTCAAGTCGATCGCCTCACGGGAGGATCGGCGGCTGGGCTTCGCGCTGACCGATCGGGAACCCGCATATCACGATATTGACGTTCGCTCAGAATCGTACTAATTAATTGCGCGTTTGTCGTGCATACTAGCTCGAATTCGTTTCAGTCCGTGCCGGGCAAGGGGCAAGAATGGGGTGTGGCTGACGCACACGCGCGCTCTCAAGCGCGCAAAAGGAGTTGAGTTATGAAGAGGATCAAGCGCTCACGACCTGACGTGCCGGCTGATGCCCGCCGCCTGGAAAAACGTCCTTCGAGAGAACGGACGTGTTTGCTCCCGATCTTAGTCGGATTGACGGCTGTTGGCATATTCCTCGCGCAGGCTGGCTGGGGACAGAAGGACACTGGGAGCATCGCGGGTACGGTCAGGGATTCGTCTGGGGCGGTGATTGTCGGCGCGAAGGTTGTGGTCATTGACGTAGACCGTGGCACGCAGTTCGCGACCACTTCGAACGGTCTGGGTGAATATGTCGCGGGCCCGCTAAAAATCGGGCGCTACAAAGTTACCGTCGAGAAAGAGGGATTCAAGAAAGCTGTGGCTGGCCCGGTGCAAGTGGACGTACAAGAACGTCCGTCGGTTGACATCACGCTGCAAGTAGGACGCCCCGCCGAAATCATAACCGTGACATCCGAGACCGGGCAATTGCAAACCGAAACCTCCGATCTCGGTCAGGTGATTGACAGTCGCCGGGTCACGACCCTGCCCCTGAACGGCCGCAACTATGCGCAACTCGCCTTGCTTGGCACAGGCGTTGCGCCAAGCGAGCCCGGTTCGCGCGTGGAAACAAGCTTTGGCTTCAGCTCAAATGGCGCACGCTCGCTGCAGAACAATTTCCTGCTCGACGGCGTCGACAACAATGCGAATCTCGGCGACGTGTTGAACGGGACGGCGTACGTCATTCAACCCTCCGTAGATGCCATCGGTGAATTCAAGGTGCAGACCAATTCCTACAGCGCTGAATTCGGACGCGGCAACGGCGCCATCATGAACGCAGTTATCAAATCCGGGACGAACCAGTTCCACGGAGATGTCTACGAGTTCCTTCGCAACGAAAAACTTGACGCGCGCAATGCGTTCGACCAGCTTGGCCGTCAGCCTTACAAGCAGAACCAGTTCGGCGCCACACTGGGCGGTCCGATCCTCAAGGACCGTACGTTTTTCTTCGCGGATTACGAGGGACTTCGCGTCAGCCAGGCGTTGCCGCAGCTTGTCCTGGTGCCGACTCCCGCTGAGATCTCGGGTGATTTCTCGTCGTTTCTGACAAACCAGCCGGCTCTTGCGGTCGACGCCAACGGCAATCCTACAAACCAAGTGGCGTTCGATTGCAGCGGCAAGCCGACTTTTGCTGGAGAAGTCTTCAATTCGCGGATGACGCAGGTGAGGCCAGTGTCGAACCGGTATCCCAATGGATTTTGCGGGGTGCCGATCGGGGTCGACGCCTCGGGAAACCCCACAAACATTTTCCCGAAAAATCTCATCGATCCGCTCGCGTCACGCCTTTCTGCGATGTTCCCTGCCCCGAACGTCAGCATCAGCGGAAACAACTTTCTCGCTGACCCCAAGAGGAATGAGCGCCAAAACAACTTTGATGTTCGCGTGGACCATAAGTTCGGCTCGAAAGATGACTTCTTCGGGCGGTTCAGTTATGAAGACCAGCCCAGCTTTATCCCCTCGCCATTCAACAACGCGCTTGATGGTGGCGCGTTCTCCGACGGCTCCCAGGACGACTCTTACCGCAGCGTGGCCCTGAGCGAGATGCACGTCTTCTCACAGAATCTAGTGAACGAATTCCGTGTGGGGTACAACCGCATCAACTCGCATCGCTTCCAGCTCAACGCCAATACCAATGTGGCAGCGCAACTGGGTTTTCCCGGCGTGCCATTCGGCCCGAACAATGGGGGTTTGCCCAGCCTCTCTATCAGCGACGGGACGGCCGCGATCGGGAGCTCGGGTTTCCTGCCATCAATCGAGAAGCAGAACAGCTATGTCATCAGCGAGAATTTAACGAAGCTCAAGGGCCGCCACTCGATGAAATTCGGAGCGGAGCTGCGCTTTGAGGAATTCACGATTTTTCAACCGGCAGCTTCCCGCGGAACAATGGGTTTCGCGAGCGACTTCACGGACAATCCCGCAGCTCCGACGACCGGTGGTGAAGCGTTTGCCACTTTTCTACTGGGGATTCCGGATACTGGGACGATCACCAGCATGCACAATGTTGACTATCACCGGCAGGTCTATGCCTTCTACGCTCAGGATGACATCCGGGTTACTCCGAGGCTGACGCTGAATCTCGGTTTGCGCTACGAACTTTTTACGACCATCAAAGAGCGAAACAACGAAGAGGGAACATTTGATTTTGCATCCAAGTCCATCATCGTCCCCAAGGGACAAAATGCGCAACTCACTCCGATGCTGGCTGCGCTCATTCCCATCCAGCGCACCGGAAGTGCTGGCCTGATCTCGCCAGATCTCAACAATTTTGCGCCGCGCGTGGGCTTGGCATACAAGATCACCGAGAAGCTTGTCCTGCGCAGCGGCTATGGCATCTTCTACGGCGGACAGGAAAACGGCCCGTTTTCAAATCCCAGCCCCGGATTCAATCCCCCATTCTTCGTGACCCAGTCCTTCAACCCGCCGTGTTTCCTCTCATCAGCGAACCCAGCCCTCGGGCCCAACGATTGCTCGATTCCGAACTTCAACGTCTTGTCGCAGGGTTTCCCGTCGAATTCTCTGGTTGATCCGAACACGCCGATTCTCTATTCGATCGATCCCAATCTCCGAACTCCGTACACGCAACAGTGGCACTTCGGGCTCCAGTATCAATTGCCCGCCGAAACGGTCGTCGAGATCTCCTACGCGGGGTCTCACGGTTCGAAACTGTATGGCTTCTACAACGGCAACCAAGCTCCGCTGGACCAGGCCTTCTGCACTACCAACGGAAATACACCATCGAATTGTCCAACGGCCCCTCGCCGACCGGTTCCCTTCATCGATTCATCGATCGATGCATTCCGGTCGAACGACTTCTCGAACTACAACTCCTTGCAGGCGCGCCTTGAAAAACGGTTCTCCCACGGATTGCAATTCGAGGCTTCTTACACTTACAGCCATGCCCTCGACGATGCCTCCAGCGCCAGCCTCGGGTCGCTCAACAACGGTGATTTCCGCGACCAGACAAAACCGCAGCTCGAATACGGGAACGCCGATTTCGACGTTCGCCACCGCTTCGTTTTCAGCTACATCTACGAATTGCCTTTTGGCAGGGGCAAAGCATTCGGCAAGAGTGCCGGCGGATTCCTGAACCAGATCATTGACAACTGGCAGGTCGCCGGGATCACCACGGCTTCGACCGGAAACTACTTCACGATCACCGATGCGGCCACGAATGTTTCAACAACCGACGGCGGCGGCGCAGTAGGTTTCTTCGAGGTGCGGCCGAATCTCGTGGGCAATCCCAACGGCAAACCGTGCGTGTCGGGAACGCTCTTCAACACCTGCGCCTTCGCAGATAATACGACCTTTTTCACCTTCGGCAATGCGGGACGAAATATCGTGCGCGGGCCGGGCTTCCAGAACTGGGACGTCTCCTTCTTCAAGACGTTTCCGGTTCACGAGCAGATGCGATTTGAGTTCCGATCGGAATTTTTCAACGTGTGGAACCATGTGAACCCACTCTTCGGGCCGCCGGGTGCGATCAGCGCGGAGCCGCAGCCGGTCGAGTTCGGAACGCCGCAATTCGGCCATGCCGTCGCAGCGCGCGATCCACGCTTCATCCAGTTCGCGCTCAAATTCTATTTTTGATCCCCCCTCCCCTCGGGAAAAGAGGTCAACATGAGCTGTCCCGTACGCGGTTCGGAATCGAAGGCTAGCATCACGGGACATCGTCTCTTCCGGCAAATCGTGAGGGTCACAATATTTCTGACATGCGGGGCGGCGGCAATGGTCGTTTTCGAGCAGCCTGCCTTGGCCACCAGTTATTACGTTTCCACATCGGGGAATGATTCCAATCCCGGAACGATTGCCGCGCCGTGGCGAACGATTCAGCATGGCGCCAATTCGGCGAAGGCCGGCGACACCGTCTACGTTCGCGCCGGCGTTTACAACGAGGTCGTCAGCGTCCCGAGCTCGGGATCCGCGTCGCTTGGTTACATCACTTTCTCGAGTTATCCCGGTGAGCGGGCCATCATGGACGGCACCGGCCTCGCGATTCCCGGCGGCCAGTGGGGCTTGGTCACGATTCAGAATCAGAGCTACATCATCATCAACGGCTTCGCGATCCGAAACTACAAGACGTCGAAACGCGCGGATGTCCCGATCGGCTTGTACGTTTTCGGCGCCGGCAGCAACATCCAGATTCTCAACAACCACATTCATAACATTGCGACGAACGCCACAGGATGCGGCGCGAATGCCTTCGGACTTACCGTCTATGGCACGAACGCGCCCGCGTCGATCAATAACCTCACCATCAGCGGAAACGAACTGGATCATATGACGACCGGCTGCAGCGAGACGCTTTCCGTCGATGGCAACGTCGAAAACTTCAGCATCACGAACAATGCCGTCCACGACGACAACAACATCGCCATCGGCGCGATCGGTTACGAAGGCGTTGCACCCAAGGGATCGATGTGTGGATTGGAGCTCTGCGACCGGGCCCGCAGCGGAGAGATCAGTGGCAATACGATCTACAACATCACTTCCAATCACAATCCAGCCTACGGTTCCGGCAGCAACAACCACAGCTACGGCGCAGATGGAATATATGTCGATGGCGGCACGCAGATCACGATCGAACGAAATCTCGTTCACAACACCGACATTGGGATCGAAATGGCCAGCGAGAACCCGGGCAATCAGACACCCGGCCTGGAAAAATCCGACTACATGATCGCACGCAACAATCTGGTTTACAAGAGCAACTCCGTGGGAATAACCATCGGCGGCTACGACAGTAAGAGAGGCGGCACGGATCACTGCACGATCGTGAACAACACGCTCGACGACAACGACACAGCAAAAACGGGCGAGGGCGAATTCCAGATTCAGTACTACGCCACGAACAACATCTTCGAGAACAACATCCTGTACGCCGACAGCCAAGGGTTGTTCGTCTACAATTACACCAAGTCCGAGCCGCATCCTGCCACCCTAGACTACAATCTTTATTACTCCACGGTCGGTGCGTCGAACGGAAACTGGACCTGGCAAGCGACGACATATACCGGCTACTCCTCGTACCTGTCAAAAACGGGCAATCACTCCCATTCGCCGCCATTTTCCGATCCGCAGTTCATCAGCCTCGGAACGCCGCCCAATCTCGATATTAAGTCGACTTCTCCAGCCGTCAATGCCGGCGTAAATTTCGGCACCGATATCGTGGGAACCGAAGATTTCGCAGGGAACCAACGGGTGGACAATGGCCTGATCAACATCGGAGCGTACGAACAGTAGTGAAAATAACTCCCGGAACATCGTCAAAGCCTCGGGACCAGATTGACTACGATCAAGGGCGAATGCGCATCGCAATTCGACTGATCCGATTGACAAGGCGGGCTATTCGAGTCCCTTCAATTAGCCTTTGATTCCTCGGCGTGAATTCGCCTCTTGCCGAGTCGCTGAAGCGAGACCAGCACAGCCCGGTCATCCGGTAGGCAGGTTGCCACGAACTTTGGCTCTCGGATCGAAAGAAGGGAAAACACCTTGAGCGAGAGTGGTAAAGCAATCCGGCTGAATCGGATCTTGCACGGCCCGGCACGAAAATCCCTCATCGTCGGTTTCGATCACGCTCTCGTCCTCGGGCCAATCCCTGGCACCGAGGATCCTGCCGGACAAATCAAGCGCTTCGTCGATGCGGGGGTTGATGGGCTTCTACTGAACCTTGGCGTCTTGCGCGGATGCGCGGACTCCCTGCTTGGAGAAGCCATTCCAGGCATCATCGCGCGAATCGACTGGACAACGCTGTGGGGCACGTCCGGCCAAGACGGAAGCGGAGAGATGCGCAGTTGCCTACTGGCCCGCCCCGAAGATGCGCTGCGCCACGGCGCGGATGCGGTTCTCACTTATCTAGTTGTCGGAACCGGGGACGTCGACTTCGAAGCGAAGCAGGTCGCACGGAACGCTAAGGTGGCGCGGGAATGCGAACGGCTGGGAATCCCTTTCATCATCGAGACCTTGGCCAGGGGCAAGAACGTCTCGAACCCAGCGGACCCGAAATGGTTGAACCTTCACACCCGGATGGCGGCCGAGATTGGCGCGGATCTGGTCAAGAACGATTACGCAGGCGATCCAATTTCCATGCGGTCGGTGGTGGAGAATTGCCCGATTCCGATGCTGGTGCTGGGCGGCAGCCGATATGCTTCCGATGAAGAGGCCCTCGACCTTGTGCGCGGACTGGTGAGGGCAGGCGCTGCGGGAATCTTTTTCGGCCGAAACGTCTTTCAAGCGGACAATATGAAGTCGTTCCTTCGTCAGGCGCGTGCAGTGCTGGACGGCACGGAGACCTCCAAGGTAATTAGATGACAGCCGTCAACGGCCATTTAAGAGAACAGTCTGTGCACGCGTGGAAGCGTTATCGACGGGCAACATCTCGTTGTGCGCGTGAACAAATTTCTTTGATGGATGTTTCGCGATGATTTCAAACGATCGACACAAATCATTTCCGGCTTGCAGGTGTTCCGGCTTCCTCGTTTTCTTGGTCCTGGGCCTTGGATTGGCAGGCGTGAGTTGTCAGAAATCCGAACACCGCGTTGCCGAACAGCCCCCCGGATCAACTATTGCCGTTCAACCCGGTGAGTCGAATGCGATCGTAGTCAAGACACCGGTGGCAGAGTTTGAAATTCTCCCGTCCGGTTACCTGCGAGGGTACCTCGATCAAAATGGCCGCCGACTTACGTTGGATGATCCTGATGCGAATGGAGCTAGCGACCCGGACTACGTGGTCATCGACGGCAAAAAAGTCCGAGATTTTGCAATGGACTGGAGGCAGGCGAAAATCTCCGATGCTTCGCATAGACTGGGCGCCCGAGGAAAACGAATTGAGATCACCGGCAGAAGCAAGTCACATCCGGAGATTGAAAAAACCGTTGCGGTCGAAGTCTATGACGATTTTCCCAGTCTGGCCTTGACCACTGCCGCTTACAAGAATGTGGGCAAGAAGGCCACGACGCTGGATCACGTGATCGCCCAGGCGCACCGTTTCAGTGCCACGATGGTAGATTCGGCAGTGCCGCCCTACCAGATGTGGTCGTTCCATGGTTCGAGTGAAAAATGGGGTAAAGATGATGTGGTGCAGATCTCGAAGGATTTCTCCCGGGCGAATCCGATGGAACAGGTGATGCCGGGCGATCCTGGGACGGGTGGTGGCATCCCAATCGTCGCCTTCTGGACCGCCACAGTGGGAGAAGCGATTGGGCACGTCGAGACTCTCCCGCTCATTTTGTCGATCCCTGTCCAAGCGGGCGCGGACGAGCGGATCAACGCTTCGTTGCAGTTGAAGCCCTCGGTACCGTTGACACCGGGCGCGACATATTCCACTCCGGTCAGCTTCCTGGCTGTCTATCACGGCGACTATTACGAACCGCTACGCATGTATTCCAGTGCACTCGGGGCGCAGGGCCGAAAAATCCCCAAGCCTACGTCGGAAGCCTACGAGGCTAACTGGTGCGGGTGGGGTTACGAGCTGAAGTTCAGGCCCGCGCAGATGCTTGGGACGATCCCCAAGCTAAAGGAACTGGGACTCAAGTGGGCGACATTGGACGCGGGCTGGTTCGACAACCGCGGGGACTGGGAGCCTCGAGCGGACATCAGCAGCGACGACATGAAAAAACTGGTGGATTCGTTTCACAAGGAAGGCATCCGGATCACGTTGTGGTGGATTCCGATTGTCGCAGAAGACGGGCACGGGAAAGATGTGCTGGACAAACGCCCTTATCACCTGGCCCAAGTTGTGAAGGAGCACCGGGATTGGTTGATTCTGGACAAGGACGGCAAGCATGCGCGAATGACGGCGGGGCTTGCAGGCCTTTGTCCAGCCGTCCCGGAGGTGCAGGAATATTACCGCGCACTCACCGAGCGAATTATTCGTGACTGGGGCTTTGATGGGCACAAGCTGGATTTCTCCTATGCAGTGCCTCCCTGTTACAACCCCAAGCACCATCACAAGTCGCCCGAGGATTCCACCCGTGCGATGGGGAAAATTTACAACATCATTTTCCAAACGACGCGTGCGCTGAAGCCAGAAAGCGTGACGCAGAGCTGCCCCTGCGGGACGCCTCCGAACATGGCGTGGCTTCCCTTCATCGATCAGGCTGTGACCGCGGATCCGGTCGGCTCGGTGCAGGTAAGGCGGCGCATCAAGATGTACAAAGCGTTGCTGGGGCCCGAAGCGGCGGTTTACGGCGATCACGTGGAACTCACCCGGATTACGGGCGCTAACTCTCAAAACGAGAAGGACATTGGACGCGACTTCGCCTCCACGGTGGGTGTGGGCGGCGTGCTGGGCACGAAGTTCACGTGGCCGGATTACGGACCGAAGTTCCGCAACGTCTATCTGACGCCGGAGAAGGAAGCGCACTGGAAGAGATGGATCGCCATCTATCAGCAGAAAATGCTGTCGCGCGGGACTTTCCGTGATCTCTACATCTACGGTTACGATGTTCCCGAGGCGTACGCCATCGAAAAAGACGGCAAGATATACTACGCCTTTTTTGCACCTCAGGATTCACCCGAGTGGCGAGGAACTGTTGAGTTGCGTGGACTGGCGCCGGGCAAGTACCGCGTGACGGACTACGAGAACGATCGCGATTGGGGAACAGTCGAGGGCGAGAATGCCAAGCTCGCTACACAGTTTCGCGAACATCTGCTGTTGGAAGTAAGCAAACAATAAGAGCGGCCATCCCAAAATGAGCCTGCTGGCGATTGATCTGGGAACCAGTCGATGCAAAGCGGCGGTGTTTGACGCTGCGGGCAGATTGATAGCCCAAAGCGCTCAGACATACGCGCCTGACTTCCCGCAGCCATCCCTTGCGGAGATGCATCCGGAGAAATTCTGGCACGCCGTTTGCCGTTCTGCCCAGACCGTCGCTCGCGGCCTCGGGAACGACCCTGTCGAGGCGCTATGTTTGAGTTCGCATGGCGAGACGTTCATTCCAGTGAATGCCCGAGGCGAGGCGACTGCGCCCGCAATCCTCAATATCGATAACCGCGCCACTACAGAGGCAGCGTGGTGCGAGCAGGCGCTCGGCCGCAAGCAGCTCTTTGAAACAACCGGGCTGGTCGTCCATCCGATGTACCCGATCCCAAAGATCCTGTGGTTGCGCCAGCATCGTCCAGATGTCTTCCAGTCGACTGCGCGATTCTTGAGCGTAACCGACTACATACTGTCGCGGCTCGGGCTCCCGCCATACATTGATTACTCCCTGGCCTCACGTTTTCTTGCCTTCGATGTGCGCCAGCGACGCTGGTCCGAGGCAATCTTGAACGCTGCCGAGTTGAAGATTGGTCATCTCCCGATTCCGGTACCCGCCGGAACAATCGCAGGGAAATTGGGGGCTAACGCGGCACGCGAACTCTCCGTGACTGCGGGAACGCCGGCGGTGGTCGGAGGGCACGATCAGGCGTGTGGGGCTTTGGGAGTTGGCGTCATCGAAGCGGGTCGTGTGTCGGACTCGATGGGAACTTACGAATGCATTGTGGCGGCTTCTGACACGCCGAGCCTCGATGAAGCCGCGCTGGCGGCCTGCCTGAATTCCTATTGCCATGTGGTGCCGGAGAAGTACGTCACACTGGCGTATTTCCCGTCAGGGATCATGATGAAGTGGTTCCACGATCTGCTCTTTGCAAATAGCGTGAGGCAGAGCGATTTGCAGCTTGACGCGGCGGAGGCGGACCATTATTCCTGGCTGGAATCTCAGTCGCCGCTGGCGCCAACTGGCCTCTACATCACTCCCCATCTGATCGGGACATGCAATCCCGATTTCAACCCCAGTGCCAGAGGAGTCATCTTTGGCTTGAGCGCGGGTACAAGTCGCGGCCAAATTTACAAGGCAATCCTTGAGGGACTTGCGTGTGAGCTTGCGCAGATCGGCGAACTGTTGGCGAAAGCCGCCGGCGATTTCAGAGACCTTTACGTCACCGGCGGTGGTTCACGGTCGCAGCTCGGATTGCAGTTGCGGGCGGCGCTCACGGGCCGCCGCTTGCATGTGATGCAGTGCCAGGAAGCTGTGTGCCTGGGCGCCGCGATCCTGGGCGGTGTTGGGGCCGGAACCTATACGAGCATTTCTGAGGCCGTGGATCAGGTCATCCGAGAGGCCGCCATCGTCGAACCTAACCCGAAGCTTGTGGCTGCATACGCGGGCCAGGCGAAGCAATACCGATTGTTGTATTCCTCACTGGCAGTAGTTCGCGATACGTGTGCGCATGCGCCAACAGGAGAGGAGAGGCAGTGATTCAACCGACCGTCGGATTCATCGTCTACGGCGTTCACAAAGATGGACTGAAAGACCCGATCGGGACACCCTTCATCGATGACGCGGTGGTCAAAAATGCGAGGAGAGCACTAACCGCCGCTGGGCTGAAGGTGCGAGAGCAGAAGATCATTGTGGCGACAAAAGAAGAAGCCCGGGCCGCGATGAAGGCCATGAAATCCAACGACGCGGTGGATGCGGTCGTGCTGTTCGCCGGAACGTGGGTGTGGGCGGCGCATCTGGTGGCCGCGGTGCGCGATTTCGCGGCGACGGGAAAGAGTGTGCTCATCTGGACCCACCCCGGATCGCAGGGCTGGCGGCCCGTTGGCGGACTCGTGATGCACGGAGGTTTGCTCGAGATCGGCGTCCCACACAAATTCGTGTATGGCGAGGCCAAGGATGCTGACACAGTCGCCAAGATCGTGAGCTACGCGAAAGCTGCGCACCTGAAGAATTTCCTGAACATGTCAACAATTGGCGCGTTTGGCGGACGCGGCATGGGCCAGACCTGCGGTGTCGCTGATCCATCCCAATGGATGCGAATGTTCGGCATCGACATTGATTCGAGAGACGCAACCGCGCTGATTCGCACCGCCGAGCGCATACCGCAAAAGAGGATCGCGAAGCTCGAGCCGCGACTGAAAAAGCTGTTCGGCGCCACGCCCGAGCGAAACATCGTCAATGAGCGATCGATCCGGCTCTATCTCGCCCTGAAGGAAATTGTGGAAGCCGAAAAATTCGACTTCTACACGATTCAGTCGTTCCCGGGACTTGGCGATGATTACTCCGCGACGTGTTTTGCGCAGAGCATGATGCTCGAAGACGGCTACGGCACAGCCACCTTAGGCGACTTCAACACGGCGCTCACGGTCCTACTCTTGACTAAGCTCAGCAGTGAACGGGTGTACTACGGCGATCTCCAGCACATCGACAAGAAGCACAACGAGATCAAGATCATTGGCGATGGCGCATGCCCGCCTTCGCTTGCCGGCAAGCTCGGTCCCGCCGGATTTGCCGAGCACGGCATCCCGACGGAGGGGAAGGCCGGCGGTGTTTCTGTGAAGCTCATCTGCAAAGTGGGCGAAGGCGTTCTGGCGCGTCTGGGCCGGGTCGATGGAGAGTTTCGCATGGCCATCACTCACGCCGACATCTTCGAGCCTCCGCGCAAGAGCGTGCAGCGGCGACTCAATGAATGCGGCATCCCCTTCTGGCCCCACGGATTTTTGACTGCTCGCTGTGACATCGAAGCGCTGATCCAGAACTGGAACAACGAATACGCCTGTCTCGGATACGGCCCGGATCTCTACCCTGCTCTGGCGGATTTCTGCGAACTGACCGGAATCAAGCCGATTCTGCTCTAACCAGAATCACAAGCAACACGGCACGCGCCGTAGAGAGTGAACGTGGTGATGCGTCTTGCCTGAAAAAACGGCCTGCGATTCTCAGCCCCACCTGACACGTGGCTTCGGTCTGCTTCACGCCACGGCTCTGAACATGTCCAACATGGTGGGAGTCGGACCGTTCATCACGATCCCATTGTTGATGTCCTCGATGGGCGGCCCGCAAGCAATGCTCGGTTGGGTCACCGGGGCGCTGCTCGTAATCTCCGACGGCTTGATCTGGAGCGAGCTTGGCGCAGCGCTCCCCGGCTCGGGCGGTAGCTACCATTTCCTTCGAGAAGCGTATGGCCATGAGCGCTGGGGCCGCGCAATGGCCTTTCTGTTCATCTGGCAATTCGTGCTGAGTGGCCCGCTTGAAATCGCCTCGGGGATGATCGGTTTCGGGAATTACGCGTCATATCTGTGGCCCAGCATGACTCGTGGCGTTCAGCAATGCATCGCGGTAGCGGTGGGTGTCGTAGCTGTGCTGCTCCTGAGCCGCCGCATCGCGTTTTTGGCGAACGCGACGCTGACGCTGTGGGTCGGCGTGGTCCTTACGATGGCTGGGATTCTCGTCTGCGGGTTCCCGCACTTCAGCGCTCACCGGGCGTTCGATTTCCCGCCAGGCGCTTTTGCCTTCAACCGTGGCTTCTTTCTTGGCCTCGGAAGCGCGACGCTAATCGTGGTCTACAACTACCTGGGCTACTACGATGTGTGCTACATCGGCGATGAGGTGCGAAACCCGGCGCGCGTTGTGCCCCGCTCGATTCTCTATTCGGTCGCAATCTGCTGTGTCGGCTATCTGGCGATAAACCTTGTCTTGATCGGGGTCGTGCCCTGGCGGGAAGCGCTCCATTCCAACTTTCTTGTCTCCGATTTCATGGAACGTCTCTATGGGCGAGGCGCCGCGCTATTGGTGACCATGATGATTTTGTGGACGGCATTCGGCTCTGTGTTCGCCCTCCTGCTCGGTTATTCCCGGATTCCATATGCCGCCGCGCGGGAAGGATATTTCTTTCGCCCGTTCGCGCACTTGCACCCCACGAAGCACTATCCCCGAGTCTCACTTTTTGTGCTGGGTGGAGTCTCCATCGCGGCAGCCTTCCTGAAACTGGATCAACTCGTCAGTGGACTGATCACGACGCGGATTCTGGTGCAGTTCCTGGGGCAACTCTTCGCGATTCCACTTTTTCGGCGGCGCCTGCCGGACACGGCGCGGCCCTACAAGATGTGGCTTTATCCGGTTCCGCTCGTGATCGCCTTCTTTGGATGGGTGTTTGTATTTTTGACGTCGGGCTGGCTATATATAGCAGCGGGGCTGTTGACCCTGCTCGCGGGCGTGCTCGTCTTTCTGGCGTGGGCGCGTTGGACGACCACTTGGCCGTTCGGTCCACCCGCTGCGAAAACTTCACCGCCGCGGCATTTCCGTGCGTGATCCCTTCGCCGCTGCCAACGATTCTTTTGTGACTGGTGAGCCGCGCTCCCGAATAGCTCTGCAACGAGGATCGGCCGATTTTTCGTTTGACAGCCGCAAAAGCTTTCTCTAGCCTTCCGCGATTACATTAAGTTCCGCGAACGGGCGAAATAATTGGGACTTCCCTCTCCGGGCGGAGGCAGCATATGTTCGATATTTCGAGACGCAATTTTCTCGTTGGCCTAGGTGCACTTGCGCTCACTGCTTTGGAGCGCACTGAGCCCGACCTGGTCCTCTACAACGGTAACTTCTGGACTGTAGATCCTCGAATGCCGCAGGCCCAAGCAGTTGCCATCAGCGGTGGCCGCTTTCTCGCGGTAGGCTCCGACGATGAAGTGCTCTCCCTTGCTACGACCCGCAGCCGCAAGATCGACTTGGCCAAGAAAACGGTGCTACCTGGTTTCAACGACGCGCACGCGCACCCGGGAGAATCGGGAGTAAGTCATCTGCGCATGGTGGCTTGCGATAAGGACTCGATCACCGATATACAGGCTGCCCTCCGTAAGCGGGCTGAGCAAACACCCGCAGGTCAATGGGTATTGGGTTTCCTGTATGACGATGGGAAAACTCCTCGCCCGATAAACCGCCAGGACCTGGACGCAGCCGTCCCGGCCCGTCCTGTTCTCGTTCGTCATCGCGGCGGTCATACGGTGTTCGTGAATTCGCTCGCCCTGCAGCTGGCCAGAGTCGATGACAGAACCGCCGATCCTCCAGGGGGCCGATTTGAGCACGACGATTCCGGGCATCTCACCGGCCATGTGGGTGATCAAGCCACTCAGGCCTTCTCGAAGCTGATCGCTTACAAGCCGACCCGTGACGACTTCCGAGAGGGCACCAAGCTGATCTCGAAAATGTTCGCAAGCAAGGGTGTCACCTCAGCCTGCGATGCCCTGGCCGACCCGGAAGAGTTGCAAGGCTATCAGGACGCGCGAGACGCGGGGGAGTTGCGGATCCGCTTTTATTGCCATATCGCATCGGACAGCATCGAGCGGCTGATGGACGCCGGCATCCACACCGGCTTCGGTGATGAATGGGTGCGAGTGGGTGGCGTGAAGCAATTCGCTGACGGCTCGATCTCCGAGCGCACCGCCCGGCTTTCACAGCCGTACATCGGCATTCCCAACTACTATGGATTGCTGGTGGGAACGAGGGAGGAGCTTTACGAACGAGCCCGGAAGGCCCATGCAGCCGGGTGGCAGTTGGCGACTCATGCCAACGGCGACGTGGCGATCGATGAGGTTCTCGGGATTTACGAACAGATCCAGCGCGAGATGCCGCGGCGCGATCCGCGCTACCGAATCGAGCACTGCACACTCGTCAA
The DNA here is from genome assembly GCA_049644285.1 of Candidatus Acidiferrales bacterium. Taxonomy (GTDB): domain Bacteria; phylum Acidobacteriota; class Terriglobia; order Acidiferrales; family UBA7541; genus CAVRXT01. The sequence continues at coordinate 29,452 of JBARRP010000279.1, read as the reverse complement.
CGACTCTTTGCTACAGCGCATGCGCGCGTTGAACGTCATTCCCGCGCCATTTTCCTGTTACGTTTACTTTCATGGAGACGTGATGCACTTCTATGGTAAGGAGCGCGTCGAGAATATGTTTGCCATGCGCGCTTTTCTGGATGCCGGCCTCCGCCCGACCGATTCGTCCGATTACACCGCGAGTCCGTCTGAACCGATGATGTGGCTGCAATCCCAGGTCACCCGCGCGGACATGAAAGGAAATGTCTGGGGGTCGAAGCAACGGATCACCGTGGAGGAGGCGATCCGAGCCGGCACAATCAATGGCGCCTACGCGTCCTACGAAGAAAATTTGAAGGGCTCGATTGAGCCGGGAAAGCTCGCGGACCTAGTTGTGCTGGGACGTGACCCGTTCCGTGAGAACCCTTCGACGCTGATGACAATCCCAATCGAACGAACAATGGTCGGCGGGAACTGGGTTTACGAATCTTAGCTGGAGGCCGGACAATGAATCGAAGGGTTCAGCGCGTAGCACAATTTGTAATTCTGTTTCTCGGCCTTTCGGCGAGCGCGATGGCTCAAGCCTCGAGACAAGGCGTTGCTAAACCACTGTCTCAGGTGAAATTCGAACAGGATGGGGATGTGAAATGTCTTACTTCGGCTACAGAGAACGGTGATCCCACCGCGGGCGCTTCCACGTTTATTCTCAAGGCGACTCCAAAGTGCGCCGTTCCTTGGCATTACCACACCGCAGAAGAGCAGTTAATCGTGGTTCGTGGTAGCGTGTTGACCGAAATGGATGGCATGTCTCCGACGACCCTCGGTCCTGGTGGATTCGCGATGATGCCGAGCAAGGCGAAACATCAGTTCTCTTGTGAATCGAAGAGTGGATGCACCCTGTTCGTGACCTTCGATCGCACCTACGATATTGTTTGGGTCAAAACGAGCCAGTCGTCAAAAAACAGGGAGAAATAGAGGGCTGAGTCGGGTGGGACTAAATGGATTGCGGGCTTTGCGCTCTTCGTCAGAATTTGGAATGTGGCTGTCAACCCTTCGTTACAAGCCTTTTTCCAGAATGGGCTGACCGATTTTCACCTTGCGCACCGCTGGAGCCGTGGCCTTCAACAGCAAGAAGTTCCTGCACCGCCCGATAAGCTTGATCGATGGCCTGGTCGGTGTAGGCAGCGGCTGCAGCATCGGAGTTGGCGATCGCGATGCGACCGAAACGCTTGCGGCCAATCTCGCACGGCTGCTGACCTTCCGGCCAATCGGGATCCCAAAGCGGGTTGTATTCGTAGGTATATCCGTGCGGCCAGCGATTGACAGTGATCGCGTCGATGTCCCGCGCGGGATCGAATCCTCCAGGGGCGAGGATGCGGGCGAGCTGATCCCGGATCCTGCGTTCAAAGGTCTCGAACGAGGTCGTCAACAAGTTTGCACGCCCCGCGCTTTGCTGGTCTCTCGCCGGCAGTCCCGGCTTGCACGGGGTACGCAACATGCGCAGCAGCATCGGTTCCTCCGGCGACTTCGGAGATTTGTAGTTGCCGATATTGACAGCCAGGTCGAGGTCCATGGACGAGTGGTACATCCCGGGCGACGCTACCCGCTGCACACCCAGCTTCTGGAAGGCGGTCCAATTCTTTACGGCCACGACCGTATAGACCAGCGGCACTTTCGATCCGTACTGCAGCGCCTCCTTCTGTTTATCCGGCAACTCCTCGCACAAGTACGGAATCATCATGTTCCAGCACGCCATGACGACCGCCTTGCCTCGAACGGTGTAGACGCGCTTCTCGCGGACGTAAGCGACATCCACTTCCTTGTCCGAACCAGGGTCGCCAACGTGACGCGCCCGCACCACTATGCTGCCGAGGCGCATGCGAATCGGCGAATCGCTATTGTCGAGCCGGCTGTAATCGACCTTCGCGGTCACAATGTCCTCGGCGGTGTGGCCAGGTGTCGAACCTGGAATGAGCGTCCTTACGAGCATCCGCGCAATCGACGCATTGCCGTCCGGAAAGTGAAAGAAGTAAGACTCCTTCTGAGGCGTGACCGCGCCCAATGCCGTAAAGCTCAAGCGCGGCGACGGGACGCGATCCAGGCTCAGTCCCTGAAAACCCGGGAAGCCGATGGCCCAGCAATCCAGCGCAGGTACCGCGTCGATGCCGACCCCGTACAAACCATGGGTGGTCGTCTGGTAGAAGGGAACAACGTCGGGATGGGCCTTGACGACCTTCAGGAGGAAATCCTTGTAACTCATCCGCGAAAGCCGGTCCTTTTTCTCAGCTTGCGATAGGCCCGGCATGTAATCGCTTTTCGACTCCTGGATTCGTGCGATATCGCGTTGTACGTCGGCGGAGAGGGGCGTCTTGGCCAGGAAGTCCGTCCACGACATGGCAGTGTTCGCGGGCTCTTCGAAAAAAAACCGGCCGCCAGGTTGCCCCGCAACCAGGCGATCGACGCCAAACGTTTCCTTGTCGAAAAACACCGCCGCTTTCAGGTCACGGTAAACAGTGCGATCCGCACACTTAGCTAGGAGCACTGCGGGGTCGATGCCGAGTTCCGTCATCAGCCGGCGCGCCTCTTTGCTGTAGGGAAACGGCGATTCGATCGCGAACGTTCCACCGTTCGCGAGCAGCAGGCGCCCTCCGGGACGGAACTCGTTCCGCTTGGCATGGCCGCCGAAATCATCGTGGTTGTCCAGGATGAGAATGCGCGCGTTGTTGCCGGCACTTTGGCGATAAAAATAGGCGGCCGCAAGTCCGCTGATTCCGCCGCCTACCACTAGGAGGTCATACGTTTCACCCGTATTGACGGGATCGCCTGCCCCTTCCCAGAAGTTGCCATCGCGCAAGGAGTGGGCCGCTTCGAACGATCCCGGATGGCTCCCGCGCATGCCGGTCAGCGTGGGAGGGTAGTAGCCAGGCTGATCCTGTGCGAACTTCTCCGCCGTCTCCGGGGGCCATTCGAATCCGGGCACCCACGCGCTCGCCAGCGCGCCGCCCACGCCAACCGCTACACCGTTCAGGAAGTCGCGGCGGCTAATCGGACGGTCCATGCCCAAATACCGGTCGTAAGAATCAGTCATCGAAAGGCCCTCAGTAGTCGGAGTCGACGGCCGTGACCATTGCTAAATTTTGCCGGCCTAGATTGCCAGCAACTCCTGCACCGCTCGATAGGCTTGGTCGATGGCAACATCCGTATAAGCCGTCGCCCCGGAATCGGAATTGGCAATGGTGATCCGTCCGAAGCGCTTTCGGCCGATCACGTGGGGGCGCTCCGATTCCGGCCAGTCCGGATCAAACAGCGGATTGTATTCGTAGCCGTAACCGTGCGGCCATCGGTTGACGGTGATTGCCTCGATATCGCGCGCGGGATCGAATCCGCCTTCCCTCAACATCCGGGCGAGCTGGTCGCGAATCTTTCGTTCAAAAGTTTCGAAGCTGGTCCTCAGCAGTTCGGTCCGGCCGATTTTCTGCTGTTCTCGCACCGGAAGCCCCGGCTTGCACGGAGTCCTGCTGAGATGCAGCAGCGTCGGCTCCTCCGGTTTTGTCGGGCTCCTGTAGTCACCGATATTCACGGGCCAATTCAGGCTCACGTCCGACCAGTAAGAACCAGGCGCGGAAACATTCTGAATGCCAAGCTTTTGGAACGAGGTCCAGTTGCGAATGCCCACACTCGTGTAGACGAGTGGCACTTTGACAAGATAGAAGAGCGCCTCTTTCTGTTGATCCGGCAGCTCTGGGCACAAATAGGGGATCACCATGTTCCAGCACGCCAGAACACACCTGCGTGCCCGCACCGAGAACACTCGCTTGCCGGTTGTATAGGCGATCTCGACCTCGCGAGCAGAAGCGGGATCACCGAGGTGGCGCGCGCGAACAACCGTACTATTGAGCCGGATGCGCACGGGCGAGTCAGCTTGATCGAGGCGGCTGTAGTCCACCTGGGCGGTCACAACGTCCTCCGCGGTACTGCCCGGCAAAGCTTGCGGGATCAGGTCGCGCACGAGCAGCCGGGCAATCGAAGCGTTTCCGTCGGGGAAATGGAACCGGTACGACCCACCGTTCGCATACCCCGCTGCCGAATAGCTCATCCGCGGCGCAGCGCCGGGTTCCAGGTTCATGCCCTGGAAGCCGGGCAGACCAAGTGCCCAGCAATCGAGCGCCGGCTCCGCGTCAATTCCAACGCCCCACTCTCCGTGGGTTCGCGTCTGGTAAAACGGAATTACATCTGGATGCACCTTGGCGACATTCAAGAGGAAATCCTTGTAACTGATCCTCGAGAGCCGGTCCTTTTTCTCCGCAGACGGAGGGCCCGGCATGTAATCGATCTTCCCTTCTTCGATTCGAACGATGTCACGTTGCGCATCCGCCGAGAGCGGAGACTTGGCAAGGAACTCCGTCCACGACATCGTGTTCTTGGCTCCGGTGTCGAGCCGGCGCCCGCCGGGCTCGCCGACAACCAGCCGGTCAGCGCCAAACGTCTCCTTGTCAAAGAAGACTCCGGATTGCAGCTCGAGTGCGCGATACAACTTCCGGTCGGTGCACTTTGCGTCGAGCTGCTCTGGATTGATCCCGAGCGTTTTCAGCAGGCCGTCGGCTTCCCTGCTGTAAGGGTTGGGGCTGTCGATGAGCAGGGTGCCGCCATTCAGGAGCTGAAGCCGCCCGCCGAGGTGAAACTCGTTGCGCTTGGCGTGTCCTCCAAAATCATCGTGATTCTCGAGCACGAGGATGCGCGCCGACCGCCCGGCACGCTCGCGGAAGAAATGCGCGGCCGCGAGGCCACTGATCCCGCCGCCCACAATTACGAGGTCATATACCTCGCGCGTGTCAGTCACACTGCCGGCGTTCTGCCAGAATGTCCCGTCCCGAAGACTGTGCGCAGCCTCGAATGAACCAGCGTGGCTGCCGCGGAGCCCTGTCAGCCCTGGTGGATCGTATCCTGGCCGGTTCTGCGGTTCGGCGTCACTCTCGGAGCCGAGCATCCCAATTCCGGGAAGCAATGCGGCGGCAACCACCATTGTCGCGCCATTCATGAAGTCCCGGCGAGTGATCCGCCGGTCCATGCCGAGCTCCCGGTCACGGAGATGATCACTCATGCGCCTTCCCCGGAGCGCTCCCGAGGCCGACAGATAAGTTGACAAATGAATGGCTGCGCGCCGTACTCAATAAATGTCCCTCTCGACAGGAGCGGAGAACACAACACTCGAACCTGATAACCCTACTATAATCGCGCAACGTTATAAAACGGACTCAGGTCTGTCAACAAACAAAAGTGGTTCTGATCTCTGACCCGGCCGGGGCTGGTACGTTTGGGATCACGAGCGGGACGCAAACGTCCCACCAAGCGGAAACAATAGAATATACTTCGGGCTGGGTGACACCCTAAGGCGAGTATCTCGGACTCAGGATTCTCAAGGTTCGAGGAGGGACACGATGAGACAGAAGACGTCTGGGAAAAATCGAGCAATGCTCACGCGACGGCAACTCTTTGCCGCAGCGCCGCTAACGGCTGCCGGGCTCGCGGCGGCTTCTTTCGTGACGCCATCAGCGGCGGGATCGAGTCCCCAAGCCAAGAAAAAGGAACACGAATCGTTGTTGCCCTTTAAGTACGACATCGAGAGCTCGGTGGGTTGGACCGGAGAGGGCGGATCAGCGAAAGAAGCCAACGTCGAGGAGTTCCCGATCTCGGAAAGCATGGCAGGCGTCTCCATGCGGCTGAAGCCGGGCGGACTCCGCGAGCTTCACTGGCACGCGATTGCGGCAGAGTGGGCTTACATGATCAAAGGGAACGTGCGCGCGACGGTTATCTCGCCGAATGGCCAGGCGGAATCCGCCGACTTTGCGCCTGGAGATGTCTGGTACTTCCCGAAAGGCCACGGACACGCGCTGCAATCCCTGGGGCCTGATGAGGCTCATTTCATATTGGCTTTCGACAACGGCCGCTTTTCTGAATTCGGCACTTTCAGCATCACCGACTGGGTTAGTCTCACGCCTGCTCGCATCGCCTCCCGCAACCTGGGTCTGCCGGAGTCGACGATATCCGGCTTCCCCAAAGGGGAGCTTTACATAACGCAAGGCAAAGTGCCGCCCGCGATTCCGGAAGAGTTGAGGAACGGCGCGCCAGACTCGAATCAGTTTCCACACAAATTCCGACTTCGCGCGCATAAGCCTCTCGTCTTTGCTGGCGGAGAAGAGCGCATTGTCTCGTCCGTGGAATTCCCCATTCAGACCACGCTGACTGGCGTGCTGATGGACCTGAAGCCGGGTGGATTGCGCGAAATGCACTGGCACCCCAATGCGGATGAATGGCAATACTACATCTCCGGTAGGGCCCGCGTCGGCATCTTTGGCGCGCACGGGCGTGAGCTCACCGATGAATTCGGTCCCGGCCAAATCGCCTTCATCAAGCAAGGTTTCGGACACTACATCGAACAAGTCGGCGATGAACCCACACACGTATTGATCCTGCTCAACAGCGGGGTCTATCAGGAGATTTCCATTTCTGGTTGGCTGGCATCGAATCCGCCTTCCCTGCTTGCGGATAATTTCAAACTCTCGAACGATCAAGTGGCGCGATTGCCGAAAACGCCCGCCGGCATTCTAGGTTGATACGATCTCCTGAACAGCGCGATAAGCCTGATCAATCGCCGAGTTTGTATAGGCGCTCGCGCCTGCGTCCGAGTTGGCGATGGAGATGCAGCCGAATCGCTGCCGTCCAATCACGCATGGGCGCTCTGACGCGGGCCAATCAGGATCGGACAGTGAGTTGTATTCGTAGGCGTACCCGTGCGCCCAGCGGTTCACCGTAATGCCTTGGATATCCCGCGCAGAATCAAATCCCGCTGATCCCAACATCCTCTGCAATTGATCTCGGATTCTCCGCTCAAACGTGGAAAAAGGTGTTCGCAGCAGCTCTTCACGCCCGGCCCGGTACTGATCACGCCGGGGCAACCCCGGCTTGCAGGGCGCTCGCAGCAGGAAGAGCACAATCGGCTCGTCTGGCTGGCTGGGGAATTGATACTGGCCGAGGCTGACGGGAAAATCGAGAGCCACGTAGGAATGGTAACTGCCGGGGGCGACTATGTGATGGATGCCGAGGCTCTGGAAGGCCGTCCAGTTGCGAATTGCCACGTGCGTATACACAAACGGAGCCTTAACCCCATAGTGCAAAGCCTCCTTCTGCTTTTCTGGAAGCTCCGGACAAAGATACGGAATCATCCCGTTGTAGCAAGCCAGAACGCAATTCTTGCTTTGCACACTTTGCAGCTTGCCGCCCCGCACGTAGGCAACCTCAACTCCTTTCGCCGAGTCCATAGGGCCCGTGTGGCGAACCTGCGCTGCCGTGCTGTTCAAGCGGATACGTACGGGGGATCCACTCTGGTCAAGGCGGCCGTAATCGGCGCGCGCAGTAACGACGTCGTCCATCGTCTTCCCGGGCATAGCTGCGGGGATCAAGGAGCGCACGAGCAGGCGCGCGACCGAAGCGTTACCGTCGGGGAAATGGAAGATATAGGGCTCTTCTTTCTCGGGGTTGCCGAGATCCAGTCCATCGAAGCCAGGATAGGTGAAAGAGCCATAGTCATCGCCATTCATGTAACAGGAGAGGGCGGAAATAGCGTCGATGCCCACGGCATATAAGTCATGCGGATAGGTCTGGAAAAACGGCAGCGCTTCCTGGTGCACGTTGCAAATCTTGGTCAGGAAGTCGGCATAGCTCATCTTGGCCAGCTTCGCGCGCTTCTCGGCCCTGGATAAGCCCGGCAGGTAGTCAACCTTCTCGGTGCAGATTCGCGCGATGTCCCGCCGGGCAGTTTCCGAAAGCGGCGTCTTGCTGAGGAACTCGCGCCATGGGGTCGAGCCCATTCCGACGACGAGCCGATCTTCTCCGAAGGTCTCGCGGTCGAAGAAGCAAGCTGTCCCTAGCTTTGCGTATAGGTTCTGGTCGTAGGCTTTGTAAAAACGCGCCGTCTGGATGCCCAAATCGGTGAGAACTCCCTTCGCCACGTTGCTGTATTCCGAGGGGTTCTCGATGGATTGGGTGCCGCCATAACTCAGCAGCAGCCGATTGCCCGCGCGGAACTCGTTGCGTTTCGCGTGGCCGCCAAAATCGTCGTGGTTATCGAGGATGAGAATCCGCGCGTTCGGTCCTGCGTGTTTGCGATAAAAGTACCCAGCCGCCAGCCCGCTGATGCCGCCACCGACGACAACCAGGTCGTAGTTCTCGTCCGTGCTCTCAGGCTTGCCCGCTGTATCCCAGAACTCGCCGTCCCGGAGTTGGTGCGCGAACGTATACGTGCCCTCATGGTTGCCACGCATTCCGGTCAATGCAGGCGGATAATAATTCGGTGCTTCTTCCGGTTTGAACGCCGAATCGGGCTGTTCCTGCGCCCACAACCACGGTGTGCTCAAGGTAAAGACTGACCCACCTAGCGCGAGCGCGATTCCGTCCAAGAAGTCACGCCGGGTGATCTTGCGGTTCATCCCAAGGTCGCGTTCCGTCAAATCATCGCTCATGGACTACCCCATCTGACGCCACCAATCCCGATTCCCGGGCCGAATCGCAGATCCTCGAACGGTTCTCGCGGGATGACGCGCATCAGTTTTGACTCGCAGCGAGACAGCAGAATCCCTCATCAATAGAAATGAGCAGGTTCCATAACTTTGCGCGATTGTAGCAAGGTTGGGTGAAATCGCAAGCGAGACTCGGAATAGATACATCTCATCAAAATGGTCGAGAGGACGTAACCTGGTGCAATGACAGAGCCTCTAAATCATAGGCCCGGCGAGCCGGATAAGAATTGCACGTTCTGCCGCATCGTGTTGGGCGAGCCCGACGCGAAGATCGTATTCGAGGACGCAGTGTCAATGGCTTTTCTTGATTTTCGCCCTCTCTTCCCAGGGCACTGTCTCTTGATCTCAAAGGCGCATTACGAAACGCTCCTCGATCTTCCCAAAGACCTGATCGGCCCGCTTTTCTTGAATGCTCAACTCCTGGCCAGGACAGTGATGCAGGTGATGAAAGCGGACGGCACATTCGTTGCCATCAACAACACGATAAGCCAGAGCGTCCCTCATTTTCACATCCACATTGTGCCTCGCCAGCGGGGAGATGGACTACGCGGGTTCTTTTGGCCACGCCGGCGACAGAGCGAAGAAGAATTGTTCGCAGTGCAGCAAGCCTTGTCGGCGCGGCTGAAGCAATGATTGAATCTTAGTGTGAGGATCTTACTTCCATGAAACTGAAGGAATATCAGAAGAAGCGTCACTTCGGCGTCACTCCCGAACCCGTAGGCGACAAAAAACCAGAAGGCAAGCAGCAGGTGAAGCCGGGCGCCCCTCTGACATACGTCATACAGAAACACCTCGCCTCGCACCTCCACTACGACTTCCGTCTCGAATGGGGTGGCGCGCTCCTCTCGTGGGCCGTGCCGAAGGGGCCGTCGCTCGATCCTTCGGTAAAACGCCTCGCGATGCAAGTCGAAGATCATCCGATCGAGTACGCAACCTTCGAGGGTGTGATACCAAAGGGCGAGTATGGAGCCGGGACAGTGATGGTATGGGATAAAGGAACCTGGGTGCCCGATGATCCGGATGTGGACGCTGCTTTGCGCAAAGGTGAACTTAAGTTCACGCTGAAAGGCAGGAAGCTGAAGGGTTCCTGGGTTCTCGTTCGGACTCGCGGTTACGGAAGCTCGGCGCGGTCCGCCTGGCTGCTTATCAAGCACCGCGATCAACACGCCTCCACTCCGGACATTACTAAAGAAGAGCCCTATTCAGTTCTTTCCCGCCGTCTTCTCGCCGACATCGCCCGGGACGAAGGGGGCGATGTGGAAAAAGCTGCCACCGGTGATCCGATCCACGAATCACAACCACGAACGGCGGGACGCGCGAAGCGAGCGAAGCGCGCTTCGGCTCAGCCGCTGCGGCGCCGAAGGAAAGCCTCGTAGACGGTTGGCGGTTGGGAGGGAGGTCACGCACCCTGAAGAACCGAATCCCGTTTCGCGTCAAACCCATGCTCGCCACACTCGTGCGCGAGCCGTTCAACAAAAAAGGATGGGTGTACGAGGAGAAATACGACGGTGACCGAATCCTCGTATATAAGGAGGGCGACCAGGTCACTCTATTGTCCAGAAACGCCAAAGACCGGACGGACGACTTTGCTCACATCGCCGAGGCGATCCGACGACTTCGGCCTGCAACACTCCTCCTTGATGGCGAGGTGGTCGTCTTTGACCGAAAGGGAGTTTCCCGCTTTCAACTCCTCCAGCAAGGGAAAGGCCAGCCGGTCTATGCCGTCTTTGATTGTCTCTACTGCGAAGGGAAAGACCTGCGCCGGGAGCCTCTGTCTTCGCGCCGTGAAGTGATGGAAAAGTCGCTCGGGTCGAGATCGGCAAACTCGAAAACGGCCCTCTTCCCTTCTCGAAGGCTCGCCAAGGACGGCCTCGAAGCCTTTGAAGAGGCGAAGCGGCGCGGCTACGAAGGATTAGTTGCGAAAGATCTTTCCTCGGTTTACGAAGAAAAGCGATCCAATAAGTGGCTGAAAGTAAAAATCCATCAAGAAGATGAGTTTGTAATCGCAGGATTCACAGAGCCGACCGGCTCCCGGAAACATTTCGGCGCCCTCTTGCTCGGTGCTTATGAACATGGAAAGTTGTGTTATGTCGGCAAAGTTGGGACAGGATTCGATGAGAAGACGCTCGAGGCTCTCTACAGGAAATTTCAACCGTTGGTCAGGAAGGAGCCTGGTTTCGTTGATCCGCCGCGCGGCAAGGGAGTCACTTTTCTCGCCCCTCGGCTCGTCGCGCAAATCTCCTTTCAAGAATGGACGGCCGATATGAAACTCCGTCAGCCCGTATTTCTAGGCTTGCGTGACGACAAACGCCCCGAAGAAGTGCTTCTACCGGGGGCCCCGGAATGAAAAGTCAAAAGGCCGGCCGCAGCGCAGCGAAAAAACTGCCGATTGCTGTCTCGAATCCCGACAAAGTCTTTTGGCCCGAGGAGGGTTACACGAAGCTCGACCTCCTCGAATTTTATGAAGGCATTTTCCCGAAGCTCTCGCCATACGTGGATGATCGAATCTTGTCCCTCGAGCGCTGCCCCGATGGGATGCGTGGCGAGTGCTTCTACCAGAAGGAAATGCCCAAAGGCATGCCTCCGGGCACGCCCACGAAGCGCGTCCGCAATATCAGCGGCTCCAAAGCATTCACCAATTATGTGATCGGGGGCTCACTCGTAACTCAGCTCGCGATCGTCAACCTGGGCTGCATCGCCGTGCACGTCATGGGGAGCCGCGCGAGCTCTCTGCGCAAGCCCGATTGGGTGTGTTTCGATCTTGATCCCGAGTCCGGAGAGTTCGCGGACGCCGCCCGCGCCGCGCTGTACGTCAAAGAAAGTCTGGACGCTCTCAAGCTGGTTTCTTTCGCAAAGACTTCGGGGAGCCGCGGGATGCATGTCTTCGTACCCATTCGGGTAGGGCCGGACGCGGACGAGGTTCTCTCCTTCACCGAATCCCTCGTGGCTCGCGTCGCGGCGGCGCACCCGAAGGAATTGACGGTTAACCATTCACTTGCGGCGCGCCAAGGCCGTGTGTACCTGGACCCGTTCCGCAATGGCTTCGGCCAAACGGTCGTAGCGCCGTACTCCGTTCGCCGGCGCCCGAAAGCGCCGGTTTCGACTCCGCTCGGTTGGTCCGAAGTGAAGCCCACTCTTGTGCCATCGGATTTCAATATCGGCAACCTCGCCGATCGGCTAAAACACCCCGATCCGTGGAAGGATTTCTTTCAGAGTCGCCAGTCGCTCAAAGATGGGGTTAGACTTCTCCAGAAGCTGTGATTTCAAACGCCCGCCGCAACTCGCACCTCCGTCACAACACTCTGAAATGGACGGGAGAAGAAGAGAAAAATCGGCCCAGCCGTCGTGCCTTGGTTTTCCAAATCTTCTCGACTTTCCTTCTTCTTCTCCCACCTGGGCGGAGTACTCACTCTACCAGCTCATCATCCGAGGAATCGCGATTCCGCACAATACAGCTTATCCGTTAGAGAACGCAGCGACTTGCTGTATGTGGAAAACAGTTAGGACTCGCGCGGGTTGTGATCTCCGAGTTGAGATTTGGAGAGGATGTCTCGCTCCAGGGCGGGGATTACGTAGATTCGGTGCTCCCGAACCGCCTTAAAATCCTGTTCCGCATCCGACTTCAGAACGTAACCCTGAACCCCGAGAGCTATCGCAGTCTTCAGCAGATCTCCCGAACTAAGCAGGGTGATGAGGAGGATCTTCGTCTGGGGAGTCTCCTTGAGTATCTGGCGCGAGGCGTCCAGCTCGTTCAACTGAGGCATGGAAATATCCATGACTAATGATATCGGGTCTTAGCTCCTGGTTACGTTGAATCGCCTCCATGCCATTCGACGCTTCGCCGCAGACTTCCCACTCGGGATAAGGCTCCAAGAGGGCGCGGATGCCGCGGCGGACAACCGCATGGTCATCCACCAGCACCCGCACAACGTTTGATCTCTCGAAACTCATCTTCGAAGCAGCGAATTCCCTTCAGTCTAACTGTGCTGAGTGTGCTGTGCCAGTCTTGACGCGAACAACAGCATCAGACCGAGTCCCGATAGTTGTATGTTTTCAGAGGTTCCACTGGGAAGCAATCACTACGAGAACAGCCCTCGCCAAAAGGAATCGGGCGAACACTCTATGGCACGCTCCTCCTCGAGTCAGGGCTCGATGATCTGATTGCGCACGGCATAGCGCACCAACTCGCTTACGGAATGTATTTCCAGCTTGCGCATGATATTGGCGCGATGGGTTTCCGCGGTTTTCACGCTGATGCCAAGAACCGAGGCCACCTCCTTGCTGCTCTTTCCCTCCGAGAGCAGCTGCACGATTTCTCGTTCGCGGGAGGTCAGGCGGTCGCCCATCAATTCCGGACGATCAGAACGTGTTTCGCCCCGATTGAAGTTGCTTATGATCAATTCAGTTGCGCGCGGCGTGAAGAATGGCTTGTGATTCGCCAATGCTTCAACAGCAATCACAAGATCGCGGTCCGAGTCTGATTTCACGATGTAGCCTCGCACACCCGCGTCAAGGATTTCTCGAACGAGCTGGTCTGAATAGTGGACCGAGAGAACCAGAATTTCGCTGCTCGGCGATGCTTTTCGGATTCTTCGCGCCGCCTCCACCCCGTTCAATTCGGGCATCGTGATATCAAGAATCACGATGTCAGGTTTCAATTCTTGACCTTTGGCGACTGCCTCGCGACCCGTGTGAGCTTCCCCGCAAATTTCCCAACCCGGATGAGTCTCGAGAAGGGCGCGAAGGCCACGCCGCATCAGATCGTGATCGTCAGCGATCAGTATACGAAGTGTTTTCATGTCTCCCTCCCAAAACCATCGAACCATGATACTGGTACCCTTGCTCCAGAAGAGATCTGGAATTCCCCGGGGAGCTTACCGCTACATTCCTGAATTCCAGGAAATCCAAAACAAGAAAGCATGTGCGATCAGGGAAAAGAACTTTTTAAGCCCGGCTGGACAAACAGATTATACAACGAGGACTACAGCGAGGAATTCTGCCCGAAGAGTCGGTCCCGTTTTCAGAGAACCCCGATCTCCCCATGATCCCTTCCTCCTTCTGTGACTTGGGTGAACGCCGTCGGCGCGAAGAGGCATAAAGCGGCGATGGTGTAGACAATGCTCTTCATTGTCTTGGCCACTCCTTAATGGTTGTAGAAGTTTCAGATGTCATGGACTCTCGCCTTCGGCGCGGCACCCGTCACACAGGACTCAAGGCCTTGCGAGCCCTCTCCTGAAAATAGGGGGACAGTCGCTCTCGCAGTTGTCGGCGAGCACGAAGGAATCTGGTTTTTACCGCTGATTCAGACATAGAGAGAATCGTCGCCGCTTCCTTCGTTGGTCGTTCATGTAGCCCCATGAGCCAGACAACCGCTCGTGACGTGCTCCGAAGGTCATCAATCGCTTCCCGTAGGAGTCTTCGAGTTTCCGCCCGCCCGTAGAGAATCTCCGGGTGCACCGCCTCCCCCGCAGCCTCGAACTCCACCGGACGTTGGCCTTCGAACACCTCTGCCTCCATCGAAACGAAGCCCGCCTCGGCCCGCCGCTTTCGAACCTTCATCAGCGCCTCGTTGATAGCGATCCGAAAGAGCCAGCTCGAGAAGTGGGCTTCGCGCTGAAATTGACGAATGTGCGCGAACGCCTTGAGGAAGCTCTGCTGGGCGGCGTCTTCGGCGTCTTCTCGGTTGCCTGTGATCTTGCGGGCGACGTAGTAAGCCTGACGAATGTAGGGACCGATCAGAGTTCCGAAAGCCTGCCTATCGCCCGCTTGCGCCCGCGTTACAAGCTCAGATTCCGCCAGAAAACGGGCTTCCCCCGCAGCGTCCAAATTGCACGTAGCCGAGCCGTTTGAGGCGTGTCTGCGATCTGTTTCGGTTTTCACCATTCACCTCGCGTAAGTGCCCGTGGGACTTTTGCCGGCCGGTCGGACTAACCGGGCATGCCTCCTTGACCTTGGCGCAAGGTAAGCCAAAGGAAACCAAGGGTCCATCCCCTTCATGCTGTAGCTGTTATAGAAGGTTCCTGTATGCCAGCGGAACGCACTAGCGCGTCACCCATCTCGGTCGAGGAAGGGTCACCAAGCGTTCTCGCCGCGGAACTACAGCCGTCCGAATACTTGGTCAGGCCGGGTCAGGTGCCCCGACGCGTCAAAATACGCGACAGTATGTATTGAAGGCTGCGCGCGCTTTGCCATAGTGAAGAGTGTGCTTGCTGGCTCATTCGGATCCAAAGGCTCCGAGGCGCTTCCGGTCGAGCGCCTAAAGTCTTTTCCCCTGCCAAATACCTGTCGTCCCGGATTGAGGAATTCGATTCGCAGGAGATATCGTTTTAATTCTGGGAGGAGTCAGCCGATGCAAACCACAACTGCCCGTACCCTAACTGTGCTGTTCCTCATGACCTTCGCGCAATGTTTTTCCCTGGCCGGATCCGCCTACGCGCAGCAGCAGGCGCCCCGCGCCAGAGGTTCGGCCCACTATGAAGAATGGCTGAAGCGCGAGGTGCGCCACGAGTTGGTGATGCTGCCGTGGTATTCCGTCTTCGACAACCTCGAATATAGCGTCCACGGAGATCGCGTTACCCTGATGGGGCAGGTTGTACGTCCCACGCTGAAGTCCGATGCCGAGGCCGCCGTCAAGAAGCTTGAGGGTGTACAGGGCGTTGACAACCAGATCGAAGTGCTTCCACCGTCACCGATGGATGACCAGATCCGGCTCGCTGAATATCACGCCATCTACTCCTTTCCGCCGCTTCAGCGTTACGCCCTCGGCGCCGTGCCGCCGATTCACATCATCGTTAAGAATGGCCATGTGACCCTCGAGGGCGTGGTAGCGAATGAAGCGGACAAAAACGCCGCCTACGTCCGCGCAAATGGAGTGCCCAACGTTTTCTCGGTCACAAACCACCTCGCTGTCGAAGAACAAAAGTAACGGGATCCTGAGAATCTTCCGGAGCGACCCAGCCACGAAGCACGAAGAAGGAATGAAAAATGCCGGGGCTCGGCCGCTGTTTGGTCGGCGCTAGTTTGCCGCAGCTATGCTCGGCGCACACACCCCGGAGTGGCTGTGCCACCAGGCCTTTTCCGCAAACTGCCAAGTCGTGTCTATGGCTTGGGACGTCCGCTGGGCTTCGGAGCCTCTGGTTTCGACGGCGGCCGGGGAGGCGGAGGCGGTGCCGCTCTTACCTCCCGATGAACCGGTTCTGGGTGCGGCGGGAATTCCTTGTCGAGCATTGGACCGGCCGGCTTGCCCGTCCGCAGATTCTCAATTTGCTGAGGCTCAAGCGGCCGGCCCGGATGGTTGGTCATGGCTTGCCGCTTTGTCTCGAACGGCACGTACGGCGGCGGTGGCGGAGTCTTCGTGACGAATCTCGGAGCAACCGTTTTCGCCGGACCATTAGCTGGGGTCCCGGGTGGCAGCTCGGTCTTCTTCGCCGACTCACTCGGAAGAGTCCGTCCCGTGTTGCCGGCGGTTGCGGGCGGCGTAGTCCGGGTGATGACCGGAGGCGGCCCTGAAGGCCGAGTGCTGCCAGTGGCAGTGGACCCTGGCGGCAGCTCGATTTTCTTCGCTGACTCATTGGGAAGAGTCCGTGCCGTGTTGCCGGTGGTTGTGGGCGGCGTAGTCCGGGTGATGACCGGAGGCGGCCCTGAAGTCCGAGTGCTGCCAGTGGCAGTGGACCCTGGTGGCAGCTTTCCGCCCGTCGTAGCTCTCGCCGTCGTGAGCCTCTCATTGTGCACGGGTGGCGCCGTAACCATCTTCCCCGGTGCGGCCGCGCGCGCAGTCGGAGTGACTTCTGGGTGTGGAATCACATGCGCTGCCGCAACCTGCTGCGCGGAAACTCGCACCGCCTGACGCGCTACCGGCTGTCCGCTCCGGAAGGCTGCAGTTGACACGGCGGTGGTGGCAACACCTCGGTTAACATAGTTGATGTTCGTCACATTCGTGACGTTAGTGATATTCGTGACGTTGGTCACGTTCCTTATATTCGTGACATTCACCTCCCGCAGATAATCCTCTCGGTGGTGATACCACGGATAGTACGGCTCACCCGGCCCAAGCGGGAACCAACCCACGCCCACTCCGATGCCGATCGCAAAGTGTGGGCCCCCGACGAACGCCACCAGCGCGGGAGCGTAGACCGGCCTCACAGCGTAGGGTCCCGGTAGCCATCCCCATCCGTACCCGACGTGCACCCAGCGGCCATAGTGGAAAGGACAGAAACCCCATGGCTCATCCTCCACCCACGTCCAACCCCAGGGATCAATCCATGCCCAGTGGCCATAGCGATACGGCGCCCAGTCCCCCGGGACATCGGCGGGAACCCAGACTGGACCATATTCCGGAACCTCATGCCAACGTCCGTAATCATCCAAGTCCCGGTAGCCCGGCACGCTGCGGGGGACATACCGCGCCGACTCAGACTCTGTGATGCGGTGGTCGCGTTCCTCACTCCACCTGTCAAAGTCGTCGAGACCGGGCATATCGATGGAATTAACTTGAATAGGATCGCTCCCGGTGAGTTCGACAGCCCGACCGGCGCGCAATGTCTGAGTAACGCCTCCGCCGCTGATTTCCAGGCTGCCACTGTTCACGCTTACACGCGTTCCGTTGCCGTTCGGTTCAACGTCGACGCGGTACGTACCCTGCTCGAGGAGCGTGAGCGCTCCGTTAGGCGTGTCCACTTCGACGCTGCTCGCAGAGGGCAATTCATAAACGCTAACGCGTAGCGCCCCCTGGCCCAGACCGAGCTGCATGATCTGGTCGTTCAGGTTTGTAACAGTCAGGTCCGTTGCGTCGGACAGGCGCACTGTATACGGCCCGACTTCGAGCTCTGCCCTGGCGCCCCGGTCGGTATAGAGACGATCGCCAGTGGTCACCGTAAAATTCAGCGTCGCCTGACTCCATTGATTCTGGCCCGCCGGCTGGAAAGAGACGCTGCCTTTCAAGTAGCTGATCCGCGCGACGCGCGCCGGAGGATTTTCTTGGTTGGGGGCATTCTCTTGGGGTGGATTCTCCTGTGGTGGTGGATTGTCTTGGGCAGGCAGCCGCCCTGTCAGGAGCGTTGGCAACAAAAAAGCCAACAGCATCAAAGAGCTCCCAGAACAATTCGCTGTTTTCATTTTCCTTGAAGACTCCTGGCTGAGGTGAGTTGCGAGCACGCACCATATTCTATACTCTTACCTTACGCATTCCATGTTCAAGAACGGAATCCAGTGTTTCCAGTAGAAGCGGATGGTTTGCCCTCTGTAACGGTGCGCGGAGGAATACTTATCCCTGGTACCGACGAGATGGCGTGTTACAGTTTTGACTTGTGCGGTTGAAGTGGTTTTTGTCGTAGTCATCTTATTTTCAACACTTGCGGTAAATTCTCGACCCAACCTAACTAGTTACAGTAACCAGTTCATTTGTTCGCTGTTTATTCGCCATAGCCCCAAGCATCTCTTCCACATTCCTCTGTCGCTTGCGACTGCTCTTGCTGAGCGCTGTGCACGCCGTCATGGCGCTACGCTACTGAAGCCGTGGAAAGGGAGTGGGGCGGTGCCGCGAATAGGGCGGTCAACAAAGAAGCTCGCGCGGCGCATCGATCTGAACTATTTTAAGCGCCCGCATCCGTTCCGGCGATGGCGTTTCCTGCTGTCGTTTATTGTGCCTGTCCTAGCCTTACTCTGGCTCGCCTTGGATGGACTATCCCACAGGAATGTCGTGTATTCGAGAAATGCAGCGCATGCCACGTTCCGCAAGCAGGCTTCTTCCGCGCACCAGCGAGCGATCAGGCGTGCCTGGCTTGTCACGATGGTCCAGTCCACCACGCAAACCAAACCTTCACTCCGAGCTGCTCTTCCTGTCATGTGGAACACAGAGGTCATGCGCTTCTCGCTACTACCGCAGACACAAGCTGCACGCAGTGCCACGCGAACCTCCGGACCCTGGGCTCAGAGACGCGGTTCGTGCACAAAATCAAAAGCTTCAAACACCAACCATCCAGAATTTGAAGCTGTGCGTTCTGGAAACGTTGCTCCCGGCACGATCAAACTCAGTCATGCGGCACACCTGAAGCACAATCTCAAGGGACCAAACGGGCCTGTGCAACTCGATTGCGAGGACTGTCACGCCCGCCCACTTCCAACGATGAGTGGCGGTTTGGCTTGACGCAACCAAAAACCATCTCCACGTTACAGAAATCGGCTCCGCCTTCAAAGGTTCACTTGCGCGCTTACATGGCGCCCATTTCCTATGCGAAACATTATATCGGCACAAACGAAGAACCTGGCTGCAATTTAGAATTGATTAACCACCGAACGTGAGCGTCAGGCACACTCGTCTTCACCTACCCGGCACGTTTGATCTGCACGAAGATTCGATAGTCACCAGGCTGCGGGAAACCATCCGGGGTGCTGCCATGGCCACACGTTCCTGACACGGTAACCAAATTCCTTGATGGGCGGACTCTAATGCACGTTCGGGTAGCGGAGATTTTGTGCATTTTTTTTATGCGGCGAAAACGGCGCGCCGCAGGGCAGGTCTGGAAACACCCGGGGCGGCTAACCATCTCCTGTTTTTCCTGTACCCTTCCTGTACCCGGGCCTACTGTGTTTCGTTTAGAAAGAATGGGCGGAGTCTCTGGAAAAAAATCCTTACTTAGCTTGGCTTGGGTCTGAGTCACGCAATCAGGGGATTTCTCTAAGCACTCACTTCTGCGAGGCTTAGCCCGCCCGTGCACGTTATTCGCGCTCATGGAAGAAGGCGTGCTCAAGTGCGTCTGCCTGGTCAAATCCGAGGAGGTACATGCTCATATGCGGAAGCTTTTGTTCTCTGCTTCTCTCGCCGCTTTGCTGCTGTTGGGTGTGTCCGTAAGGGCGCATCCCAATTCCCTGCAATCTCAATCGGAAAAGCAGTCGGAGCAGACGAAGTCAGTCTCCGGGAAGGTAACATCCATCGGAGACGGGGGACATTCCTTCTCATTGGAAGTCGATGAGAGCGGCAACAAACGTACCATGGACTTTGTCGTCGACAAGGACACTCACATACAGGGCCGCGTCACGACCGGGACCGCCGTAACCGTGGAGTATGAAGCAGCCGACGGCGGTCAAAATATTGCCCGCACCATCACCACTGAAAACTCGTAGTAACCGACCCACACCCCACACCCCTCACCCCTCCCCTGAACCCACAGGCGGAACCGGTCACGACCGGTTCCGCCTGTTCTTCGTGCATGGCACCGGGCGAAGCTCACAAAAGAAAAGAAATTCCGCGTTTATTGCGGGTAGCGGTGCCATTCAAACGACACCAGTACCCATCCCACTCCACATTGACGGGGTTTAAATACCACGGCGCAAACTCCACCCCACCCCTCACTTTCAAGTTACTCCCTATTCGCGAGTGTGCAAATGGCGTTCGGCGCGCGGCTCTCTAAGATTTTTCAGTCCTGCTCTACGCATGGACATCAGTTCTAAACCGCGGGACCCCCGCTCTGATGACCACAGTTCCGTTTCTTCAAAAACCCGAGCGGCGGCATCTTCTGCGGGAAGAGTCGCGCCTGCGGATCTTCTTGAGCGTGGGCCTCTCAGTGCCCACAGGTGCCCGGCAAGTCAGGTTCCGATGCCCAAGTCACTCCTCCTAATGGATGACAACGCCGTTGCTAGACGCTTAATCCGAAATTTGTTGGCAACGAGATTTGAGGGAGACATTTCCGCGGAGGCGGCTGATGGCGTTGAAGCCGTCGAGAAGGCCAGAGCTGTGCACCCAGACATCGCCATCCTGAACATTGTGATGCCTCGCCTCAACGGTGTAGAGGCCGCTCGACGGATCGTTCAAAGCGCCGGAAACAGCCGTGCTGGCCATCAGCGTCTACGATCCAAGGCCGATTCTTCGCCGGCTGGTGGAAGCGGGCGCTCGAGGATTTGTCTGGAAATCGTCAATGGACTTGGAACTGATACCTGAAATTGAAGCGCTTCTAGAGGGAAAAACCTTCACCGGACCCAAGCGCCTTGGGTCAGGTCATTCGTTTCCAAAACCTGAACGGATCGAGGGCTCGCGTTCAGCGGCACGGACACCACGATGACCATTAGAGCAGAACTAGGGTAAAATAGGATTAACATGCGTAAGCGCCAAATTACCTCAACTCCGCCGAGTGTTCGACCTTCTGATCACCCCTGGCTGGACGTGGATCGTGCGGCTTTGGTCGAGGTCACATCGGAAGAAAAGGGTTATCCGATCGAATCTGCGCTGCTAGCGGAAGAAAAGAGGGGTTGGCGTGCGGCTAACCCCGGCACTCAGACAATCCGGCTAATTTTCGACGAGCCGCAAAGGCTTAGACGCATCTGGCTGGTTTTCGAGGAAACCGAAAACAGCCGCACGCAAGAGTTTGTCCTACGATGGTCTCCCGATTCCGGACGTTCCTACCGAGAAATCGTACGCCAGCAGTGGAATTTTAGCCCGCCTGGCTCAGTGCGGGAGATAGAGGACTACAGTGTTGAGCTTTCCGCAGTCACAGTACTTGAATTGATCATTGTACCTGACAAGAGTGGCAGTGAAGCACGCGCATCACTCGCGAGTTTGCGTTTAGCTTGACTTCGACCATCTTCTTGCCCCGAGTACCTCAAGTCCCAGTTTAGAAGCGTCGGTTCTCACACACAGGATCATGGAATGAGCCCAACTTGAGTGAGTTGGAGATTAATGTCGCAAAATCGCCATATCACCAGTAACGGTTTATCCGACCGAGCCGAGACAGTTTGAGACTGATGTTGAAAAAGTCCCCGAAATGCCTCATTCCCTCCACGATACCCCCCTTAAGCCATTGATTCTTCGTTCGACTGAGGCGAGGTCTGGACGTGAAAAACAACTTCAGATCTGAAGTCCTACGAGTGGAAATTATGAAATAGACATTCCACGAAAGGCGCTTTGGATGGTGAGGAAGAATCCGATTCCTCGCTCGAACACGATAGGAGCCTTGGAGGCAGGGAACGGCCTCGAAGTCAGGTTGTTCCAGGAGCATGCTAGGACCCATGGTAAGCGACGTCTCCGCTGAGCAAGGCCACCGGAAAATTCCCAAACACCTGATCTAGAGGCAACGTCTGACGCCCGTGATCCCTTGTGGTACAGGTTTCACCAGTAAGAACATTCACCCAGCGATCCGGGGCGCTTACCGGAAGTAGAATCTGACTGCGACACCAATATTCGGACGCGCGAGCTAAGAGCATGGGGGCATGGGTCTGCGCCAGCCATCGTGGAACCACAATCAGCACCCAACGTTTTCCCTTGCGGCGAGCATAGGCGAACACATTGTCCCTTCGCTTGCCGTTGACCTGTATCGGCAGGAATTGACCATCGAGGAAGAGCCGCCGATTCTGGCGGCGGAAGTTCAATGCCTTCCACGTGACATACAGCTTGATCCGCCCGTCGTGCCAGTTTTCGGTGAGTTCGCTACTAAACCCTAAAATGTCCTCCTGGCTTCGTTCCTGTATTTCCGAGAGCAGGGCGATCCGCCTCTTGAAATCCACGGGCCCACGATTGTCCGGATCAACGAGCCGAAGATCCCAAAGCTCGCATCCTTGATAAAAGTCCGACACTCCCGGGCTCGTGATCTTCACTAGAACCTGCGCAAGCCCATTGAACATGCCGAAATAGGCGATCTTCCGCTGAAAATTCACGAAATCTTCAAAAAATCGATTGGATTTCCCCGGGGTGAGTATGGCAGCAAGGAAGCTCGTCAGCGCTTGCTCATGCGGAATGTTCGGCCGAGTCCAGCGCGTGTAAACCATGGCCTCGCGCGTAGCCTTAATTGCATAGGACCGCATCCGTTCCCGGAATTGGGGCATTTCGCTGACTTCCAAAGGCCAAGCGCCAATCAGCGTTTGATACAAAAAAATCTCTTCGTTGCGGTCTGGAGCGACATGCCCGTCGACAACATTCTTCTTCGCTGCGTTCCAACAAGTCCAGGCGTTGAGATGCCTTTCCCATTCAGCGGGGATTTCGGAGAGCACGTCAATACGGGCGCGTACATCTTCCCCGCGTTTTGTATCGTGGGTGGAAGTCGCATTCAGAGCATACCTCCAGTGGTGTTGGCGGTCTTTGACAAACTCACTGAATCCCGTGGGAGGCACGGCAGAGGGCCGCGGGTCCCCGCCGACTTCGTTCAAAGAGAGCAGAGGGCAGTACACGTAGAGCACCGTGTCTTCCAGCCCTTTGGCCACAATCGGGCCTGTAAACTGCTGCCATCGCATGACGAACGCGAGGCGCGTCTCCTTTTGGTCGGGGAAGAGGTGATTCGAATCTTTGAGCAACAGGACATCGCGCACGAAATCGAAGCAGGCGGGACTCAGATGTGGCTTCCGTGCCCGAGCGGCATCTACAGCACTCTCGATATAACGCTTGGTTTCGCGAGTCAACTCCATGCCGCGTATGTAGGTTCGGTAGATGGGAAAACATGCGGTCGTTTCCACAAGAGCCTCGGCAAGGTCACCCCGCGCAAGATCACGTGCATAGCGGTCTTGTCCCGCGAGAACGCCGAGCTGACGCCCGAGATAACGCATTTCGACCGCGAGCACGGTCGACATGACCAGCTTCTTTTTCTGATAGAGCACATCTTCATAGTGGAGCTGATTTCCGACAAAGCGAGAATAGATCCGCTCTATCTTCCGTGCTCCTTCTGGATGCACAAACAGGCGGTTAACAGCATTGAGGTATTCATAGCCAGTCGTTCCCTGGACTGGCCATTCCCCGGGAAGTCTTTCCGCCCCAGAAAGTATCTTCTCCACGATCACGTAGAACTCGTTCGAGTTGTCGGTCGGCGCAGACTCGCTGCTGGATCCGCTGATGCGGTCTTGCAGCCGCCGTAAATAGCCCATCGGGTCGCGAAGGCCGTCGATGTGGTCGATTCGCAGTCCCGTGACCGCGCCCCGCTCGATCAGGCGAAGAACAACACTGTGTACCGACTCAAATACCACCGGATCTTCTACTCGGATCCCCACAAGATCTGAAATCGTGAAGAAGCGGCGGTAATTGATCGGCTCGTTGACGTTTTGCCAGTACGCCAAGACGTAGGGTTGCTGAAATAGCAGATGGTCCAGAAGAAGGAAGCTGCCCGCGTTGTTCCGCTTTCCATTGAAGAGATCGACATTCTCGTCAAAGAATTTTCGAAACTCAGGGTGCCCGTCATAAAGTTGGCGCAGCCGTTCCTTGATGCCTTCAACTTGCTGACGTCTCCCGCCGACCGCCTCGATCGATAACGATTCTCCCTCGGGCAATGATGCGAGAGCGGAAAGAATCCCCAGAAACTCGTGGAAGGGTGGTGAATCGGATCCCAGCTTGTTCGCCAGGACGTCTTGCCGGTGTCTCAATACAAAGCGATAGGATTTCGGACCCAGGGGAAACACGGAATCGTAATACTGCAACAGAAACGTCCCTTGTCGAAAAGCCAGGCGCAACTCCTGCTTGTTGAGGACATCGCCATAGAATTTCCCCAGGACAGGGAGCAGAATCTTGTTGTCAAGAGCGCGCGAGGGGGGATGCCAATCGATGTCGAAGTAGGCCGCATAGGCTGAGGCTGGGCCATTCTCCAGGACATCCATCCACCAGGGATTTTCATCGCTGGCGGCCATGTGGTTCGGCACGATGTCCAGGAGCAGCCCCATTCCGTGTTCTTGCAGCTTCGAGTGGAAAGCTCCGAACTGTTCCTCGCTTCCAAGGTCGCTGTCAATCCGGGTAGGATCGGTGACGTCGTAGCCGTGAACACTGCCCCGTCGGCTCTGCAGCAGCGGAGACGCATAGATATCCGTTACCCCGAGCCGGTCGAGATACTCCAGGATGTCGGTGGCATCGCGAAATGTGAAATTCCGGTTGAACTGGAGCCTGTAGGTTGTGAGTGGAATCCGCGGATCAACCATACACTCTCTATGCGATCTGTAGTCTCAGTCTTTCTCGGATCATAGCGAGTGCGCTCAGCCACTTTTGGGCGTCGGGGCTACCTTTTTCCGCCTCCAACCGCCACTCTTTGTGCGATCTGATGAGCGCACCGTAGACGGTATTTTGAGTTTCCCAGAGATCAACGGGAAAAGGCAAGGATTCGAGAACTTCCAACAAGCGCGTTAGCCTTTGCACCTCTTCGAAGTTTGACGGGTCAGAAGCAAACTTTGCCGCAGACTCTTCTATTTTCTTTCGGACCCCATATTCGAGGGTTGGCACGTCCAGCTGGACGTGAGTGCTTGAGGCCTCCTTTAAAAGGATGCGAATACTGTCGCCATCCACTTCTGAATTCCGAAAGGCCTGTCGCAACTGGCTGTTTAGGGCTATCTCCGCCGCCGTCTGGAAAGCCTTCGGGACGGGAATGTCAAGATCATTCAGGAAACGGATGAGTTGGGCGTGAGGTTCATAAATGCTTCGATGCGCGGCCTCGGCGTCCGCCAGCGTGTCGCTTAGGATCAATCGGAGGATCTTTCTCTGTTCGTCTCGAAAGAGGGAACGCAGCGAATACAGATTCTTGCCGAAGCCTTCGTCCAGCAGCCGGATGACCTCGGTCGTGTCCGCCTTTGAGAAAACGGCCGCGAGCTTCTCCCGCAAACCCTGATCGTCGCTCCCCTGGTCGAGGCGGCGAACCCCGCATGTAATGTTGTGATCCCCGAGATGAAGGACTGCGAAGTTGAGCGTCGATGATTCGCGTGTTATTTCTGAGCTGAAAAGCGCACGGCCGGTCGCCAAGCGCATCTTGGCTTCCGCTTCGAGATGGAATTCCTCGCGCTCTGCGTCGTAACAGTAGATTCGAGTTCTTTCGCCGTACGATTCGAACAGCGAGCTGATGGCGTAGTGGGCCGCGACCTGCGGCATACGAACCATGGTAGGTTTAATCCACCTCTCGTAAATCTGTGCGCCGTCGCCATGCTCGAGCAGGTTGCTCTTGGCATTCCGTAAGCGATCCAAAAACTCCGATTCCATATGATCACCGAAAAGTTCTTGACCAAGCTGCAATACGCGGCCTGCGTACTGGATCACTTGAACCGTTTCGAGTCCCGAAAGGTCATCAAAAAACCAACCGCAGCTTGTGTACATGAGGAGTGCGTGGCGTTGCATCTCGAGCAGCTTCAGCGCGGTTACTTTCTCTTCCTCAGTCAGAGTATGGTTGGCGTTCTCCGCCAGGAATTTGTCCACGTTCTCTGGTGAGCGATCCAGAATCACGCGGATATATTGATCCCGGGCGGTCCAGGGATCGTTGAGAAGAGTAGCTGCCCTATTTTCAAAGGCGGGGCTAAGCGCGTCACGCAGCCAGTCGAGCGCAGCTCTCAGCGGAGCGCGCCATTCCTGGTTCCACTCTGGATGGCCGCCCGACTTACACCCGCAGTTGCTGCGCCAGCGCTCGACACCGTGAACGCAACTCCATGAAGTGTTCTCAAAAATTTCCACCAGGTGATCGGGCGGATGCTGCTCCAGGAACCTTCCGTAATTTGTGAGTTCGGCCAGTTGGTTTGTCTCGATGTATTGGAGAGCATACGTTAAGGCCATTTCTCCATAGTGATGATGGTGTCCATAACTCTCTCCATCGGTAGCTATATGGGACAGTTGCGGCCAATCTCGTGTATCCAAGAAACCACCTAGCAAGCGTTCAGCAAAAAGCTTTCCGTCATTCAACAATCCTTCAAACGCTACCGCGCGCGAAATGGGCCCATCGTAAAAGAAGACACTGATGGTGCGGCGGGACGGGAGCCGCACGAGGTAGGCCCGGCTCGGATCAACCCGATCGCCGCTTACGTCCTTCCAACTCCGGACCACCATGCGCCGAACTCTGGATGCCTGGCGGGGCGCGAGAATAGTAAATTTCAATTCGTGCTCTGCCAACACTTCCAACGTTTCCGTGTCCACAGCTGTTTCAGGCAACCACATCCCTTCCGGCGTGCGTCCGAACCGATGTTCAAAATCAGCGAGGCCCCATTTCACCTGCGTCACTTTGTCGCGGCGATTGGCCAGCGGCATGATCACATGGTTGTAAGCCTGCGCGAGAGCCGAGCCGTGACCTCCGAACTTTTCCCGGCTGAGTTTGTCCGCCTCATGAATTGATTTATAGATTTCGGGGGCCCTCGCTTCCAACCAGGAGAGCAGCGATGGCCCGAAGTTGAAGCTGATTGTCGCGTAGTTGTTCACCATTCGCGTGATGTGCTGGTTGCCATCTAGAACGCGTGAGGCTGCATTCGGTGCGTAGCACTCGGCCGTGATGCGCTCATTCCAGTCATGATAAGGGTAGGCGGAATCTTGGAGTTCAATAGCTTCCAACCACGGGTTTTCTCGGGGAGGTTGGTAGAAATGTCCGTGGACACAAATGTATCGCGTATTCACCTTGGGTAGCGCGCCGATTCGTCTAAGTTCGACAGGAGGAGTCGGAGCCAGCTCCAATCAGACTGAGAGACCTCATTATACGGCACATTTCAGATTATCGACCTGAGTTTGCCGGGAAACATTGGTAGGAGGCCATTCGTTCCGAAATGTCGCCCTGGGAGTCAGGGCTGCCGCTCTGATTCGCGAGCCGACGAAAGCCCCCCCGATCAAAGGTATAAAGACAAGTCCCTTATTTGCGCAAAGGCGCGCTGCCGTGTTTATAATCGGTTGTCAGCCAAAATCCTCGGGCCCTGCCCGCGGGAATCGCTAGAGGTCTAACCCTGAGTGTCCTTTCCTCGTGGAGCGCTTATTTTGTATCCCCCAAGAGTAGACATAGCACGGGTATTACCCACCCTGCGTCGGGTAGTCATCGAAGGCCTGGAACCGGAAATTGACGGCGGCAGGTTCCCCATCAAACGCACGGTGGGTGAACGAGTTGTAGTGAGGGCCGACATACATGCCGATGGGCACGAAGTGCTGGATGCCGCCGTTCTTTACCGACCAGCCCGCGAAAATACGTGGAACGAAGCGCCTATGCATCTGCTCGAGAATGATCGGTGGCAAGGCCAATTCCGTGTGACCATATTAGAGCCCTTTCTCTATACCGTGCAGGGCTGGGTGGATGCATTCCAGAGCTGGAATCGTGACCTTGTGAAGAAATACGAGGCAGGTCAAGATGTTTCCTTGGATGTCCTGGTCGGCGCAGATCTGGTTCGGTCCGCTGCGAATCGAGCCCGAGGCGCCGATTCACAGAGATTGAAGAAACTGGCAGCGGAGCTGAAGAATCTTTCGCGCGGAGACCATGAGGCTGCGGTTCAGTGCGCGAAGAACCTTGAATTGGCGGCATTGATGGCCCGTTATCCCGATCGCAGTGCCGCGACGACCTACGAAAAACAGCTCGATGTCCTAGTAGACCGCGAGAAGGCGCGTTTCAGCACCTGGTATGAAATGTTCCCTCGCTCGTGCACGATGGAACCGAACAAACACGGCACATTCCGCGACTGCATCCAAAGGCTCGACTATGTCTCCGGAATGGGATTTGACGTTCTCTACTTCCCGCCCATTCACCCGATCGGGCACACGGGGCGCAAAGGAAGGAACAACTCCGTTGAAACGTCGCCCGACGATCCCGGAAGTCCCTGGGCCATCGGCTCAGAGGAAGGCGGACACAAGGCCATTCATCCGCAACTCGGGACCTTGGAGGACTTCAAGCAGCTCCAGGCGAAGGCGAGAAAGGTAGGCATCGAGATCGCTCTCGATCTCGCATTTCAATGTACACCGGACCATCCGTATGCCAACGAACACAAGGAATGGTTCCGCCAGCGCCCGGACGGCTCGGTGCAGTATGCCGAAAACCCACCAAAGAAGTACGAGGACATTTATCCGTTCTACTTCGAAAGCGAACACGCCCTGGAGCTCTGCGAAGAACTAAAGAGCATCGTGCTCTATTGGATCGAGCAGGGTATCCGCATTTTTCGCGTCGATAATCCCCACACAAAGCCGTTCGGCCTTTGGGAGTGGTTGATTAGCGAGATCCGCCGGGATTATCCGGACGTGCTTTTTCTCGCCGAAGCATTCACGCGGCCAAAAGTAATGTACCACTTGGCAAAACTAGGTTTCACGCAGTCCTACACCTATTTCGCGTGGAGAAATGCAAAACGGGACCTCACCGAATACTTCACCGAGCTGACTCAGACGGGGGTACGCGAGTTTTTCCGTCCGAACCTTTGGCCGAACACTCCGGACATCCTCACGGAATATCTCCAGTATGGAGGCCGACCGGCGTTTATTACACGGCTCATTCTGGCGGCCACTCTCGGGGCGAGTTACGGGATCTACGGCCCTGCATTCGAATTATGCGAGAACAGCACGCTGCACCGCGGTAGTGAAGAGTATCTGGACTCGGAGAAGTATCAGATTCGCGTTTGGCACGTTGACCGTCCTGACAGTCTGAGAAACCTGATTGCGCGCGTAAACGGGATCCGGCGGGCCAATCCTGCTCTGCAAAGTGACTGGAGCTTGCGATTCCATCCCGTGGACAACGAACAATTGATCGCCTACAGCAAGGTTACGGAGGACCTGTCGGACATTGTTCTAGTAATCGTGAATCTGGACCCGCATCACACGCAGTCTGGTTGGGTCGAGACTCCGCTGGACGACTTTCGACTCGAGTCGCTTCAGTCCTTCCAGGTGCACGACCTACTGACCGACGCTCGCTACCTCTGGCAAGGCGCCAGGAACTACGTCGAACTGAATCCCTCGAAAATCCCGGCACACATCTTCAAGGTACGCAGATGAGTGCGCACGAACGCGATTTCGACTATTTTCTGTAACGTTTCGTTAATCCCAGGCTGGGAGAGGAGAATCGAGCGGTGGTGGACCCGGGCCAGGCTCTTTGGTACAAGGACGCCATTATTTACCAACTGCACGTGCGCACGTTTTGCGATAGCAACGGCGACGGCATTGGAGATTTTCCCGGTCTCACGCAGAAACTGGACTA
The DNA here is from genome assembly GCA_049644285.1 of Candidatus Acidiferrales bacterium. Lineage (GTDB taxonomy): Bacteria > Acidobacteriota > Terriglobia > Acidiferrales > UBA7541 > CAVRXT01. The sequence goes on along the minus strand of JBARRP010000279.1, from coordinate 42 downwards.
TCTGCAAGAACTCGGAGTCAACGCCATCTGGCTGCTGCCATT
>JBARRP010000278.1:0-58631 GCA_049644285.1 Candidatus Acidiferrales bacterium | reverse complement strand
GGTCGTCGGCAACGACGAGAAGCAAATGCAAGGATACAAAGAAAGGGCGGAAATCCGGGAAGTGATGGGCACCCGGCTCGCGCGAGAAATTACCTTGGAGCCGCGCCAATAAGTAATTGGATTGGCTTCGCTGCTAGGGACGGGGCTAGCGCGGTCCGAAGCAGGTCAACAGAACCCGGAAATTTCACCTTCCGAACGGACCAGGAACCGGGGGAGGGCACGCTGACTCGCACGGCTTGTTTCTTCCCTCTGACCTGCCTCGCGAGCACACTTGTCCTCACGGGATGACTGCCATTTGACTCAGTAATCCCACCCTGCAATGATGTTGCCATGCCAGACCGCAATCTCAAGATAGCAAGATTCATCGGGAGCACCCCGAGCGTCGCGTATTGCGATGTCTGCAAATTAGCCTTCCGGACGCGACGGGAGTTTCTCATTGACGCCGAGAAAGCTAAACAGCAACTCCAATCCGACTTTGACAAGCATGAGTGCAAGCCAGAGGAAGATGCGGTCAACGACGCGCTAGACCACATTAAATAAGCAGAGCCACTCCGCCGTTTCCAATCGCTCGCTTTCTCTGCGGTCTCTGAATTCCTCCGCGTTCTCTGTGAAATGTTTTGCTTTTATCGAGCTTCCAACCTCGAGCGTCCAGCTTCCAGAACGCTTCCAGAACTATCGCCAGCGGAACAGCTTCAGCGCCAGCGCGAAGCAGACAATCAGCCAGGCCCCCAACAACCCCAACTGCGGCGCCACTTGCCCCAAGTTCGCGCCCTGAAGCATGTTCGCGCGCAACGCGTCGATCGCTGCGGTTAACGGAAGCGCCTTGATCGCGGGTTGCAGCACGTCGGGAAACCGTTGCGCCGAAAAGAACACGCCGGACGCGATCCACATCGGCATCATCACCAGGTTCATCAGGCCGGAAGCGGCTTCGATGGTCCGCGCTCGCGACGCGAGCAGCAATCCCAAGGCGCTGAAAGACAGCGAACCCAAGATACACAGCACCGCGAGATCGAACAGCGAACCATGGACTGGCACGTGGAATGCCAAAACGCCGAACCCCAGCAGCACCCCTACTTCAACCACCAGCAGCAAAATTCGCGACAGCACGAACGACAGCAAATAGTAATGCCGGGGCATCGGCGTGGCGATCAAACGCTTGATCAGCTTCTTTCGCCGCGCATCCACAATCGTGAATCCCATTCCCCAAATCGCGCTGCCCATCAGGTTCATCCCCAGCAGGCCCGGAATCAGGAAATCGATGTAGCGCGAGCCCGGCTCGCGCATCAACTCATCGCTCGAAGCAACGGGATCGACGCGGCCCGCCGCTCGCTGGACGGCACGATCCGCCAGCATCCGCGCGGTGCGTCCTTCGGGATTGGTATCGTCGTATCGATACACGACCGAGCCGCCAGGTCCGGGCACGGCGAGCAGCGCCACCTTGCCCGTTCGCAGCGCTTCTTCTGCATCAGCAGCATCCAACTGCTGCACTTCGAGAAGTTTCTCCTGCCGCAGCGATTGCGTCAGTTCCGGCGTGACGCTCGCAATCCTCAGCACGTCGGCTGGACGGTTGCGGAAAGCAATGCCCAAGCCCGCCGCCAGAAGGACCGGAAAGACAAACACCCAGAACAGCGCCTCCGGTTCGCGCACGAATTCGCGGAACCGCACCAAAGTCAATTGCACCAGCGCATGGTCCGCGAACGTAGTCCCGCGAGGAGACTTCTCCGCCGCTTCTCTGGGGCGAATATCCGGGATCGCAGTGATGTCACTCATCGCGCAGATGCCGTCCTGTCAAGACAACGAAAACATCCTCTAGGGTTGCCGAATGGGTGCGCAACTCGGTGAGCGGAACGCCCTGCCGGCCAAGCTCCTCGAGCAGCGCGGGCACGGCCCGATGCAGTTCCGTAACCTGCATCTGCACATTGCCATCCTCCGCGCGAACCTCGCGGATGCCCTCGATCCGGCGTAACGCGGACACCTCAAGCGCCTTCGTTGCGCCGCCCGCCGAAAACTCCACCATGTGCTCCACGCCGATGGACGCGATTAATTCGCGCGGCGTGCCCAGAGCAATCTCTTTCCCGTGGTCCATGATGGCGACGCGGTCGCACAGCCGTTCCGCTTCGTCCATGTAGTGCGTGGTCAGCAGAATCGTTCGGCCCGACAACTTGAACTGCTCGATCAATTCCCAAACCTGGCGTCGGGCCTGAGGATCAAGTCCGGTGGTGGGTTCGTCGAGGAACAGAAAATCCGGATCACCCACGAGCGCACAAGCCAGCGCAAGCCGCTGTTTCTGCCCGCCGGAGAGAGCTCCCACTCGCGACTTCTGCTTCTCGTCCAGTTGCACCAGCGCGATCACTTCCGACGTCTCCGGCCCTTGCCGGAAGAAGCTTCGGAACAAGCGCACCGTCTCACGCACAGTCAGCTTCTCGGAAAGCTGCGTATCCTGCAGTTGAATCCCCAACCGCTGCCGAAGTGGGTCGGCCTCCGAGCCCCAGCGCATGCCCAGCACCTCGACATCGCCCGAATCCGCAGCAGTCAACCCCTCACAGATTTCGATGGTGGTCGTCTTCCCAGCGCCATTCGGCCCAAGCAGCCCAAAGCACTCCCCAAGCCGCACCTCAAGGTCAAGCCCGTCGACCGCCACCACATCCTTGTACGCTTTTCGCAGATTGCGAACGCGAAGCGCAGCCTTCGCCGCAGATTCAGCCATGCGCCCAGTATCGCGTCCGAACCCAGTATGTTCAAGCCTCGAATCCGAGTCGCGCATTCATTCGTAGCATAGGCTTCAGCGTATCTAGAAGAACAGCTCCGGGGAGACGTGAAATCGAGTGCTGAGGCGCTTGATGTGGTCCTTGTTCAACTCACGCTTGCCATTCAAGACCTCCGACACGATACTGGGCGTCCCAAACACATCCACAAGATCTTTTTGCTTGAGGCCATGCTCGTCCATCAGCAATCGCAGGACCTTCAGTGGTTTTGTGCGCGCTAGCTGATATTGCTTCTCTTCAAAGTCTTCTATCAATAGCGTCAGAAGTTCCGCGAGTTCCTTCTCGGCCGGTGTCAGCGTCTTGCTGCGCCGGTCCAGATCATAAAGAATCCTAGTATACGTTTCATTCTCCTTCTCGGTACGAATGACCTTCGGAGGAAATTTCGTGAGAAGCGCACCGTACTCGGGCGTGACGCTTAGTGAACTCATTTCCAGCCTCCTTTGGTGTACTCAGCATGAGTCAGCACGTGCCGGAGGAAAATTCTTCCTGTCTGATAGTTGATCTCCGTAATCAGCCGATATGCATTTCCTTTTATATTGAATATCGTGAACTCATCCACCGCGTCGGAGGTTGGAAACACTCGCCTTACATCCATCAGGTTCTTCCACTCAGCTCTTTTGGCGATCCGATACCAAACATCCAAAGGCTCATCGAGATCGCGGTGTTTCTGTGCCGCTTCGAGCAGCTTTTTGCGGCGAATGACGTGCAAACACGGCCTCCCCTTCATTAAATTCGCAAAATGCGCGAGGATGCTATCGCTGTTATTGGGGGTCTACCGGATGGTCCCGCACTGAGCTTCCACTTGGTGCTGCAACTCTTCATCCAGCTTCGCATCTCGCCGACGCGCTGCCGAACAGATCTGCTCCGCGCTCAATCCTACCGCACCTCGCAAGTCGGTGCCGTCCAGGTTGGAGCCGCGCAGGTTGGCGCCGCGCAAGAGGGTCCCTTCAAGGTCGGCCCGGCTCAGGTCCGCTTCCTCGAAATTCACCTCGATCAGGATGTCGCTTCGGAGCTGGGCATCGTGAAGCTCCGCCCGGCGGAGCGTGGAGGGCCACAAGTAAGCGTCTCGCAAGTCGGCAAATGCCAGCTTGGCATCGGAGAGATCGGCGCTGCGCAAGTCCGCCTTCTCGAGATTCGCTCGTAATAGCTGGGCATTTTGAAGGTTAGCGGCATAGAGATTCGCGCCTCCGAGTTTCGCGTCGACCAGAACTGCGTCGGCAAGAAGCGCGCGAGAGAGATCAGCCTCCCGGAGATCCGCTTGTGCGAGGTTCGCTTTCTGGAGCCGGGCGCCCTGCAGGTTCGCGCGAAAGAACCTGGCGCGATCGAGAGCGGCCGACTCGAGGTTCGCCTGGTGAAGGTTTGCTCCCCGCAGGTCGGCTTCCGGCAGAAATGCGTTTTGAAGATCGGACTCCCCGAGGTGCGCATTCACCAGAAACGCGCGATAGCCTTCCGCGTACCGCAGGCTCAACCGATTCAGATGCGCTCCCTCAATCGAGCCGAGCGCTTCGTCTTGCCCTGTCCAGTTCGCAGGTCTGGCCGAAACGCTCGCTTCCGCAATGTCGGCAAAGGGGCTGTAGCCGATCTTCCACGCAACGTTTGCGGCCCATCTGCGAATGTTCGTTGCGCCGAACTCGGGCGCCCGGCCGGTGTCATGTGGAACGCCCAAAATCAGGCCGAAGGATAGCAGTGAGAGAATGATTCCGATCCCCAAAATGGCGCCCGCGCTCGAATGGATTTTCCAGTTTCTGAGTGCCGTCTTTAAATTCGGGGATAGCCGGCTATCCGCGCGCAGTGTCCTGCCGACAAGCCCCGGCAGGAACGTGGCCAGCGCTATCGCGGAAACGATGAGGACCACGTGCAACATCGTGCTGTGCAAGTCCTGGCGCGTGAGGTATCTCACCCAGAACAGCAGGAGCGTTGCCGGCACCACCCAGTAGACGATCACTCGCTGAAGAACCGTTTCAAGAGACGACAGCGCGGGGCGATTCTCTCGCAGCCACTTGAAATGATCGCGCATAAGTCCCATCAGCAGCCAAGGTCCTGTTTTATCCAGGGTCCGCCCGTCAGGAAAAACCGCAGGCAATTCCGCAAGCCTCTCCCACAGCCGCTGCAGGTAAAGATGGGAGTAGATGTAGAAGGCCAAGAGGAGCACGGGCGCGATGAGATAGAACCCGACCAATGGCAAGGCTTTCCCAATGCCGGGAAGCGGTATGGAGGCGGAGTCATTGAGCAATCGGGCGTCCGTCGTTGTGGCGATGATTGCGCAGGCTGCCGCGCTCGCCAGCAACATCACGGCCAGCAGCCAGCGAGCCTTTCGGCAGATGCGATCAACAATTCGCAGTTCCGGGAATTCGGAAATAGAGTCTGGCAGGACCGCCCAACGCAGGTTGCTGCCCGCCAGTTGTGCAACAGAAAGACCGTTCACGCCCTCGAGATTGGCTCCCTGAAGGTCTGCTTCCCGTAACTTCGCGCCCACCAAATTTGCTGCCCGAAGATTCGCCTGCGTCAGGCAGGCGCTTCGCAAGTCTGCGAGCGATAGGTCAACCTCCATGCAGTTCGCCTGGTGCATGAACGCGCCTTGGAGGTTAACCCCACTCAGGTAAGCCCCTCGGAGCGTCGCGCGAGACAGTTCGGCCGGCCTCCCCTCTTCACCATGCGAATGCACCCACTCCGCATGCTGTTCAAGGGTTTCGACCAAATCCTGCTTTGTCGGACCCGCGAACGACCGCTCCCGCGAGGCGAATACCCGGCGTTCTTCTGTTTCTACCTTCATCTTGCTAGGTCCCTCCCATTAAGCGGGGCCACAAAATTTCGAGCAGCTACTTACGTAAGCAGCTTTCTGCCAGCGCAGGAAAATTGACACGTTCGTAGATCTATTTCAGATGCGGAGGCGCGGCTCGGCCTTATCCACTGTTTCAAAGAGGGTCAAATTGTAAGCCTGGATTAAGCCTATGCTTTGGCCATGGCTCTCATGATCACAACCAGGAAGGCATTCACGCGAAGCCCCGAGTGATGCGGAGAGCAATGATTTTGAAGCGTTTGTTAGGAATCTCGGCAGCAGCGCTGCAATCAAGATTCGGCGCCCTGCCTGCTCGCAATCTGTTCCTTCGACCAGTAGACCGCTTCCCAACGCGCTCTGGTTGATGTTTTGTGAAGGCCCTGTCACACGCTTTGTTGTTCTAAGCACCGAAAGCCTGTTCGCGTGAACAGGAACCATCGTACTATTTCCAGCCGCGTTCCGGGCCAGTACGTTGATCTCATGTACGACGACGCAAACGAACTACTGAAAACGCTGGGAACCGCTGCAATCAGCATGGCACTCGGGGCGCTTCTTGTTGGTTTCCTGTTATCCTTCAGGGGCTGACCCAGAAAGCATCACCGCCGGGTCCCATCGTCTAACCCTCCTTCGACCGGAGCCGGGATTCATCCTCCGCGTTCTCTGCGTCTCTGCGGTAAAGCTTTTAAATGGAGTACCCTACCGGTTTTTGAGCTCCGGTGCAGTTCCATCGGACTGACGAAACCGGAGGACCTGCTGCTGTTTCGAGCACCCATCTTCAAGCCTCCAGCCTCGAGAACTTGAACGTCAGAGCCCGTGGTGATAGCCTCAACCCAGAAACCAGCGGAAGGACGCTGCAAGTACTGCTGTTTCACGCGCGCGAGGGGGCGCATGGCGCCTCACTATTTCTAAGGTGGGAGCTCCCGGAATACAACTCGATCGCACCGTCAGCGTTGAGTCCGAGACGCTGAGGATTGTACGCCAGCTTCTCACCGAACTGGGCAGCCCGCGCGCCATCGAAGAGTTACGCCGGCTCGGTGGCAGGGCTCACCTCGAGCGCGACCTCGGCCTCGGCAGCCTCGAGCGCGTCGAATTGCTCCTCCGTCTCAACGCGGCCTTTTCCATCCGCTTGCCCGATCACGTGGTCGCGGAAGCCGATACCGTCGCCGATCTAATCGCCGCCGCTCTGAGCGCCGAACCTGGCACAGACAATGGGAGCGCCGAGGCAGGCGCGCGGACGTATCCAGCGACGCGTTCCGCTGCTTCCACACCCTCACGCCATCCCGCGTTTGATCCCGCAACCGCCGAAACTCTGACCGAAATCCTTCGCCACCGCGGCCGCGCCGAACCCGGCCAGACTCACATTCATCTCTACGAAGAAAACGAGAAGCTGCGCGCGATCACTTACGGAGAGCTCCTCTCCCGAGCCGGAGCAGTGGCGGCGAGTCTCGAGCGCCGTGGACTCGAACCCGGCGCCACGGTCGCCATCATGCTCCCTACCGTCGCTGAATTTTTCTTCACGTTTGCAGGCGTGCTCCTCGCCGGTGGGATTCCGGTGCCCATCTACCCTCCGTTCCGCGCTGACCGCATTGAAGAATATGCCGCGCGACAGGCTGGGATTCTCCGCAACGCCGAGGCGCAGTTCCTCGTGACGTTCCGCGAGGCGCAAGCGATTGCTCGCCTCATGGAACCGCGCGTCCCTTCGCTCCGCGGCGTTATCAGCGCCGCCCGCCTCGCGCAAAGCGACGGCCCTGCCCTGCCGCCCGAAACAGAGCAACGCCCGGCAGAGACGTTCGGGCATCGCGCGCGCGGCAGCGATATCGCGTTTCTCCAATACACCTCCGGGTCGACCGGCGATCCCAAAGGGGTCGTGCTAACCCACGCAAACCTGCTCGCCAATATCCGCTCGATTGTTGAAGGCGTTTCCGTGCGTTCCGATGATGTGGCCGTAAGCTGGCTGCCGCTCTATCACGATATGGGCCTGATCGGCGCGTGGTTTGTGCCGCTTTATACGGGGATTCCGTTGGTGGTGATGTCGCCACTCGCGTTTTTGAGCCGGCCGGAGCGCTGGCTCTGGGCGCTCCATCGTCACCGCGGCACGCTGACCCCGGCGCCCAATTTCGCTTTCGAGCTGTGCGTCCGGCGCATCGCCGGTCGCGATATCGAAGGCCTCGATCTGAGCTCAGTTCGCGGCATGCTGAACGGCGCCGAGCCGGTGCGCGCCGAAACGATCGAGCGATTTGCAGCGCGGTTTGCGCGCTATGGCCTCCGCCGAGAGGTCGTGATGCCCGTTTACGGGCTGGCCGAAGCCTCGCTGGGCATTTCCGCGCCCGCGATGGGCTCGGGGTTCAAAGTCGATCGCATCGAGCGCGGGACATTTGAAAACGAAGGCCGCGCCGTTCCCGCGGCCAGGAACGATTCCACCGCGCTTGAATTCGTATTCGCCGGAAAACCTTTCCCGGGCGTCGAGGTCCGGCTGGTCGATGCGGAGGGCCATGAAGTTCCAGAACGCGTCGAGGGGCGTTTGTGGTTCCGCGGTCCTGCCGCCACCAGCGGCTACTATCGAAATCCCGACGCCACACGCGAACTTCTGCGCGAGGACGGCTTCCTCGATTCCGGCGATCTGGCTTACTTCGCGGAAGGCGAGATCTACATCACGGGTCGCGCGAAAGACGTCATCATCAAGGGCGGTCGAAATATCAGCCCGCAGGAAGTGGAAGAAATCGCCGGACGCGTCGCGGGCGTGCGCACCGGATGCGTGATCGCATTCGGCGTACCGGACGCACAAAGCGGCACCGAGAAGCTGATCGTGACTGCGGAAACCCGCGCTCCCGCCGAAGCAGGCCGCATCGCCGCGGACATCACCGCGCAAATCAGCGATGCATTGGGATTCCCTCCAGATCGTGTCGAGCTGCTGCCCCCGCATTCCATTCCCAAGACATCCAGCGGGAAGCTTCGCCGCTCCGAAACCCGCCGGTTGTACCTTGCCGGCCAGCTTGGGAAGCCTCCTGGACCAATCTGGATGCAGGTGGGAAGGCTTGCCGCGCGCGGCGCGCTGCCGCAAATCTTCACGATCACGCGCAAGGGCGCGGCGCGCGGCGCAGAGTTTGTGTATGGTGTTTATGCAATTGGGATCGTCGGTGCGCTGTTTGTTCCGCTGTGGTTGCTGACGCTGATCGCGCCGAACCGCATGGCCGCCGCGCGCTTGATTCGCTTCTTTGCCCGCCTGATGTTGTTCTCTGCCGGAATTCGCGTGGAGCGGGAGGGCTGCGAATTACTTGACCAACTGCCCGCTACAGGCCCCTGGATCTTTGCGCCGAATCATTCGAGCTATCTCGATTTCCTCGTGGCCTTCGCCTTTCTCCCGCTGGGAGCGCGCTTCGTAGCCAAGGGTGAAACGGCCTCGATGCCAATCATGAGCACACTCGCGCGGCGCGGCAGGCATTTCACTTTCAAGCGCAGCGATCCTCAGGCACGCATCGGGCAGTCGAAACAAATCGAAGAAGCCCTTCGGCAGGGAGACTCCGTCGTCATTTATCCGGAGGGTACCTTCACTGCGGCGTCGGGCATCCGGCCCTTCCAGCTCGGCGCGTTCAAAGCAGCCGTCGAGGCCGGCCGTCCCATTTGCCCGGTGGCGGTGCGCGGCGCGCGAAAGATTCTGCGAGACGAAACGTACCTGCCGAAGATCGGACGCGTTGCCGTCCGCTTTGGACCGCTTCTTTCCCCAAATTGCGCCCAAAGTTCTGCAGGAGCCGGAACGAGCGACTGGCAGGAAATGGTCCGCCTGCGCGACGCCACCCGCGAAATCATCGCACAGCACACCGGCGAGCCCTTGCTGTAACGCGGCCTCAGCCTTGGCCCTGGAGTTCGCGCGACCTCTACCGGAAATTGACACCGGCGGACCGCCTGGGTTCCCATATGGCAGAAACTCCGCAGAATCATAAGTTTAACGTTCAGTTGAAATTATCCTTCTTGGTTTGTGAGGGTTGCAGGATTCTCAACAAAACGCATCCATAGACTAGACTTTGGCATCTGATCCGGTGTAATAGGGTCTTGGGGAATCTGAGGTAGTCATCATGAATCGGACCTCTCGTGAGACAGTTGGGGTACGTTACACAGGATGGGCAGCACTGGACCGCAACCCGCTTGACGATCGCGTGGAGTTTACCTGTCCGCACTGCGGGACACGCGGAACGAAAGCGGCTCGCCGCGCGCGTGCGGACTATCACTTTGCCGACGGATTCGTCCAGGACCTGCAAGGCGAATCGACGACCTGCCGCGGGTGCAAGCGTACGTTGCGCGTTGTCCCGGTCGTGCTGCTCCACGACCAAGATGAAAAGCGGCGCTTCGAAGCCGTGTTCGCCGCGGATCTCGAAGTTTCCCGAAACTAATCACGCCTAGCGACCGAGGATCAGTCGAGTCGTACTTTCAATTTGTCCCCGTTTAGTCCGACCGCACCCATCTCCCATCTCCGCACATAAACAAAAAAGGGAAGGGGCCTTACCGGGCCCTTTCCCTCTTGATCGAATTACGGCCGATTGTAGTCCGGCTCGGCTGCTTTGACACAATGCGACTCTTGTTCAATAGCCCCAGCTAGGGTCGAGAACCAAGTGATATTTTTCGAGGTTGGTGCGGACTCGTTCGAAGGCTTCATCAACGTTGTCCGCAAACTGCAAGAGCCCGTATTCCCGCTCGCTGATCGTGCCTGCATGTACCATGGCCCGCCAGTTGAGCACCTTGTCCCAAAATCTCCGCCCGTAAATCAGAATCAGGTGGTGCGACGATAGCTTTCCGGTTTGCAGCAGCGTGAGCATTTCCCACAGCTCGTCCATCGTGCCAAAGCCTCCGGGAAAAACGATCAGCGCCTTGGCCATCTGCGAGAACCACAGCTTGCGCATGAAAAAGTAATGGAAGCAGAAATTCAGGTCCGGGGTTATGTAGGGGTTGGGCCTTTGTTCCTGCGGCAATTGGATGCTGAGTCCGACTGTCGAGCCGCCGGCCTCGGAAGCGCCTCGGTTAGCAGCCTCCATGATTCCAGGCCCCCCGCCTGAACAGATGACGAAGCGGCGCGGATCGGTTCCGAGCGTCATCGCCCATGCGGTGATTCGCCGCGCCAACTCCCGCGCCTCTTCGTAATAACACGACATTTCGAGATCGGTCCGGGCCATCCGCAATTTCTCCCGCAGACCGGCAGGTCGTTTGCGCTTCCCAAGGCGCTCGAGTTTTCGCAACTGACTGAGGGCGCTGTCGCGAGGCAGAATGCGTGCCGACCCGAACATCACAATCGTATCGCCCACCTTTTCCCGACGCATCCGGGTCCGCGGATCGAGGTACTCGGCGAGAATGCGCAGCGGCCGAGCCGCCAAGCTCTCCATGAACACGGGATCGCGATACGCCAGCTTCGACATCGGCAGGTGACGATTGCGGGGCATACTGGCTCCTTCTGGTTTCTCCGCGGCTAGATGCGCAAAAGGTCCATTGTAGGAGAACGCTGCGGAAAAGCCACCGCGAGCGTCCCATCTAGTGCCGACGATGCAACGTGTCCTAGATGGCCGGAATCAGATAAACTAAGGGCATGAGCTCAAGACCCCAAGGCGTTCTGCAGTGCGCACTCCCGCTGGCCCTTGCCTGCCTGCTCTGCGCTCTTGCCTGGGCCCAAGAGCCGGCAGAGCCAGGACCACTGCCGCCCAGGCCCGGCGTGCAGCCGCAGCAAGCCCCGCCACCGCAGGCCAAGCGCGCCATCCGTGTCCGCGTGAATGAAGTCACGGCCCCGGTCACCGTCAGGGACCGCAAAGATGAGCTTGTGCTCGATCTCGACGAGAAGGATTTCCATATTTTTGACAATGGCGCCGAGCAGAAGATCGATCATTTCGACTTGGGCGGCGATCCCCTCGCGGTCGCGCTGGTCGTCGAAACCAGCTCACAGATCCAGCCGCTGATCCCAGCAATTCACGCCGCGGGAATTGTCTTCACCCAGACAGTGATGGGGGCAACGGGCCAATCCGCGGTGATCGGCTTTGACGACACGGTCGAGGTCTTGCAGCCTTTTACCAGCGATCAGGACCAGGTCGAGAAAGCGATTGAGCGCATAAAGATTGGCACGTCTGGCCGCAGGCTTTACGACGCGCTCGGCCGCGCCGTTGACCTGCTGCAGCATCAGCCCACGAATCAGCGCCGCGTGGCGTTAGTTATGGCAGAGTCCGTTGATTCGGGGAGCGAAAGCAGATTGGGCGAAGTTCTGCGCGAGGCCCAACTCAGCAACGTCAGCATCTACACGATCGGCTTGAGCACGACCGCCGCCGATCTCCGCCAACAAAAGCAATACGAACCTCATCAAATTGGCCCGCCGGGAACCTATCCGATTCCCACTCCCCCGGGCTCGGCTCAAACGCCCTCCACCGAAGCGGAAACACAATCGAATGTCGATCTTCTTGGCCTTGCGATCTGGATCGTGCAGCGCGCGTCGAACGAAGTAAAACATCAGGCGCTTCAGGTGGCCGCCACCGCCACCGGCGGGCGTTATGAGAAAACTTTCACAGACCGCTCCATGCAAAACGCCATGGACGAAATCGGAGGCGAGCTCCACGCACAGTACACGCTGACGTACAGGCCCCAAGGAGATGAGCCTTCCGGCTTCCACGAAATCAAGGTCACCGTCTCGCGCCCCGGCGTGAAAGTCCGCACCCGCCCCGGCTACTACCTCGCTCCCGGCGGAGCCACAAACCCCTCAGGAAGCTAGTCGCGACTCACATCACTCGATGGTGATTGAAGATGCGGGGCCCGAGTGACTTCGTCACCGGCTTGTGGAGCTGAATCTTCCCGGTGTCATCCTTTGCATACGGAAACCAAATTGTTTGGGCCGTGCCGTCGGAATGTTCGATCCAGAGCTGCAGGGCATCCGTTTGTTTGCCGCTTGCCGGTCCCATCAGGAGAACATCGCAGCAGAACCCGGCCGCGCGGTGGCATTTCCCCTCGGCGGCTTGGCGAAGCGTTGTGAACCAGAAATTCAGAATCTTTTCGGTGGAGTCAAGCTCTTCGGCCAGCGCGCCAGCGACCATCTGCAACTTGCCGCTCTCGTCGAGCACCACGCCGAAGGGAGCAAACTTCCCATGAAGCTTCAGCTCGCTCTCGGCAACAGCCGTCAAGAAGCCACACACCAAATCCAAATCCGCCGCGGCCGTCACTAGCCCTCCAGCCCGATGATTCGCGCTCGATGACGATAGTAGCGCCGGGAATTGGAACCGGTTGAAACCCTGTGAGTTGAGTCGCCGAAAGAGCTAACAGGATGTTGAGAAAGTACTGCCTGCCTGTCATCCCGAGCAGAGCGAGGGATCTGCTTTTCGCTGCTACTAACAGCTCCAACAACCGGCGAGACGCCCGCGCTGCGGACAACGACCGGCTACTTCTTCTCGGGTTCGGCCACGGGAACGGCGCCATTCTCCTCTTCGAGGATGGCGGCGGCCGCGGCGACGCGATCGCTTTCTTCGAGGCGGAGCAGGCGCACGCCCTGCGTCGAGCGGCCAGCCTCGCGAATCTCGGCGGCGTGGACGCGGATGACTTTGCCCTGCCCGGCGATGATCATGACGTCGGAATCCTCGCGCACCTGGAGCGCCGCGACCACCGAGCCATTGCGCTCCGTCGTCTTCAAGTTGATCACACCCTTGCCGCCGCGCGACGTCACGCGATATTCCGCGAGCGGCGTGCGCTTGCCGTAACCCTTCTCGGAAACGGTGAGCATCAGTGAGGTAAGCGACTCGCGAATCTGATCGCTTTCGAGCTCGTCGAGATTGTCGGTGGTCTTCTTGAATTCCTTCTTGATGATCTCGAAATCGGGCTGCACCGCGTCCATGCTGACCACGTAGTCGTCTTTCGCGAGATCCATGCCGTTCACGCCGCCCGCCTGGCGCCCCATCGGCCGGACTTCGGTTTCGCGGAAGAGAATGGCCTGGCCGTCGTGGCTCGCCAGGAAGATCATCTGCTTGCCGTCCGTGAGACGAGCTCCGATCAATTCGTCGTTCGCGTCCAGGTTGATGGCGATGATGCCCGACGGCCGCGGATTCGAAAATTCCGCAAGTTCCGTCTTTTTGACGGTGCCGTTGCGCGTCGCAAGGAAAACGTAGCCGCCTTGCTCTTCGAGATTCCGCGCGGGAACCACCGCCCTCAGCGTTTCCCCTTCCTGGAAGCGCACCAGGTTTGAGATGGCCTTGCCGCGCGTCGCCGCCGCCGCTTCGGGAATTTCGTACACCTTCAACCAGTACACGCGGCCCTTCGAGCTAAACAGCAGGATGTAGCTGTGCGCCGAGGCGATGAAGAGGTGCTCGACAAAATCCTCTTCGCGCGTCTTCGCCCCGATGCGGCCTTTCCCGCCGCGCGATTGATGCCGGTAGATATCGACGGAGGTCCGCTTGATGTACCCGGCGTGGCTCACCGTAATGGCCATCTCTTCGTCTTTGATGAGGTCCTCGAGCTTGATCTCTTCGACCCGGTCCACGATCTGCGTGCGCCGCTCGTCGCCGTAATCCTTCACGATTTCGCGGAGCTCCGCGACGATCAGGCCCCGCAGTTTCTTTTCGCTCGCCAGGATTTCCTTCAGCTCGGTGATCTTCTTTTGCAGTTCCTTCAGTTCTTCGAGAATCTTTTCCCGCTCGAGCTGCGTCAGGCGATGCAACTGCAAATCGAGGATGGCTTGCGCCTGGCGGTCGGTGAATTTCCAGGTCTCGATCAAGCCTTCTTTGGCTTCCTTCGGAGACTTCGAGCGGCGAATCAGCTTGATGACGTCGTCGAGGTGTTCGAGCGCCTTCTTGAAGCCGAGCAGAATATGTTCGCGTTCTTCGGCCTTGCGCAGCTCGTACTGCGTGCGCCGGCGCACCACGTCCACGCGGTGCTCGATGAACAGGCGCAGCAGGTCCACCAGCCCCAGCTCGCGCGGCTGCCCGCCCACGATCGCGAGCAATATCATCCCGAAGGATTCCTGCATCTGGGTGTGCTTGTAGAGGTGGTTGAGGATGAGCTTGGGCTCTTCATCGCGCTTGATTTCGATGACGATGCGCATGCCTTCGCGATCGCTTTCATCGCGGATGTCAGCGATCCCTTCGATCTTCTTGTTCTGGATCAGCTCGGCGATGTGCTCGATCAGCCGCGCCTTGTTGACCTGATACGGCAGCTCGGTGATGACGATGTCCTGACGGTCTTTGCTGCGCTGCTCGACCGCTGCTTTCGCGCGCACCTGAAACGTGCCGCGGCCGTTCTTGTAAGCTTGCTCGATTCCCTCGCGGCCGTAGATGTAGCCGCCGGTCGGAAAATCCGGCCCGGGGACGAGTTTCATCACTTTCTTGAGCCCGGCCTCCGGCTCCTCGATCAGCAGGATTGCGGCTTCAATCGTTTCCTTCAGGTTGTGCGGGGGAATATTCGTCGCCATGCCCACGGCGATTCCGCTCGAGCCGTTGACCAGCAAGTTGGGAATCCGGGTGGGAAGGACGAGCGGTTCTTGCGTGCTCTCGTCGAAGTTGGGAGTGAAATCGACGGTTTCCTTCTCGATATCGGCGAGCATCTCCTCGGCGATCTTCGAAAGGCGCGCCTCGGTGTACCGCATCGCTGCCGGAGGATCGCCATCGACCGAGCCGTAGTTGCCCTGGCCGTCGATGAGCGGATAGCGCATGTTGAACTTCTGCGCCAAGCGCACCAGCGCGTCGTAAACGGGCGTGTCGCCGTGCGGGTGATATTTGCCGAGAACTTCGCCGACAATCTTCGCGCACTTGCGGTAGGGCTTCGTGGACGTCAGCCCGAGCTCGTACATGCCGTAGAGGATGCGCCGGTGAACCGGCTTCAGCCCGTCGCGCACGTCCGGCAGCGCCCGGCCGATGATCACGCTCATGGCGTAGTCGAGATACGACTTCTTCATCTCGTCTTCGATGTCCACCGGCGTCATGATCGATTGATTGGTCTCGTCCGCCATTCGTCCCTCGTCGTAATTGATGATTCGTGAATCGTAGGGGCACGGCATGCCGTGCCCGCTTTACTTTGCGCTGACCACCCTGTCATCCCGAGGGCCGCGCCCTTTGCGGCCCGAGGAGTCTGCTGTTCGGTTTCCCGGCTACTTCCTCAATTTCCTTTGGTTCCTTGCGTTTTTTCCATTACGTATGTCTTCACCGTCTCAAATGCCGAGGCATTGTTCGAAAATTTTTGCGCGCCGAAATGCGCTTCGAGCCGCAGAAGCAAGTCGGCGCATTCCGCTTCGTTCGCGCATTCAAACGCGACGCCTTTGTCGTTATCCGGAGACTGCGTCGCCACCGCACGAAACTCCGAGCAGCTCAACCCCTTCAGCCCCGGCAGCGTCTTCCATGTGAGTTGGTAGATCATGTTCGCCTGACTGTTAGCCGTCATTCTGAGGCCTAGTGCCGCAGAGTCTCAACCGAACGACCTTGGCGCATAACGCCCCCGCGCCCCTACAAGCGCCGCTGCGTTAAATATCGAGGTTCACGACTTCGAGGGCATTGTCCTCGATGAATTTGCGGCGCTCTTCGACATTTTCGCCCATCAGCGTCGCGAAAATCTCTTCGGCAGCGACGGCGTCCTCGAGCTTCACCTTGAGGAGCGTGCGCGTCTCTGCGTTCATCGTAGTTTCCCAGAGCTGCGCGGGGTTCATTTCGCCGAGGCCCTTGAACCGAGTGATGGCGAATTCCTTCTGCGCATCTTCGAGCACGTAAGAGAGCACGGCCTGCGCGCTTTCCTTCGACACCTTGTCGCCGTTATGAACCACAGTGAAGGGAGGCCGGTCGAGGGCCTCGATGGCCTGCCGCAGCGTGCGCAGGCGCTTATATTCCGCGCTGGCCGCGAGCGCCCAGTTGACCCGGCGCTCACCGCCATTCTTCAGCAGCAATTCGTGCAGGCTGTGCTCCTCGTCGAACTCGATTTTCGCTTCCAGGTTCAACTTGGCCTTCTCGATCACCTTCATCAGCTCCTGGAGCTTCTTCTTATCGGCGAAGTCCGTCTTCTTCTCGAGCTCGCTGTCGGCCAGCAGATCGATGAGCTTCGGCTCGCGCAGGCGGCGGCCCAGCTTCGTCGCGACTTTGTCGTATTCCTGCACGTTCAGAAGAAACTGAGTGAGGTCGCCGCCTTCGAGCGACTTCCCGTCCTTACCCTTCACGACGTGCTCTTCGGTGGCACGCTTCATCAGCTCCCGCGCGAATTCGCGCTCGTCGCGGATGTAGCGGTCCATCTTTCCGCGCTTCACGCGGTAAAGCGGCGGCTGAGCGATATAAACGTGACCTTTTTCGATGAGCTCGCGCATGTGACGGAAGAAAAACGTGAGCAGCAGCGTGCGGATGTGGCTGCCATCCACATCGGCGTCCGTCATGAGAATAATTTTGTGGTAGCGCAGCTTCGCGGGATCGAAGTCGTCCTTACCGATGCCGGTGCCGAGCGCGGTGATGATCAAGCGGAGCTCTTCGTGGCCCAGCATCTTGTCATAGCGGGCCTTTTCCACGTTGAGGATTTTGCCCTTGAGCGGAAGAATCGCCTGGTAACGCCGGTCGCGTCCCTCCTTGGCCGAGCCGCCGGCGGACGGGCCTTCGACGATGAAAAGCTCGCAGCGCGCCGGATCGCGTTCCTGGCAATCGGCGAGCTTGCCGGGCAGGCCGCTCGAATCGAGCGCTGATTTGCGCCGCGTCAGCTCGCGAGCCTTTCGCGCCGCCTCGCGGGCGCGCGCCGCGTCGATACACTTGCCGATGATCTTCCGAGCAATCGAGGAATGCTTGTCGAAATATTCGCCGAGCCTCTCGTTGACAAGCGACTCGACGAGCCCTTTGATGTCGCTATTGAGCTTGCCCTTGGTCTGGCCTTCGAACTGCGGCTGCGGCAGCTTGACCGAAACCACGGCGACGAGGCCTTCGCGCACGTCGTCGCCCGTGATCGAGATTTCATCCTTCTGATCCTTCAACATGCCGAAGGAGCTCGCGTAGTAATTGATCGTGCGGGTCAGCGCCGAGCGGAATCCGGAAAGATGCGTGCCGCCATCCACGGTGTTGATCGTGTTGGCGAAGGCGAAGATGTTCTCGGCGTAGCTGTCGTTGTATTGCACCGCAATTTCCATGTCCACCGTCTCGCGCCGGCCTTCCATGTAGATGGGCGAATCGTGGAGCGTCTGCTTGCCGCGGTTCAGGTGCTTGACGAATTCGGCGATGCCTCCAGTGAAGCGGAACTCGGTTTTCTTATTATTGCGCTCGTCGTCGAGCGTAATCTTCAGACCCTTGTTCAGAAAAGCCAGCTCGCGCAAGCGCTGCGAAAGCGTGTCGTAGCTGTAATTGATGTTGTCGAAAATACCGGGGTCGGGATGAAATGTGACCTTCGTTCCGGTCTTCTTGGTTTTGCCGGAAGCCTTCAGCTTCGAGGTCGGAACGCCCTTCTCGTACGACTGCTCCCACACCTCGCCGTCGCGCCAGATTTCCAGATCGAGCCAGTCGGAAAGTGCGTTCACGACCGAGACGCCGACGCCGTGCAAGCCGCCGGAGACCTTGTAGCTTTCAGTGTCAAATTTTCCACCGGCGTGCAGCACGGTCATGACGACTTCGGCGGCAGGCTTCTTCTCGGTCGCGTGCATATCCACCGGAATGCCGCGGCCGTTGTCCTGCACCGTCACCGAATTATCTTCGTGAACGACGACGTTGATCTCGTCGCAATAACCCGCGAGCGCCTCGTCCACGGAATTGTCTACGACTTCCCAGACCAGATGGTGGAGTCCTATTTCGCCGGTCGAGCCGATGTACATTGCCGGCCGCTTGCGGACCGCTTCAATGCCACCCAGCACTTTGATCGACGTCGCGTCGTACTTGTGCCCAACGCCCTTTGGGGCCGGGGCTTCTTTATCGCCCATGGGTTCAGCTTCTCCTGACTCTCGTGCTCGGGAAGGCGGTCGCGCAGATGAGCTCGACACTTGCCTTGCCCTGTGGCCCTCTCGAATTCTCGAGAGGACTCGAAGGGTTGTTGCTTCATCCCATCCGCCTCGGGCGGACGTAGCGAAGACTTAGTTTTCCCCGTGAGGGGCTTTCCGGATCAAGCCGCCCTCGCCCCCGATGTTATCGGAGCTGGCGTTTTTCGAGGGTACAGCCCAACCCGGCTTCAGTGCCGGTATGGAGGATTCTCTGGGCCCGTTTCGTAACAACAAATTTTACCGAATTGGGGGCATTTCCACAAGCCGATTCTGGGTCACTGTTGCCAGTTTATCTATAACTTCTTCAGTTGGTTACGGGCGCTTCGAGAGTCGGAAAACGCGCGAGCGCAGGCGCACGGCGGACATCCGTTTTGCATGACTTTTGGTGAGAGTTTTTCTGGAAATTTCTTATCGAACCATCAAGGAATCGTGTGCGCGCCCACCTGTCTCAAGAGGCCAAGAAGATCTCCCAGCACCCATCCTTCCGCTACCTTGCCGTCGGCAATTCGAAAAAATGCCGCGCCCGAATACGAGATGCTTCGGCCGGCGGGAGCAACACCAAAGATTTCGCCGCGATGCGTTCCCTGATACGTGAGGCGCGCAGCGATTGAATCGCCGTCTTCGACCGACTCGTCGATCGTGTTGTGAAAATCCGGGAACGCGCGGCGCACCTGCCGCATGTACTCGCGGAAGGCTTCGCGGCCTTTTGTCCCGACTCCGAGCGATCCTCGAAAAGAGATGTTTTCGGCGAGCAAATCGTCCGCGGCATCGAAATTCCATGGATTCCACATTTCTTCGTAATACCGGCGGATGAGTTCCTTGCCCGGCGAACTCGCATGCGCCGCCGTCCGAATCGAATCGCCGACGCGAATCCGGCCCTCGGTAAGAATCTGCGCGCGCAGGCCGCCGCGATGAAGGAGCTCCATTCTGACTCCTTCGCGCGTCAGGCTTTCGAGATGCGCACACGGCTCGCAGAGCCGAATCCCTCGGATGCGCACTTCGCCAACGAAGAATTCCTGATCGATCAGATGATTCAGCGCCACGCCGCGCGTCGCAACATTGCGCCGGAAGTCCGCCGGCGCGAATTGTGTTCCCAGCTTGCGTCCCAGATTGTGGTTGACCGCTTCGACGGCTTCCGATTCGATCAACGTAATCTCGTGAGCCGGGTCCATCGGCCCGGAGGAGAATGTGCCACGACCGGAAAAATAGCGGTCATCCTCAATACCTTTTTCCGGCACCGCGTGAACTTCTTTGACGAGCTGCATCGCCGCCTTGCCCGCTGGCGCGATTTGCAGAGAGGAGACAGTTCCATTCGCCATAGTCACCAACCCAAACGAGCTGCGATTCTGAGTCCCGATAGTCGACTTCCCATGGTCATCACATGTCCCGAGCTGTCATTCTGAGCCCGGCGCGCGAAGAATCTCAACTGATCGCATCTCCAAAACCGACCGATGTCAAGCCGCTGCCAGAATTCGCGCAGCCGTAAGAGCATACACCGCCGCGCAAGAATAGATATTCTCGACCGCGACGAATTCATTGGGCCCGTGAGAAACCGAAAGCATGCCGGGCCCGTAGGCGTATGCCGGAATGCCCTTCGCTGCGTAGAAGCGCGTCTCGAGAAGACCGGGGCACATCTCAAAGCTAGGACGCCTTCCCGTGATCTCGGCGACGCTCTGCGCGAGCGTCGAAGCAACCTCGCCCGTCTCCGGTGACGCTGCCGAAAGCCCCTCTTGAAGAATCTCCATCTCGAGCTGAACGCCTTTCTGCCGGAAGCCATCAAGAATTCCGAGCAAGCTTTCCTTTTCTTTCTGCAAATCCTCTTCCGGATTCGTCCGCCGGTCCACGGTGAAGGAGCACGCCTCCGGCACCACGTTAAAATTCGTGCCGCCCTCGCAGCAGCCTCCGACAAGAAGAATCGAGCCCCTGGCCGATTCCGGCGTTACGCGGCACGCCGTCTCCCGTGCCGAAACAGCCTTCTTGTGCTCCACGAGCGCTCCCGCCACTTGAAGCATCTGTTCGAAGGCGTTGACGCCGCGCCCCGCCAGGCCCACGTGCGCGGGCTTCCCCTTCACGGTGACGCCCATCGAAATCGCGCCGCGGCTCGCGTGCCAGATCGTGCCACCCGTGGGCTCAGGCGTCAGCATTCCTATCCCGCCTCGGCCCAGCTCGCCTTGCTCAGCAAGCATTTGCGAACCGCACATCCCGCCCGTTTCTTCATCGGGCACAAACACCAGGCCGATGCGCCCAGCGAGCTTCACTCCAATATCCTTGAGCGCCTTCACGGCATACATCATCGCCGCCAAGCCGCTTTTCATGTCCGCCGAGCCGCGGCCAAAGAGGTTTCCGTTGCGCAGTTCGGGCGCAAACTGCGTTTCGCTCGACGCCGGCACCACATCATAGTGCCCATGAAAGTAAAGCGTGCGCTCACCCTCGCCGAAAAAGCTGCGAACCCAATACCGTTCCGTCCCTCCACGCCGAAAAACCCCCGAGCTGTCATTCCGAGGAGCTGAAAGCGTCGAGAAATCTGCCGTTTCCTGGGTTGGAAGCGCCCGCACTTCCGGCTCGAATCCGAGATACCGCAGCTTATTCGCGATCACCTGCGTGCACGCGGCATACCCGCGCCCGGGTGGGTTCTCCGTCGGAATCGCGACAAGAGTCTTCGTGAATTCCGCGATCTCATCGCGATACGCGCCGATCGCGCACCGAATTTGTTCGTTCAGAGTCAAGACAGCTAACCCAGTGAAATGCGCTTGCCGGAACGCGACTTCGTTAGGCAGGCTACCGGCAAGGATGGAGCGCTACCTAGCTCCAATTTGGCGCGACAAATTCTCACTCAAAGACAAATTGGCTGGAAACAGCACTGTTCGCATTCTGAAAAAAGGAGCCGAGGTTTTGTAGCAGCGGCCTTCAGGCCGGCCTCTTTTTCTTCAAATGCGCATGGGCATGACGACGTAACGGTAGCGGCTGGACTCGTCGGCCAGCGGCCGGAGCTGGCCGGCCGACTGTTCGTCCTTGAGCTCGAAGCTGATGGGGCCGTCCGCCGCAGCGGAGAGGAAATCGAGCAGGTATTGGGCATTGAAGCCGATGGCGAGCGGCTCGCCCTTGTATTCTTTCTCGACCGCTTCCTTGGCTTCGCCGTACTCAGGACTCGAAGATGAAATTTCGATCCCCTCTTTCGCCAGCGTGAACTTGACGGCGTGGGAGCGTTGATCAGCGAGCTGCGACACGCGCCGCAGCGTGTCCTGAAGCTCATTGCGCTCGAGCACGACCGTCTTATTCGGGTCGCGTGGCAAGACAGCTTCGTAATTCGGGAATTGACCGGTGAGCTTGCGCGAGGTGAGCAGCCGCCGCCCGAACTGGAAGAAGAGATGGCTTTCATCCTGCGCAAAATCGATCATTGCATCATCGCCCGCATCGGCAGCAAGCCGCTGGACTTCGGTCATCGCCTTCTTCGGAACCAGAACCCGCACTTCGTTCGAAAGCCCGTCGAACTTGTAATCGGTTTCCACCATGGCAAGGCGGTGGCCGTCGGTCGCGACCATCGTCACCGAGGCCGGCTTCAGCACCAGCAGAGCGCCATTCAGTGTGTAGCGCGATTCCTCCATCGAAATCGCGAACGTTGTCTTCGCTACCAGGTCAGACATCAGCTTCGCCGGAATCTTGACCAGGACGTGAGGGAAAGCGGGCAGCGCCGGAAAATTATCCTCCGACATTCCGACCATCTTATAAGTCTTGCGATCGGAGACGATCTGCACCCAGTGATTCTCAAGCAGCTTGAAGCGGATTTCCTCGTCGGGCAGCAGGCGGACCAGCTCAAGCAGCTTCTTTGCCGGAATTGTGCCTGCGCCGTCTTTTTTGACTTTGGCCTCACACGAGGTGCGAATACTCAGCTCGAGGTCAGTGGCAGTAATCGTCACGCGGTTCGCTTTAGCCTCGACGAGAAGGTTCGAGAGGATCGGGATGGTGGTCTTCCGCTCGACGACGCCCTGAGTAAGCGAGAGCTCCTCGAGTAGGTCGAATTTCTTGACGCTGAATTCCATACTTTGGGTTCCCTCATGAGTGGTAGTCGCTGCGGTCGTTGCCATTCGGTTGAATCCCCCTAGCCCGCTAGACCTTTACTCTACTGCTTTTCTTATATTCTATAAATACAAAACCCGCCGTCGTCGCCGCAACTGTGGAATCTGCGGATAACGCGCTAACCCTTGCTCCGCCTGGGCTTTACCGGGCTCGTTCCGCGGTGCAACCCCGCGCGCTTGTGTGGAGAAATCCAGCAAACTTCCGGCCGCCCGCCGGTATCCACACAAGATTCACAAAGGAACAGGCTCAGCGGGTACAAGTGAACTCTAAGATCATCCGAACGAATCGAGTAGCCTGTTGATCGTCTTGTTTAAATCTTTATCGGTATGCCGCAGGCTCTCGATTTTATTTATGGAATGAAGAACCGTCGTGTGGTGCTTCCCCCCGAACTGCCTTCCGATTTCCGGCAGCGATGCGGAGGTAAGCTGCTTGACGAGGAACATCGCGACCTGGCGAGGAAAGGCGATGACCTTGGAATTGCTCCGCACCTTCAGGTCCTGAGGGCGCAGGCCGAAGTGTTCGCCCACCCGTTTTTGAATCTGCTCGATCGTGACCTTTTTTTCCTGCGTCTCGATGATGTTTTTGAGCACTTGCTGCGCGACGCTAAGATTCATTGCCGAGCCGGTAAGCGATGAGTAGGCGATCAGCCGGATCAGCGCGCCCTCGAGCTCGCGGACATTCGATTTGATCGCCCGGGCGATGTATTCCGCAACATCATCCGCCAGATGCACCCGCTCGCTTTCCGCCTTTTTCTGCAGGATGGCGATCTTGGTTTCGAGGTCGGGCGGCTGGATGTCGGCGATTAACCCCCACTCGAAGCGCGAACGCAACCGCTCCTCGATTGCGGAGATTTCTTTGGGCGGGCAGTCAGAGGAAATCACGATCTGCTTCTGCTGGTCGTAGAGCGCGTTGAAGGTGTGGAAGAACTCTTCCTGAGTCCGCTCGCGTGTGGCGATGAACTGGATATCGTCCACCAGCAGCACATCCATGGTGCGGAAACGGTCGCGGAAGTTTGACATGCGATCGAACCGCAGCGCCGCAATCACCTCGTTGGTGAATTTCTCCGCGCTCACGTAGGTAAGCCGCAGGGCAGGGTTGCGCCTCTTGAGCTCGTGTCCGATCGCTTGCATCAGGTGCGTCTTGCCCAGCCCCACCCCTCCATAGAGGAACAGCGGGTTATAGGACTTTGAGGGTTTCTCGGCCACGGCCTGAGCCGCCGCGTGCGCGAATTGGTTGCTTCCGCCCACCACGAAAGTCTCAAAGGTGTAGCGCGGGTTCAACTGATGATTGACCGAGTCGAAATCCAGCCGCGCTTGCGGAGAGGGAGAGGGGGGCAGCAACCCGGGGTCTTGCGATGGTTCCGAGCAAAGGAATTCCAACCGAAGCTCCGGCTGGCCCACTTCGGCGAGCACGGCCTGCAGCAACTGCCCGTACGTCTCGGTCAGCCGCTTGCGAAAAAGGCGTGTCGGAACGCGGACCGTCAGCCGGTCGCTGTCCTCGCTATCCAGCCGTGTGGGGCGGAACCAAGTGGCAAAACTGTGAGGGTTAACGCGGCGCTCCATGTGCTGAAGGATCTTGTCCCAGCGATTCATAGAAAAAACAACCCCTCCCGACCTTTTCCACCGCTGTGGAAATGTTGTGCAAATCCCGGCCCTAAGGCGGGGGTTCTCTAATCAGGTATTGAGGCCGGTAGCGGTGGGCTCACGCCCGGGCCTGCCTTTTGTTGTTAGGAGTGCCTGCGTCCGGCAACGCCTGCCGAATGCGAGGCGAGATTCTGCCTAAATGAATCGCCGGTAGCAAGAGAAAATTGAGCGAAGAATCTGCACAGGTTTCACAGAGGATGCACAGGATTTCCACAGCACTGATTCTGTTTCTGGGAACAGCAGGAAGCGTCGCCGGATTCGCCTCAGTGCAGCGTTGCAGTCGGCGCCGCTTTACCCGGCCTCGCGAAATTGAAAATTCCGAGAGGATCGGCGGCAAGGATCAGCCGGTCCGGCTCGACGAGGATCGCAACCGGCTCGACGCGCGCTCCCTCGACACTGTAAGTGCGGTAGGAGGTGTGGCGGATCGCTTCGCGATCGAAATGCAGCAGCTCATCGCCAAGAGCTACCCAGATTTCCTGCGACTGCGGGTCCACCCCGAACGCGTTGATCACCGGTTTGAAGGTGGGCGTGCCGGAGCGCTGATCCTGCCGCCAGATTTCGCGCCGGGCGGCTTGTGCCGCGGGCTGATATTCCAGCGCCCTCAGCGAAACTTCCATGGCTGCATAGCCGTAGCGATCGTACTTCCTCACCGTGGGCTCCGGCAGATAGGTGAACGCATAGTAGAGATTGGCGGAGGAGTCGGAAAGCAGCCGCCCGACGTTGAGGAACCGGTTCAGGCTCGCACGTTCGGCAAGATCGGAGAGATCGCCGAAATCGCGCACCTTTTTTCCTTGCGCGTCTACAATTTCGACGAGGCGGTTCGCTCGCAGGCTAGCGACCGCGATTTCGCCTCCCGAAAGGGAAGCCACCGAAGTGGGCGCCGCCACCGGAAATTTCATCGCCAAAGTTCCTTCTGGAGAGAAGACCTTCACGGCGTCGGCGCCGCGGTCGGCAACGTAGACGCGTCCGGAGGAATCCAGATCGAAGTCTTCGCCGAAAACGATCGCGGATTCCTTCGTTGGATTTGCCGGCACTTGACCGATGCGCTGGCCCTCGGCGGTATAGATGCCAATCGCCGCGCCCGGTGCGGTCAGGATGTAGTAGCGGCCCGCAGCGCTGCGGCGAATCGCTCGCACGCCGGGTCCCACGTCCGGGAACAGCCGCGCTCGCGCCACAATATCTTCATCTTCGTCGCCCTGCTGTGCGCGGCTCGTGCCTGTGAAGATTCCGCTGAGCGTGAGGACCGTCAAACTGAAAATGAAGACAGCCACCCCGCAGCGACGAGAGTTATAATCGCAGCTTTTCATATTGACGCCGAAAGAGATGCGCAGCGGCGACTCGGCGTTGCATCAAGTTGCCGCAGGATTTGTCGAAAAGGCTTAATCGAGGCGGAACATCAGCCGCTCGATCGATTGCGCGCGCCCGGTGGCAGGATCAACCTCAAGGAGAACCGCATTCATCCGGATATCGCCTTCGGCCACGGAAAAATGAGCGGGCAAGGCATCGAGGAAGCGGCGGATGATTCCTTCTTTTTCCATGCCAATAACCGAATCATGCGGGCCGGTCATGCCGACATCCGTGATGTAGGCGGTGCCGTTGGGGAGAACACGCGCGTCCGCCGTGGCCACATGGGTGTGCGTGCCGATGACGGCGGATACCTTGCCGTCGAGAAACCATCCCATCGCCTGTTTTTCCGATGTCGCCTCGGCGTGTATGTCTACCACAATTACTCTCACGCCCGCGGGGATGCGCGCCAATTCCTGTTCGGCCGTCCGGAACGGGTCATCGATCGGCGTCATGAACGTGCGCCCCTGCAGATTCAGCACCGCGTAACCGGCGCCGTTGGGCGCCGTACCGACGAACAGACCGCTCCCGGGCGACCCATTGGGAAAATTGGCTGGCCGCAGCAAGCGTGACTGGTGCGGAAAATACTCCAGGATTTCCTTGCGGTCCCAGATGTGATTCCCACCGGTGAGGACGGCGATTCCGGTAGCGAGCAGGTCTTCAGTGATTTTGGGAGTGATGCCGAAGCCGGAGGCGGCATTCTCGCCATTGGCAATCGCCAAATCCACGCGATTCTGCGCGAGTATGTCCACGAGCCGGTCGTGCACGATTCGCCGTCCGGGCGAGCCCACAATATCGCCGATGAATAAGATTCGCACAGTCCATTTCTACTTTCTCTGTCATCTCCGATTTCTGGAGTCCGGTGGACTCGATCGGAGTCCTGAAACCGGACCCCAGCGGAGCGAGGGATCTGACCTGCTTCTTCTGAGTCCAGCCTCTAGCTGCGAGCCTCCAGCTTCTAGAAAGGAGCGGTCCACTTCGCCGTGCGGCGCTAGATCCTGAACCCCACAAATAGGTGGGTGCCCTGCGCCTGCTTTCAGGCTCTCCCACGCCGGTGCAACCGGCTTGGGATATGCGCAAGGGCAGGACGACGCGGGCCCCCGGGGATCCAGTGTTGGTTCAAAAAGATCTTCACACCGTCACCTGCGTTGCAGGCCGGCTCCGCGTTTCATTGTAACAGGGATTTTCAGTGCAGCGATTTCAGGTAGGCAATGATTTGCCAACGGCGTTGCTCGGGCAATCCGGACCAGGAAGGCATCCCCGCCTTCAGGTTGCCGTTCCTCAGAATCCAGGCGAGTTCGCCGGGCGATGCATTCTGGATCGCTGGCGAGCGCAAGTTGGCAGCCTTGTCGATGCCGCGGCCATCTTCGCCGTGGCATTCAGCGCAGTGCCGGCGGAAAAGCTTCTGGCCCGCACGGATCGCGTTCGGATCGCTGTCGTACGGGTCTTCTCTTACGCGCCAGTCGGCAGCGATCTCAGCAAAGACCGAGGGCGTCTTCCCGTTCTTTTTCTCATCGTTCTGGGCTGAGAGGAGGGCGGCGCCGAAGCTCACCAGCAAGAGACTGAGTACGACTCCCGTTACTTTCATCGAAACCACCGCCGCACCTGTCGCCCGAAGCCCGCGAGTTCGTACGAAACGCCCCAGCGCAACAGGAAGCGATGGCTCGTATCCGTCAATCCCCAGCCGGCGGAGAGCCGGAACGTCGTTCCGCCGGGTAGCTGCCAGGCAACCACAGGCGCGACGTAGCGCGACGTGTCGGAGACCGTGAATCGGCTGGCTGTTCCCAGTCCGCCATACGTCTCTACGCCGGCGATGAAGTTTTCGCGGCAAAAGCTGCACGGCGTGGGCGAGGCTGCCAGCGCCAGGGGGCGGCTCAGCCCAGCCGCGTAACCGAATTCAAGCGGGCCGCCCGCCAGATTCTTTTCGGCAATGAAGTTTTCAGAGAGGTTCCAGCCTTTGAAGTCGCTCGAGAGGATCAACTTCGTTTCCATCTCCCGTTGGCGATCCCGGCGCGCCACTGCGTTCCGAACCCCGTGGTCGGCCTGAGCATCGAATCCTACGACCTCAAGAAGCGTCTTGTCCGCGGCATTGATGTCCTCGAATTCGAAGTACAGCACCGGGTTAATCCAATGCTCGTGCATCAACGGCCGAAATCGGTTTTCCCAGCGCCAGCCGGTGAAGATGGTGCTGTCCCCGAATGTGGACTGTCCGTCGAGATAAAACTCTGTCGTCCACCATCCCTTCGCCCCATATTCGAATTCCGTCCACGAACCGAGGAAGTCGTTCCCTCCGCGCTGCGTGCCGAAAACCGGATTGATGGCCACTTCCAGGTTCCCGGGTTCCTCCATTTCGTGAGTGTAGGTGACGAAATAAGCTCGCTCCTGCGCCGCCACAGGACGCGAGGCGAGGATGAAACCGCACAAGAGCAACACATCAGCGAACCGTAGACCTCGATTCACAGAAATGATTCCTCCTTCGCTTTTCGCCTGCCGGGAAACAAGTGCCAAGCCAGTTGCAACTCTGTTTCAACTGTAGAAAAAGCGGAGTCTAGCTTACTTGAAACTTAGTTGCAACTACAAATCGGCGTTGAGGTAGAGGAGCAGTTATCGTCCTCGAAGCGGGGCTCTCTTAACAGGCGAGCGGACAACAAGCGCCCGGCCTCGCTTGAGAAGTCGAGGCCGGGCGCTTCCGATTGCTGGCAGGTCTAGAAGTGAAAGCCGAGTTCGGCTGTGTACGACCGCGGCGTCACAAAGTGCGTCCCGCTAAACGTCGACAAGAAGTTGTACACCGCAACCTCGTTCGTCAGGTTGATGACGGTGAAGCGCGCGCTCCACTTGTAACGATCGCCGTGGAACAGATTGTCGTCGCCCACGCTGCTGTCAAACAGGTGGCGCGGGACGACGCGCGTTGGATTGTGGTCGAGGTCGAATGTGCCGGGTGCCGGTATTTTTATGAGCTTGGCCCCGACGTTTGTTTGCCCTGCGCACGCAGCCGGCGTGAGGGGATTCGTAAGTGTCGCAACTAACTTGCCGCAGAAGAGTCCGATCGCGGCCTGCTGGTCCGCATCAAGGAAGCTCAGTGCCAGCGGGAAAGTGGCCAGGTTGGGGTTGCTGGCCACAAGCCCGCTGTCGTAGCGCCAGTTGAAAGCAATCCAAGGCAAGCTCTTCCACGGCTGGTACTGCAAGTGTGTTGTCTGCTGGAACGCCTGGTCGTGGTCGATGCGGAAGACTTCCCCGCCCGTCACGGTTGCTCCCAGCCCGCCGATTTGCGGCGGGAAGAAACGCGACCGGACGTGGCCAAGAACGGCGAAGGCCGTCAAGTGGTGGTAATTCGGCACGCTCACACGGACGGAAACCCCATCGAGTTTTGAGTTGTGCCACGCAATCGGAAAAAAAATGGGTGTGTTCCCAAATATGCTGAAGTCGTAGCCGTTGTGCGTGTACTTCCACATATAGTCGGCGTCCACCACAAGGAACTTCCCGAAGGCTTGCTGGAAGCCAGCATTGAACTGGTTGCGGAAGCCGGGACGAATCGGCGCCAGCAAACTCGTGCCACCGATAACGTCGACGATAATCGGGTTGCTGGCTCCCAGGCTTGCGACAATCAAGTTTTCGTTGAACGGAGTTTCCTGGATGCGCGCGTAGGAGGCACGAAGAACCGTATTGGTCTTCTTGATGTTGTAAGCAATGCCCAGGCGAGGCTCCGGCTGGGAATCGCGCACAATTCCGCGATACAGGTCGCCACGAAAGCCGACATTAAAGGCCCAGTTGCCTTTCGTGATTGAGTCTTGGACGTAAAACGCCAACTCCTTGATGTCCGCGCGGCCGCGGAATGGGAATAACGTGCTCTGTGCACCGCTGCAGTTGTCTGCGGGCGCGGGCGCCGGCCTAGTCAGGTCGAAGCAGCCCAGAGCCGCGACAAAGGCAGGATTGGGCTTAAGCGTACCTATACATTGGGTGGGGTCTGTCGGCGTCGGGTTTCTATCGGGGCTCCCGTCAGCAACGTTCAGACAAACGGGGTTCGTTGTTGGGCTTGTAATTCCGAAGTTGAAATTCTCCGTTAGGAACGTGTGTTGAAACGTGATGCCTGCCTTAATGTTGTGAATTCCCCTCACATAGGACACGTCCGAGCGGAGGCCCGCATTGGTCAGTTTTCGCTGCTGATTGAGCGTCGCCGGTTGATCCGCAAAGACGTTTCCACTCGGGAAGTAGCCAAACTGGTCCTGACGGACGAAAGCTCCAAACGTAAAGAGAGTCGTGGAGCTAATCAAGCGCGTCCACGCTGGCGCGATGTTAAAGGTTCTAATCAGCGCACGCTGATCCGCTGGCCCGACGAGTTTACCCTGAAGGTCGGTAAGGCCCGGATTGAGGTTATCGAAAGAATTCGGGGTCTGGAACCAGGAGCGCGTATAGCCACCGTTCAAGTGAATCGTGTCTTTCTGCGTAAGCTGATAGTCTACCCGGTCGAAGAAGTTTTCCTCATTGCCCTTCGAGTGCATTACCTGGAACTCCGGCGGATCGAGGAACCGGCCGGTGTTCAGCCCGTTTGCGGAAATGAAGTTCCCCCATTTCTGGCCTCCAAATGCGATGTTGAAGCCGCCATTCACGGAGCCAAACGAACCGTACGAAGCCGTGACGCTGCCCGTCGGCTGTGTTTGCCCAAGACCCGAACGCGTCGTCACTTTGATCACGAGACTGGTCTTGTCACCAAATTCAGCCGGCGGGGCGCCGGCGATAACTTCCGTTGACTGAATCGAGTCCACAGGAATCTGGTTCGAGAACACCTTACTCTGCTGATCGGTGATCGGCTGACCATCGACAGAAAAAGAATTCTCCGCGTGGTCGCCGAGTCCGTGGAACAGGCCGTTTGAATCCGCCACCACTCCCGGCGTCGTCAAGGTCACGAGTGAGCTCACCGAGGAAGACTGGCTTTCGAGCGGCAGCTTGTCGAAAAGACCACGGTCCAGGTCGGTGTGAAAGCTTGGGTCGTTTTCCACGAGATCCTCGCCTTTAGCTTCGACGGTGATGGTGGTCGAGGCGCCGCTTATCTGCAGGCTGATCTGGACTGTGACGGGAACCGCAGAGCGGACGTCCACGTCCTGGGTATAGGGCGCGAAACCGTTCGCCGTGACGACCAGATGATACGGATTGAATGGCACGTTCGTGAAACGAAAGTCTCCGCCGTCTCCGGTGTTTGTTAGGCGGTGATAGCCGCTGACAGGATAAGAAATTTCGACCGTGGCGTTCGCGACTGCAGCTCCGGATGGATCCTTCACGACCCCTTCGAGAGTCCCGGAGTTGCCTACCTGCGCCCACCCGGGCACAGCTCCTAAGAAGAAGCTCAAACTCAAAACCAAAAGCGCAAGCCTTCGAAAATCCTTTTGCATTTCTCCTCCGACCCTTGTGTTGGGCGATCTTGCGTTTGTCTACGTTGGAGTGGCCGCTGGAAAATGGCGTCAACGCTGCCCCGATCACGAGGTCAGCGCAACAAGGCGCGCATCAGAGACGCCCTTTCTGGGCTATGCGGAAGGAGGTGCGCGGGACGCTGCGTTGTGCGCGGTGGGTTCGAGATATTGCTTGAGGGCTTCGCACGACCGGGCACGCACTGCAACAACAGGAGCCGGGAGCTCAACGGCTGTGCCAGGTTGGATTACAGGAAGATGCCCGATGTGACAGATCTGGCAGCTCGACTCCGACCCGTCGTGGTGGCTGTGCCAAAGAAGGCTTACGGTCGTCGCGGACAACACGACAACCGCAAGGCACAGGACCAAAACACCGGTTTTTGTTGTGCGGGGTCTCACTTCTGTCTGGAACTCCCCCTATGCAATGGTACTTGGATGTCAAGCAAACCGCAAACGATGCATCTCTTCCCGCCCCTAATCCATAGGACACACAAGGCGCTGGGGCACACGGTTAGACGCTGCGGTCTGCGAAACGTCGCCCAGCGCAACTTGATGTTTCGGCCTTGCTATACTCTACCCCACTATAGTATAAGAGGCGCCCGGGAGGCGGGATGGCCCACACTACCAAAGACAGACACAAACTCCTTGCCCGCGTTCGGCGTATCCGCGGTCAAGTCGACGCCCTCGAGCGGGCCTTAGGCGAAGAACACGAGTGCGCTGAGGTGCTGCAGTTGGTGGCGGCTTGCCGCGGGGCTCTCAACGGCTTGATGTCGGAGCTGATCGAAGGCCACATCCGTTTTCACGTGCTGTCACCGGCTGAGAAGGATCACTCGCCTCAGGCGGAGGCCGCCGAGGAGTTGATTGACGTTGTGCGCGCGTACCTGAAGTAAGCCGCTCGCTGGAATGTTCTTTCGCGCTCAGCGTGCGAATGAAATCGCCAGAAACGGGCGACACGGACGAGGGAGTCGATGGCCACGAATTCGGACAAAGTAATCAGCCCCACGACGGAGGGCGTAACCGACGCCACGTATCCGCGCCCTTCCGAGACGGGTCATGAGCCCACAATCCACTGGCGCGAACTGAATCGAGTCTTCTTTGTTGCGGCGGCCGCGGGCGCGATATGGTTCCTTCAGTTCGAGCCAAGCCGCCTGATTACCGGGGTGGGCGTGATCTGCACTCTGGTCGGCGGCTATCCCATTTTCCGCGAAGCCGTGGAGAACATCCTGGAGCGCCGGATGACGATGGAGCTCTCCATGGCCATCGCCATCGTTGCCGCCCTCGCCATCCGCGAAGTTTTTACCGCGCTCGTGATCACGTTATTTGTTCTGGTCGCGGAAATTCTCGAGGGCCTCACCGTTGGCCGCGGCCGCCGCGCGATTCAACGCCTCGTCGACTTTCTCCCTCGAACGGCGACCGTGCGGCGTGCCACCGAATTTGTTGATGTCGGTGTTGACCAGGTTCATCCGGGAGACATAGTCCTGGTGAGGCCTGGCGCTCGAATTCCCGTGGACGGGAGCGTTGCAGGAGGAAGCTCGTTCGTTGACCAAGCGCCCATCACGGGGGAATCCGCTCCGGTCGAAAAGCTGGCGGGCAGCGAGGTATATGCCGGCACGGTGAATCAGTCCGGCGCGCTCGAAGTTCGCGTCGAGCGGCTCGGTCGCGATACCACTTTCGGAAGGATCATCGAGGCAGTCGAACGCGCTGAACGCTCGC
Source organism: Candidatus Acidiferrales bacterium (assembly GCA_049644285.1). Classification (GTDB taxonomy): domain Bacteria; phylum Acidobacteriota; class Terriglobia; order Acidiferrales; family UBA7541; genus CAVRXT01. The sequence goes on along the minus strand of JBARRP010000278.1, from coordinate 25,983 downwards.
GCGCGCCAATTCAAAAGACCGCCGATCGTCTCGCCGGATACCTGGTCTATTTCGCTCTTGCAGCCGCAGGATTGACTTTTATCATCACGCATAACCCGCGCTCCACAATTTCGGTCGTCATCGTGGCCGGCGCTTGCGGTATTGCAGCGGGAACTCCTCTTGCTATTCTTGGAGCCATCGGGCAGGCGGCAAGACAGGGTTCGATTATCAAGGGAGGGCTTTACCTCGAAACTTTGGCCGCAGCTGATACAGTCCTCTTGGATAAGACCGGCACATTGACTTACGGCGCTCCGGAAGTCATGGATATCCGCCCGGCGGATGGAGTCAGCGCCGTATCCCTGATCGAAGCAGCGGCCATCGCCGAATCGCGTTCCGAGCATCCTCTAGCCAAGGCGATCTTGCGTAAGGCAGGAGAGCTCGGCGTCCATGTCCGTCAGCTCGATCGATTCGAGTACAGGCCCGGGAGAGGGATCGTCGCCGAGATCGATGGCGACGAGATTGTGGTGGGCAATTGGATCCACCTTCAGGACGAAGGAATCAAGGGCGCGGACGCGATGCAGGGGACTTCCGACGGCGCCGTGCTCGTGACACGTGGCGGACATTTGCTGGGTTCGATCCATGTGGCCGATCTCTTGCGGCCGGAAGCGAAGGCTGCGGTTCAAGATCTCAAACGGATGGGCCTGAAAACCGTCTTACTCACCGGCGATTCGAAGAGAGTTGCGGAGACCGTCGGCAAGAGTTTGGGAGTCGATGAAATATCCGCGCAGCTTCTCCCCGAACAAAAGCTCGAGCGTGTGAAAGAGTTGCTGGCGCAAGGCAGGATCGCTATCATGGTCGGCGATGGCATTAATGATGCGCCGGCTCTGATGCAGGCGAGTGTGGGTGTGGCGATGGGGACCGGCACGGATGTGGCTCGCGAAAGCTCCAACGTTGTCTTAATCGGGAACGACCTCTCCAAGCTGGTCGAAACCCTTCGCATCGCCCGGCGCTGCCGTCGCACGATCATGCAGAATTTCGTGGGGACGCTCGCGGTCGACACTGTAGGCGTCGGCCTCGCCGCCTTTGGGCTGCTGAATCCGCTTCTGGCTGCATTCATCCACGTAAGCTCGGAACTCATCTTTATTTTGAATTCGGCTCGGCTGTTGCCCGCAGGCCGCGGCGCTGCGTGAGTCTCAGTGGACGGCCGAGAGAAGGGGAATTCGATGAAATGTGATGAGTTTGTGGAGTCCGCTGCCGGATGGCTCGAGGGCGACCGGCCCGATCCTTTGCGGTCTCACCTGATAACCTGCGAGCATTGCCGCGCCGCACTCGAGGACCTCGGCGCGATTTCGCAAGCGGGTCAGCTCTTGCGGGACACCGGCGAGCAGCCCTCGGAAGGATTGTGGAGGCGGCTGCGCGCCCAACTCGAGGTAGAAGGTCTCATTCGGGATCTTCCCCGGGATGCCGAGACCCCGTGGCGCTTCAGCCTCGTCCATCATCCTCTTCGAGGCCTCGCGATTGCAACCTTCCCGATTCTGGCTGCTGCCGCGCTGATCATCGTTTTCTCAAACGTCGAGCGAACAGAAAAAGGACGCCTTGCTCGAACCCAAGGCCCCGCCTTCTTGATCGAAAACCATTTGGCGGCAATCGAGCGCCAGGTGGGAAGTGCGAACTCCGTCGGCAATTCTGCAGCCATCAACTCGCTCCGCCAGGGACTCAACGTGGTGGATGACATCATTCATGACTGCAAAGACGAGCTGCAAAGAAATCCCACCGATAACATCGCCCAGGAGTTCTTGTTCGACGCATATCAAGACAAAGCCTGGATACTGCAAACAATTTCCGAACAAGATCTGAACGCTCCATGAAGTTCAACCCGAGTCTCCGATGGCTGGCGAGCGACACCGGTGTCATTCTGACGGCGTGTGTTCTATCGGCCCTGCTCCTGCTGTTCTTTTACCTCGCGGCCGTGTTCAAGTATTTCGATTGAGATGGATTTCCTCCAGACGACACACGGGAAGCCGCTGATGAAACAAACCGGCAGTGTTCCAACTCTTGCCTAGTTGCGAGGCGCATGGGAGGATGGTGCGGGGATGAAATATGTCGTCGGCCTCGCAAACCGTTAACCTGCAGCTCGCCCTGACCGCAGCACTGGTGATGGGCTTCCGCCACGGGATTGACTACGACCATATCGCCGCAATCTCAGATCTGTCCCGCCTCGAAGAATCGCCGCGCCGCGCGATGCGCCTCGGAATGCTTTACGTTCTGGGCCACGCCGCGACCGTAACGCTGCTGGCCGCGCTCGTCATTTTCTTCCAGCGTTCGCTGCCAATTGGGATCGACCGCTGGACTGAACGCTTGGTCGGCATCACCCTCCTGATTTTAGGAATCTACGTTTTCGCCACGCTCTTTCGCCAGCAAGACCACAAGCACTGGGCCCCGTCGTCGCGCTTCCTCTTGATTGCGAATGCGACGCGCTGGTCTGCCTGGCGAATCCGACGGCTCTTCGGCGCCGGGCCATCCGAGCAGCCGAACGCTCTAAGCTGGAGTGCGTCGAACACTCCCGCATTCATCGTTGGCGTAATTCATGGACTCGGCGCCGAAACGCCAAGCCAATTGCTTCTCTTCTTGCTCGCCGCAAACTTGGGCGGTACGGGGCGCGGCTTCCTGGGACTGGCGATGTTCCTCGCTGGATTGATCGCCATGAATACGTTGATGTGCGCGTCGATGGCAGGATTGACCCGCGCCGGAGCGCGCCGGCCCGTCGTTGCCCGCGCCATCACGCTGCTAACAGCGGGCTATAGCGTAATTGTGGGCGCAATCTTCCTCGTGGGCTCTTCGTCGATTCTTCCATCCCTCGGCGGGTAACTTTTGGTTTTGTGGTACAGGCACTCGGTTCTTGGCCGAAAGCCGCATAGCCCGGAGTGGGTGTGCTGTGCCACCGGTGCTCACACCTGCAGAACATCGCCCTCGCGCGCCACTATCTCGTACAACACCGGATTCACGAAGAAGCCGAGGAACAAACGCGAGATTAGTCCCGCCACGATAACGATGGCGAACGGCTTCTGCGAATCGGAGCCGATGCCGGTGGAGAGCGCAGCCGGCAACAAACCCAGGCATGCGACGAGCGCCGTCATCATGATGGGCCTCAGCCGCAGCAGCGACGCCTCCCGAGTCGCTGTGCGAATGTCTTTATTCTCGAGCCGTAGCTTGTTGATGTAGGAGACCAGAATCACCGCCGTTTCCACCGACACGCCCATTAGCGCCAATAAACCCAGCGCCGACGACACGCTGAACGGAGTGCCCGTCAATTTCAGCGCGATCAGCGCGCCGACCGGTTCGGTCATCACTACGCCGAGCGCAATCGTCACCGGGAACTTGAAATTGCCGTAGAGCGCGAACAAAATGAGGAAAATCAGCAACACCGCGAGCGGGCCGATAATCTCCATCTGCTTCTTCGCTTCAAGAAATTCGCTGTATTCCCCGCCCCAGGTCATCCAATATCCTTGCGGAAGCGATTTTTCGATGGCGCTTACCGCTCTTTGACCGTCCTCGACGGCGCGTTGAAGATCGCGTCCCTCGATGCTGTACTGCACGCCGATGTAGCGCGAGTTATTTTCGCGATAAATAAACGATGCCCCATTCGCTTCCCGGATATCGGCCAATTGAGCCAAGGGGATCTGTTGTCCTGTCGGCGTGCCGACAAGCAGGTTGCCGATCTGCTGAGCGCCCTCCCGGAATTGCGGCTGCATTCGCACGACCAGATCGAACAGCTTCTCGCCCTGGATTACCTGCGTGGCCGCTTGGCCTCCAACTGCGGCCTGCACGATGGCTTCGACATCGGCGACATTGATGCCGTAACGCGCGATTTTTTCCCGATCGACATCGATCAGCAGGCTGGGCTGGCCCAGCTCGCGCACAACCGTCAGCTCGGTGAACCCGCGGACTTGGGACAGCGCCCGCTTGATGGCCAGCGCCTCGTTCTGCAACACATTCAAGTCGGAGCCATACACTTTCACCGCGAGCGCGCTCTTCAGGCCAGTCAGCGCCTCGTCCACGGCGTCCTCGGCGGGTTGCGTGTAATTGAAGATCACGCCAGGGAACGCTTCAAACTGTTTCTGCAGCGCCGTGATCAGCTCCGGCTTTGAATGAATCGAGTTCTGCTTCCAGGATTGATCGCCGTAGGGTCTCAGGCCCACGTAAAACTCGCAGTTGAAAAACCCCGTGGGATCGGTGCCGTCGTCGGGCCGTCCCAGCTCCGAGCCCACTTCCGTGACCTGCGGATATTGCATCAGGATTTTGCGGACTTGCGGCGCAAACTTGCTCGCTTCTTCATAGGAGATCGTGTAAGGCAGGGTCGCGCGCACCCACAACGCGCCCTCATCGAGATGTGGCATGAATTCGCCGCCGATGAATGGAACGAGCAGCAGCGTCGCGCCAAAGATTGCCGTCGCCGCAAGCATCGTGATCTTCGGGTGCTCGAGGCACCAGTCCAGCTCCCCGGCGTATTTCTGCCGGATCCATTCAAAGGGCTTGTTCACCCGCTCGCGCACCCCGCCCCGGAACCAGTAAGAAGTGAGCACCGGCACAAACGTCAGCGTTAGAATCAGCGCCCCCACCAGCGCCACTGACATCGTATCGGCCATCGGATGGAAGAGTTTTCCCGAAGGCCCGCTCAGCGCGTAGATGGGGATGTACCCGGCGATGATGACGGCCACCGAATAGAAAATCGGGCGATCCACGTCCCGGGCCGCCGCGAGGATGACTTCGTTCAAGCTATATTCCTGGCCCTCGCGCAGGCCCACTTCGCGGTAGATGTTTTCAACCATCACGAGCGTCCCATCGATGATGATTCCGAAATCGATCGCCCCGATGGACAGAAGATTCGCGGCCACATCGTGTGCGTGCAGGAAAATGAACGAAAACAGCAGTGCCAGCGGAATCGTCAGCGCCACAATCACGGCGGCGCGAACGCTCACGAGAAAGAAAATCAGCACGATCAGGACAAGCACCATCCCGCGCGCGAGGTTCGCTTCGACCGTATCAGTCGTCACGCGCACCAGGTCGCTGCGGTCGTAGAACGGGCGGATCTTGATATCCGGGGGCAGGATGCGTTTGTTCAACTCCTCGGTCTTTGCTTCGACGCCCTTCAGGACGATCTGCGTCTGTTCGCTGCGCCGCATCAAGATCACACCCTCAACGGCATCGTCATTTGTCTGGAATCCGAATTCGCCCAGTCGCGGGGCGTGGCCGATCGTCACCTGCCCGATTTCTTTGATCCGCACCGGCACACCGTTCATCGCCCCGGCAATGATGTTGCCGATGTCTTGGGTGTCGCGGACCAGGCCGATTCCACGCACGTAGTAGAACTGGCCGCCCTGCGAATAGAATCCGCCGCCGGTATTGCCGTTGTTGGTGCCAAGCTGCTGAATCACTTGCGGCACGGTGATGTGGAAATTGAAGAGTCGTGCCGGGTCGAGAAGCACCTGGTACTGCATCACCGTGCCGCCGAACCCCGAATCATCGGCCACGCCCGCCACCTGCCGATACGCGCGCCCGATCACCCAGTCTTCGTACGTTTTCAATTCCTGCGGCGAGCGGTCCGGACTTTCGATCACGTATCGATACACGAGGCCGCTCGGGCTAAAGAGCGGCGCCATGCCCGGCGTCACTCCCGTCGGCAGCGTGACGTCAGCGAGCCGCTCGAAGACCACCTGACGAGCGAAATAGTCGTCGGTGCCTTCCTCGAACGTCAGCCGGATGTCTGAAAGCCCGTAAAGCGAGATCGAACGCATCACCATCATGTGCGGCACGCCGTTCATCTCGACTTCCAACGGAAGCGTGACCAACCGCTCGATTTCTTCCGCCGCGTGGCCCGGCCATTGCGAGATCAGCTCGACCATCGGCGGCGCCAGATCGGGATAGGCGTCGACGGGCATCCGCTGGAAGGAGACGGCGCCGGCCAGGGCGATGAACGCAGTCAGCATCAGCACCAGGAAGCGCTGGTTCAGCGCGAATTGGACGATGCGGTGGATCATTCTTCAATCGATCTTATGCGGGGCCGTAAGGGCGGCGTATAGCCCGTTCGCGTTGACGTCGTTCGCTTGTCCTGAGGTCGCCATTCACGTTCACGCCTGGCTAATGCTGCAGCGAATTCGCAAACTGCAAGAATAGGCTGCCGTCTCCAACTACGCGCTCGCCCGCCGCAAGGCCGCTCAGGATTTGCGTCTTGCCGTCCCGGCTTTGCCCGATCTGGACCATCCGCCGTCCGAACTGGTTCGAACCTGCGGCGACGTACACAAATGGCTCGTTTTCCTCGTTCCGCAAAATCGCGGCATCCGGCACCGTCAGCGCGTTCTTCATTGCCCCTGCCAAAACAGTCGCGGTCACGTACATATCCTTTCTCAGTTTCTCGCCGGGGTTCTCGACGACGATCCGCGCCTGCAGCGTGCGGGTATTCGGATCGAGTGCCGGCGCGATGTAAGAGATCTTCCCGTGGAAGGGCTCCGCATATGCGTCGGTCTGCACCGTCACCGCATCGCCGACCGCGACGTAAGGCAGATCAGCTTGATACACGTTGACGAGCACCCAGACACTCCTCATATCCGAGATGGTGAATGCTTGTGTCGCTCCGGCCTGCAGCAACTGTCCTGGAGAAACCAGCCGCTCCACGATTTCTCCACCGATCGGGGACAGCAAAGGAATTTCGGGTGACGCAGGCGCGGTTTCGAGGCTTTCTGGTTTTGGGATCCCGAGGATTCGAAGGGCCTGTTCGCTCGCGTCCAGATCGGCTTTCGCCTGGTTGCGATCCGATTCCGCCTGCAATAGATCGCGCTCGGCAATGGCGTTGTGGGCATAGAGGTCCTGAGCCCGGGCGTAGTTCTTATCCGTCACGCGCAAGGCGTCACGCGCCTTCAGGTAACTTGCGCGGAGCTGCGCGTAGTCCGGGCTGGCGGCCTCAAGCAGGGGCTGACCCTGCTTCACCCGCTCTCCGGGGACCACCAAGATGCGGCTTACCGGGCCGCCGATCTGGCTGATGACAGGAGTGGTCAGAAAGGCGTTGTAGGCGACCGAGCCCGTCAGCCGCAACGTGCGCGTCAGCTTCGTCGGTTCCACTGTTACCACCTGCACGTGCGACATCTGTTCCTGCGGCACGGTAAAAAGTTCCGCGGCTGGCTCTTTGCCCGGCCGGGCTGAATACGAAGTCATGTCGCTCCCGCGTTCGGGGCGGTCCGACCCGCAACCCGCGAGCGCTAGCACCGCCGCAAAACCGAGGGAAAATGCAATCGAGCGAGTTGGCCAGGCGCTCATGGCAGTTTCCTTGTTCCAGCAGATTCCCGCAATTGCTCGAGCGCCAGCATGTAAGAAGCGAGTGACTGGCGGTAAGCGAGCTCCGTGGCCCGGTAGCTTCGCTCCGCGTCCAGGTAATCGAGCAAGCTCGCTGCCCCGCTCTTGTAGGCGTATTCGCTGATGTCGCGCGACTCCTTGGCCTGATCGAGGTAGCCGGAGCGATAAAGGCTGACGATTTCATCGTTCGCGTGCACACCTTCATACGCGCTCGCGACATCGCCGATCACCGTTTCCGCCGCGGCCGCCGCCAGCTCCTGCGACTGGCTGATCACGTACCGCGTTCGCGCGATTTCACCCTGATTGCGATCGAAGATCGGAAGTTGAACGTTTACGAAAAATGATCCCCCGCTCGCCCCGCTTACGTGGCTGTAGTTGAACATGCCGGTGACGTCGCGCTTCCCGTTCGATTGCGCCAGCGCGTACTGGCTCTGCGACGCGGTGACGTTCTGTTGCGCGGCGCGCAGGTCCGGTCGCTGCTTCAGCGCCATCGTCTGCAGGTCTTCTTCTTTCATCGTCAGCGGCTGGTACGCCAGCTCGCCCGCGACGTCGTAATCCCCGGGGACGGATTCGTAGCCGAGCTGCTCGCGCAAGCTCACCAATGCCTGCACCTTCGCCAGCCTCGCCGCGGACACGTCGGTTTGAAATTGCAGCAGTTGCAGCTTGATCTTCAGGAAATCGCCTTCGCTGATATCGCCGGCCGTGTAGCGCGCTTGGCTGATGTCCACCGTATTCTGAAAGCTCTTCAGATTTTCCATCGCCAGCTCGAGGTTCGACTCGGCCAGCAGCACATTGATGAATTGCGCAGCCACCGAAAATGTCAGGCTCCGCTCGTTGTCGGTGACCACCGATTGCGTCACCGAGGTCACATCCCGCGCTGCCTGAAGCCGGTGCTGGCGTTTTTTCCCCCGCTCGAAGAGATAGCTGATCCCCGCGTCGAACTGGGCGGTTTGGTCGATGTAATCGCTGGAGAACTTATCCGGCTGGAAGATGGGTAGGAACTGCGCGTCCAAGGTGAGCACCGGATTGGGCCGCAGATTCGCGGTCACCTCCAGCGACTGGCTTTGCAGGATCGTCGTGCGCGCCGCCTTCAATGCGTGGTTGTGCTCCAGCGCGAGCTGCACGGCCTCGTCGAGAGTGATCTTCACCGGACCTTGCGCGAAGGTGGTGCCGCCGCACACCAGAAACATGAAAATGAGAATTCGCAATTGCCGTATCTTCATAGATTCGACTCTTCCTACCGATGTTCGAGGGAGTCTCAAAGGCATCCCATCAGTTGGGACGCGCAGAACCGACGGAGGCTTATGCGGGGGGTGGAGCGCGGGCCGCCACCCGGCAGAATGCGGGGCTTGCGTAAGATCTGAGTTCCTGCGGTTCGGGCTGCCTGCTCAAAAGCTCGAATGCAGGCTCGCGATGGCTGGCGAGGGGCTCCTTCATTGCTTGATGGCTCGGATGGCAAATGGAGCAGGAGCAGTTCGTTTCAGTCGAACAATCGTGGTGGCAGAAGCATAAACTGCCGACACTCATCGCGAGCACAAGTAGTGCCGGAAGCGCCACGGAGATTATAAAGCATCGGGTTAATTTCCTTTCGGGCATGGGTTGCTTGGGGACAGGAACAGAAGCCCAGGAATAACCTATACCAGATGGCCGTCGGCCGAAAAGGGTTGTGCCTCCATCGGTAACCCCCCTTGTGATCGCCCTGGTTACGAGGAATGCTCGAGAACCTTTTCGACCATCGCCACACACTTCTCGACGCGTTTTCGCAACGGTCCTTCGAGTTTTTCCTGGCGCTGCCGCACCGTGAAGAGCTCGTCCGCAATGTTGATCGCCGCGAGCACCGCCACCTTCACCGAGTCCACCGTATGAGTCGCGTCCGCCACCACGCGCATCTTCGAGTCCACGAACGCCGCCAATTCCTTCACGTAGGTTTCGTCCTGGTCGGCGCTCAAGTTGTAACTTTGATCGTAAATCTCAATTTTCACGGCGTGGTCTCTCCCGGCTGGGCGGGCCTATTGTCATTCCCTCCGCTGCCAGACGCAAGGGCAGAGATGCATTTCGCAGTCACAGATCACGCGAAACGCGCCGGTCACCGCCCGGCCACAGGCGAACGCGCAGATTACGGCGCGTAGGGGCACGGCACGCCGTGCCTGCGGCCGCAGGCCGCTCGGGTCTTCAGCATTTACGACGCGCGGAGGGTCCCGCCAAGCTTCTGTTCGAGCGCAGCGATGATGCGGGATGAAAAATCCGTGAGCTGCGCGTCGGTCAATGTCGCCTGCACGCTCTGGAACGTCACGTGGACGAGCAAGGAATATTTTCCGGCGGGAACATTCTTTCCGCGATACAGGTCTCTGGCTTCAATCTGCCGCAATTCCGGGATGCCCACGCTGCGAATTGTCTCCGACACCTGCGCGAACGTTGTGCCATCCGCGAGAATCAAGGAAAAATCGCGTTCGACCCCCGGAAAACGCGGCAGCGGCTCATAATGCAGCGCCGCGCGCGTCGCCTCTGTCGCTTCGAGGATCGGCTCGAGCGCCAACTCCGCGACGTATACATCTTGGCGCAGCTTGAATTGCTCCGCGATCCGGCCCGCTATTTGGCCGGCTACTCCAACCCCATTTTTCCCCGCCCCCACGAGCCCAATGCGCGCCGCGCGCCCAGCCCCAAGCCAGTTGGGTCCGCCTGCTTTCCACGCAAGGCCGCCCGCGAGTTCGCCCAAACGGTCGAGGTCGCCTTTGAGATCGGCAAAGCCGTACTCGCGGGAATCTTCATAGATGCTTTTCTCTCGAGCCAGGCCGGTGGCCCCGAGCGTCAAGATGCGAGTCTCCCGGGGCTTACCGTTTTGCACCTCATACTTCTTTCCGACCTCAAATAACCGCAGATTGCGCTGCCCGCGGTTCAGATTCCATTCGAGCGTTCCGAGCATGCTCAACACGCCCGAGCTCCGCATCGTCGAGGCGTCTTCCGCAAGAGGATTGCCGATGGTGGCGGGAGTCACACCTTCCTCGCGGAACAAGGCGTCGCGCTCTGGGTCCACGAGCGGAATCGCAACGATCTCCTGGTAACCAAGCGCGACGATTCGCTCGCGCAGCAGACTTTCGGCTCCTGCGTGCGGGAGCGGTGCCGCCGGAATCTTCGCTGCTGGAAGCCGCGGAGGAAATTTGTCGAACCCGTAGCTTCGCGCGACTTCCTCAATCAGGTCGATTTCGCGGGTCACATCGCGCCGCCACGATGGTTGGCGGCATTCCCAGGCGGCGGCGAGCGACCCGGAACTGCCGCGATTTGCGTCCACTCGCACGGGATGAAAGCCGAGCGAGCCGAGAATCTCTTCAATCTCGCGGTCGGGAATGTCCGCGCCCATGATTCGCAGCAGCTCTTTGCGCCTGAACTCGATCTTGCGCTCGGGCTCTGGCCGCGGATATGCGTCCACCACGCCCGCGAGGATTTCGCCGCCCGCGAGCTGCTGGATCAGCTCAGCGGTGCGCCGCGAGGCCAGCTCGACCATCTCGAGATCGGCGCCGCGCTCGAAACGCGTCGAGGCCTCCGTGCGCAAGCCGAGCGCCTTGGATGTCCGCCGGATGGAGATGGGATCGAACCAGGCGGATTCAATCAAAATGTTTTTCGTGGCGAAGCTGATTTCGCTGTCCGCCCCGCCCATCACGCCGCCGATGCCGACGGCCCGCGTCGCGTCGGCGATCACGCACATTTCTTTGGTGAGTGCGCGCTCGATCCCGTCGAGCGTGCGAATCTTTTCCCCCGGACGAGCCCGCCGCACGATGACGCGATGCTCGGCCAGCTTATCGAAGTCAAAAGCGTGGACGGCTTTGCCCAGCTCGAACATCGCATAGTTCGTTGCGTCCACCACGTTGTTGATGGAGGCTTGCCCCAGCGCTTCAAGCCGCTGCCGCAGCCAATCGGGCGAAGGCTGCACTTTTACGCCGCGCACGATTCGCGCCGTATAGCGCGCGCACAAATCCGGCGATTCAATCTCGACGCGTGTCGCACCCCCAGCCGTCTCCGCAGCTTCCTTGAGTTTCGGATTGACGGACTTCAGATGCAGGCGATACAGCGTCGCGACTTCCCGCGCGATCCCGTAATGACCGAGGCAGTCGGGCCGATTGATGGTGACTTCGGCATCGAGCACCGGGCCGGAGGGCGTCTCCTCGATCGCATCCACGGCCGTGCCCGACATCGAAAGCCGTGAGCGCACCTCGCTCGCCGGCGCCGTCACGTCCACGAATTCCTTCACCCAGCTATACAGAACTTTCATTTCGACTTCCACGCCCCCGCAGAATCTGCCGCACTCTCCCACGTAGCAGCGGACCTTCGCTCGCGTGCAACGCTTCCCGCAGTTGTAGCTCACGTCCAGGCCCGACGATGTGTGTCGGGCCTGACGTGAGGCTTTCTGATCGCCCTACGGAAACTGCCCCAGGAACCGCACGTCGTTCTGGAACATCACTTGCAAATCCGCGCCGTATTTCAACATCGCGAAGCGATCCACGCCCATACCGAAAGCGAACCCGGAATACCGCTTCGCGTCGTAATTCACAAAGCCGTACACGGCGGGGTTCACCATTCCTGAGCCGAACAATTCAATCCAACCCGAGAACTTGCACACGCGGCAGCCGCTCCCGCCGCAGACGTGGCACGACGCGTCCACTTCCGCCGAAGGCTCGGTGAACGGGAAATAGCTCGGTCGCAAGCGAGTCTTCACCTTCGGGCCGAAAAATTCGCGAACGAAATACTCGACGGTCCCTTTGAAATCGCAAAACGTAATGTCCGCGTCGACCGCCAGCCCCTCGAGCTGGTGGAACATGAACCCGTGAGTGGCATCGGGATTATCGCGGCGATACACCTTCCCAGGAACGATGATGCGCACGGGCGGCTGCTGTTTTTCCATCGTGCGGATTTGCATTGGCGAGGTATGCGTGCGAAGCAGATGCCCGCCCGACCCTTCGATATAGAAGGTATCCATGTTGTCCCGCGCCGGATGATGTTCGGGAATGTTGAGCGCCTCGAAATTGTAGTAAGGCGTCTCCATCTCCGGCCCTTCGACGATGCTGTACCCAATCGACAGAAAAATGCGGAACAGTTCTTCGTAAGTCTGCCGGATCAGATGCCGTGTCCCGATCGGCCGTTCGACGCCGGGCAGCGAAAGGTCAATCCGTTCACGCTCAAGCGCCGCTTGTTCCGCGGCCGTTTCAATCTCGCGCCGCTTCTCTTCTAGCGTCGCTTCGACATAGGCCCTGAGCTGGTTCAGTTCCTGGCCGACGACGCGCTTCAATTCCGGCGGAGCCGGTTTCAGCCAGTTGTCGCCGATGAGGGATAGCACTCCCGATTTTCGGCCAACCCAATGGACTAGAAAGATTCGCCAATTGTCTTGATCCCTGGAACAACGGGCGGATTGCTCATCGAATCGTTGGCGTACTTCGGCAAAACGTGCGACGACCATCTCTGGGGCCGTGGCACCGAGCTCGGCCAGTGTTCGCTCGACAATGCTCTTTCTTGGTTCTTCTTGCGCCATTCCCGTCCGCGCCCGTAGGGGCACGGCATGCCGTGCCCGCCAGCGTAGGATGCAGCAAACAACGCCCCTACATACTCATAGCAACATGTCCCGTGCGTTTGTAGCCCGGGTCTTCAGACCCGGGGATTTTCCGACCGACAGTCCCGCCGTCGAATCTAGAATTCCCCGCCACCACTCCAGATCGCAACTACGCCGTAGCCGGCTTTGGCTGCGCGGCCAAATGCTGCTTCGCCGATTCCACCAGCGCCGTAAACCCCTCGGCATCCTTCACCGCCATATCCGCCAGAATCTTCCGATCGATCTCGATCCCGCCCACCTTCAGCCCATGAATCAACTGGCTGTACGACAGCCCGTTGTTCCGCGCCGCTGCCCCAATGCGCTGGATCCACAACGTGCGGAAATCACGCTTGCGGTTGCGGCGGTCACGAAACGAATAGCGCAGCGAGCGGTTCACCGCCTCCCGCGCCGACCGATACAGCTTGCTCTTGGTTAGGAAAAACCCCTTGGTGTGCCTAAGGAACTTCTTGCGCCGGGCGCGGCGCTTCGTCCCGCGTTTCACTCGTGCCATTGCTGGATTCTCCTGTCCCGCGCCGTGCCGGCGGGGTATGCGCGGAGACTCGCAGCATAAAGAAACGCGCACCTGCGCACAAGGAAAGGCGCGCCTCCCAACGAGCGATCTCCACGGCGTGTTGTGGCTGCTCTCGCGCTGACTCAAACCAGCGCAACAAGCAGAATTACGGGCCGAAAGAAACGGCCCGACCGGCCGGCAGGCCCGCCGTGGCGGGTTGCGCGCTGCCTGGCGCGGTCAAACAAATCCAAAAGCCGTCGTCAAAACCAGTTTTGTGGGTCACGGCTCACGAGTTGCAAAAAACTCCGAAGCCTTGTGCGTAGCAGCTTCAGCCGCGACATCAGCAGCCCACGCCCTCGTTGTCATTCCGAGCGAAGCGAGGAATCTGCTTTTCGCTCAGCCCACTCCAGACGCACAAGCACTGGCTGCTAAGAGTACGGCAGCATCCGCCGCACCTTCGCGGCGTCGGCGGGATTCACGACGACCGATTTCCGGAGATGCCGCATGCGCTTCGGACGCTTGGTGCCGGTAAAGTGCCGCTTCCAGGCACGAGCCCGCATGATCTTTCCGGTCGAGGTTACCTTGAAGCGCTTGGCGGCGCCGCGATGCGTCTTCAGTTTCAGCTTGATTTTCCGTGTCTTTGCCACAATTCCCTCTGAACTGAAATCGGAATCACCCGCGCAACTTCACGTCGGTTCGGCGGTTCCTGCGGTCGCGGGCTTGGGAGCGCCGGCGCCAGCGCCCCGCTTCGGTGCCAGCAGCGCCAAAAGAATATTCGCTTCCATCCGCGGCCCAAATTCAACCAGGGCGTGGTCGGCGACATCCTTCAGCAGCCGGTTCAGCTTCGCGCGCCCCACGTCCTGATGCGCCATCTCCCGCCCGCGATGAAAGATCATCGCCTTCACTTTGTAACCTTCGCCGAGGAACCGAATGATCTGGTTCTTCCGCACCTGGTAATCGTGCTCAGCGGTCGAAGGACGGAACTTCACTTCCTTGATATGCGTGGTCTTCTGGTGCTTGCGCGTCTCGTGGGCCTTCTTGTTTTGCTCGTACAGAAACTTGCCGTAATCCACGAGCTTGCAAACAGGGGGCACAGCCGTCGGCGAGATTTCCACAACATCCAGGCCCTGATCCCGCGCCGCCTTCATCGCGTCGAACAGCGACATCACCCCAAGCTGGTTTCCCACTTCGTCAATCACGCGCACTTCGCGCGCCCGGATGCGCTCGTTAACCCTCAGACCACCGCCACGCTCTGCGATAAACCCACCTCCAGGAACCCGCCGAAATCGGTCCCAAACCCCACAGGAAACCCGCCCGAAGCGACAGGGCAAAAAGTATAGCATGCCTGCGCCGCGTTCCGGCAAGAGAGAACATCCTAGGGTCGTTGTGCAGTTTGAAAAACGCACGCCCCATGTGCGTGTGCGGCTGCTTTCTGAAATCCCGGTTTATCTTGCAGCAGCGGGTTCGCCGAACTTCTTCGCCAGATCGTTCAAATAATCATTGACGTACTTGGTTCCAAAGAAAAGCCGCACGAGGAATCGCAAGAACGGATTCGGCAAGATATCCGTCTGCGTCAGCGCAACCCGGCTGCCTCCCGCCACAGGAGTGATGCGAAACGTCCAGACGAGATCCACGTTGGCGCGCGCATCGTGGAAATGGTTCACGAGTAAGCGCGGCGAATCCGATTGTACAATTTCCATCTTCGTTGATTCGCCGTGTGAGTCCGTGAACTTCCATGTTTCACGGCCGTTTTCATCGGGCAGCCGGTAGGCGCTGTGCAAGCCAGAGTGCCACAAGGGCTGCCCGGCATAATCCCGGACGACTTTCCAGACATCCTCGGGCGGCTGGCCGATCACTCGCGTGCGGGTGAACGAATCTTCCCGCGGCAATCCCGACCCGATCCCATATATCAGAAGCGCCAGCACTGCCAGGACACCTGCAATGCGGATCAGCCATTTCATCGACGCTCCCAGCCCGCCGCTTCACACCGGTGCGGCCGTAGGGGCATCCGCCTAGGCGGACCGTGCCCGTTCTCCGACTAGGCGGCCGGCTTGTTCTCGATTTCCTGGCGCACATCGAGCAAGAACTGCTCGAGCGGACGTGGGCCGAGATCACCTTTCGACCGGTGCCGCACGGAAACCGACCCGTCCGAAGCTTCTTTGCCCCCAATAATCAGCATGTAGGGGATTTTTTCAATCTGCGCGTCGCGAATTTTTGCCTGCAATTTTTCATTGCGGTCGTCGAGATGCACTCGAACGCCGGCGTCCTTCAGCTTTTGATTCACCTGCTGCGCGTAGTCGATGAATTTCCCGCTGACCGGTAGAACCGACGCCTGCACCGGCGCAAGCCAGATCGGAAACGCGCCCGCGTAGTGCTCGATCAAAACCCCGAAGAAGCGCTCGACGGAACCCCACAGCGCGCGATGCACCATCAGCGGCTGATGCCGGCTGCCATCTTCGCCAACGTATTCGAGCTCGAAGCGCCGTGGCAGGTTGAAGTCGAACTGCACGGTTGTAAGCTGCCATGGACGGCCGATCGCATCCACGAGCTTCACGTCGATCTTCGGCCCGTAAAACACCGCTTCGCCCGGCATGTATTTGTACGGTACCTTCATCTGGTCGAGGGTGTTCTTCAACGCGCCTTCCGCGCGCTCCCATTCCTCGACGGTGCCCGCATAATCGCCCGGCCGGGAAGGATCGCGCGCGGAAAGCTCCACTTCATATCGATCGAAGCCAAAAACGCGCAGCACTTCCCAGGCGAATTCCACGCACGACTGGATTTCCTGCTCGATCTGATCCGGCATGCAGAAGATATGCGCATCATCCTGGGTGAATCCCCGGACGCGCAGCAATCCGTGCAGCACCCCGGAGCGCTCATAGCGATAAACTGTGCCAAGCTCCGCCAGGCGCACCGGCAGCTCGCGGTAGCTGCGCAGGCGTGATTTGTAAATCAGGATGTGCCCCGGGCAATTCATCGGCTTGAGCTGGTAATCGGCCTTTTCCACTTCCATCGGCCCGAACATGTTCTCGCGATAGTAATCGGTGTGTCCGCTGGTCTTCCACAGATCGAGCCGCATCACGTGCGGAGTGAACACTAGATCGTACCCGTGACGGATCAGCGCGTTGCGCAGCCAATCTTCCATCTGTTTGCGGATGACCCCGCCCTTCGGATGCCAGAAAATCAGCCCCGGCCCGGCTTCTTCCTGGATGCTGAAGAGATCAAGCTCCGGCCCGAGCTTGCGATGATCCCGCCGCTTGGCCTCTTCGAGTTTGTGGAGGTAATCGTCAAGCTCCGCCTGAGTGGCGAAGCACGCTCCATAGATGCGCTGCATCTGCGGATTGCCTTCTTGCCCTTTCCAGTACGCCCCGGCGACATTCATTAACTTGAACGCCTTGATGCGCCCGGTCGAAGGAATGTGCGGCCCGCGGCAGAAATCGAGGAATTTCCCGGTTTCGTAGAACGAGACCATCGGCTCGGTGGCCTTCTCCTCGACCAGCTCGCACTTGAACGCTTGTCCCGACTGCTTGTAGAGCTTCAGCGCTTCGGGCTTGGGCAGAAGTTTCCGCTCATTCGGCACATCACGCCCCGCGATTTCGTGCATGCGCGCTTCGATTTTCGCCAGGTCGTCCTGAGTGAACGGCTCATCGCGCAAGAATTCGTAGAAGAAGCCGTAGTCAATCGGCGGGCCGATGCCCAGCTTCACGTTGGGATAGAGTTCAAGCACCGCAGCCGCCAGCAAATGCGCCGCCGAGTGGCGCAGCACCTGCACCGCTTCGGGATCCTTCGCGGTGAGAATCGAAAGCGAAGTGTCCTTCTCGAGCGGCCGGCTCAAATCGATCAAATCACCGTTGGTCCGCGCCACCAACGCTTCCTTCGCCAGCCCGGACGAAATCTGCCGCGCGACCTCCGCGGGAGTGGTCCCGCGCGGCACTTCACGGGTGGAGCCGTCTGGCAGCGTAATTTGAATAGTGTCCATCCGTCTCTTTCTGGCTCTTGGAAAAGTCTAGCTTACTGGCGCACAGCAGCACGGTCAAGGCAGCTAACTGGGATCTCTCACGAGGGAGCAGGTGCGGTTTGGTCCAAGCAACTCGTAACCCGACGACTCCTGCCGTTGTAGCTCACGTCCCCGCCCGACGATGTATGTCGGGCCTGACGTGAGGCTTTCCGCTGATGACTAATCCGAGATACCGGCGCGACACCCTCACGATTGGCATGGAAGGTTCCCCCTTTTCTGAGTCTCGCCACATCCGAGCAGTTAGGAAGCCATTGCCCGCCACTCTTGCCCTGTTCGACACGCTCTAACCGGTTGAAGGAGAATGGAGCGAGCGTCGCGTTATAGTACTAAAACCAGGTCGAGAGGTGCCTCCATGGCCACGATCATCTGTCCCAACTGTGGATACGAGCAAAGCGGCGGCGCAAAATGCGAGAAGTGCTCCTCGCTTTTCGAGTATTACCAAGGTGGCGCAATTGATGACCACAGCCCCGCTCCGCTCTCGTACAGTCCCACCGCGGCTCCGGGCTCCTACAGTCCTGCCAGTCAGGCTTATCACGAGAGTCCAAAGGTTGCACCGAGTCTCTTCCGGCGTATTTACCGCGTGGTGAGTTGGGCCAGCCTCGTGCTTCTGGTCATCGCCATCATTCTCATCTTTCGCAAATCACCTGCACCGAAGGTCCCGGTGGACCCGCAGGCGGCGCAGCGTGCCGAATCCAAACTGGAAGCTTCAGAATCGGCTGCGGCTTCCGGCCAGCCCCAGCCGTTGCGGCTCGACAACACTGAGATCAATTCGTATCTTCACCAGAACTTAGCAGTGCAGCCGAGCGACGCCGCATCGCCTGCAGCGGCGACCACCCCAGCGCCTGCAACGCCGGCGTCAACCCAATCGGCCCCGGCCGCGGCGACTCCCGACCCAACACTCGAGCAGGTCCAATCTTCGGTGAAAGACGTTCAGGTCACGATGCATGATGACAAGGTCGAAGCCTACGTCGTCTTCAATTTCCACGGCCAGGATCTGTCCCTTAACCTCGAAGGCCGTCTCAACGTCGCCAACGGATACCTTCAATTCGAGCCGACCGGCGGAAAACTCGGCTCGCTGCCCATTCCGCAATCCACTCTTGAAAGCGCCGTCCAGCAAATGCTGAGTTCGCCGGAAAACAGAGAAAAGTTAAAGGTGCCAGCGAATATCAACAATCTGCGGATCGAAAACGGTCAACTCGTCGTCGACTATAAATAAATCGTCCCGCTCGACAATTTTGGCGACCAGTCTTGCCCGGATTTGGTTTTGTACGCCTGGTTTTGCACGCCTGGGTTTGTAGCCAGGTCTTCAGACCGGGGGCTTTTCCTCGACCGCGCCCCGGCATTCAATCCAGCCGCGCGATACAATTCCCCAATGCCGCCGCCCTTTGAAATCATCGAACACCCGGCAGATATCGGCTTCCTCGCTTACGGCGCCACGCCCAACGAATTATTTCAGAATGCGGCACTCGCTCTAATTTCGCTGGCCTGCTCGCCGGAGGGAATCGAAGAGCGCGAACAGCGCGAAATCACCGCCCACGGCGCCGCCATCGACTCGTTGCTCTACGCGTGGCTCGCTGAAATCTTGGCCGTAGCGGATGCCGAGCAGCTCGTCTTCCGCCGCGTTGAAGTGAAGCACCTTAAGCTCCGCGATGGTGAGAAAGGGCGGCTGGAAGAAGTTGCCGCTGTCGCCTACGGAGAAAAATTCGATCGTGCTCGCCACACCGCCGGCACCTACATCAAAGCGGTCACCTACCACCAATTCCGCATCGAGTGCAATGCCGACGGCTGGCGCGCCCAAGTCTTCCTCGATCTGTGACAGCAGAGTCCATCGTAGGGGCGTATAGCATACGCCCTATCTTTTGCGCCCCTGCTCCATCATCTCCCACATCGCATCGGGCAGCTCGGCGAAATCATTGAACTCGCCGGCGCCGCGCAGCCACAACCCGCCATCGATAATCACGCATTCGCCGTTGACGTACTCCGCCTGTTCACTCAGCAGGTACGCCGCCAGGTTCGCCAGCTCGTCGTGGCGCCCGAAGCGCTTCATCGGATGAGAAGTTTTCGCGTGCTCCTCGATTTCCTTTGACGGCAGCAGCCGCGAAAACGCTCCCTCGGTGGGAAACGGTCCCGGAGCAATCGCGTTCAGCCGGATCCGATAGCGCGCCCACTCCACCGCCAGCGACCTCGTCATCGCCAGCACTCCCGCCTTCGCGCACGCCGACGGCACCACGAATCCTGACCCCGAATTCACCGCCGCATACGTCGTCACAATATTCAGCACATTGCCCGGCTGCTTGGCTTCGATCCAGCGCCGCCCCAGCACCAGCGTGCAGTAAAAGGTTCCTTGCAGCACGATCCCGATCACGGCGTTAAACGCATTCGGCGAGAGTTTCTCCGTCCGGGCGATGAAGTTGCCGGCCGCATTGTTCACAAGCGTATCCACACGGCCTAATTCCTTCTCCGCCGCCGCGATCGCTTTCTCGACGGTCGCAAAATCGCGAATGTCGCCGGAAAAGTATCCCGCGCGCGCGCCTTTCGCTCGAAGTTCCTTGGCTGTTTCCGCGAGCGGTTCTTCGCGCCTCGCCACGAGAAACAAATTCGCGCCCAGCTCCGCAAACCGCAGCGCCATCGACCGCCCCAGCCCGGTCCCGCCGCCCGTAATCAGAATCGTTCGCCCCTTCAGCAGATCGCTTTGAAACATGTCTCGCTCCCTTCCCGCAGGCGGGGTATTCTTCCTTTGTAGCTGCCGCATCGCAAGCGGCTTTCTCATCTCGCGGAAAGGAGTCAAATTCGCGATGAAGTTTCTACTCGGACTTGTACTCGGATTCCTCATTATTCCCCTCGGTGTTTTTATCTATGTGAGAAGCGGAAACGCACCCGTGGCCACCGCAGACCCCCCTATGCCATTCGAGAAATCGTTGACCTCCAAGGCTCTTCACGCTCGAATCGACAGGCAAATGCCTAACCGCGACGTCTCCGGCATGAGCGTGTCTGAGCTTGAAACGGGCGCGATGACCTATCAGATGAACTGCTCCTTCTGCCATGGTCTGCCGCAGCATCCATCTTCGGTCGCAAAGGGCATGTTTCCCACACCACCGCAGCTCTTCGATCCCAAGGAAATGGTCACCGACGATCCGCCCGGCGAGACCTACTGGAAAATAAAGAATGGCATTCGCCTCACCGGCATGCCGAGCGTTAGGGATACGCTTTCCGAGAAGGACACATGGCAAGTCGCCGCCTTACTCGCCCGCGCCGACAAGCTGCCTCCGTCAGTCCTCGACGTCCTCAAGCCGCTCCCGGCCCAGCTCGCGGCCAAACCAGCAGAGTCCGCCCCAGCCCCAAAGACGAAGACCATGCCGGAAAAGAAGAAGTAGAACCATAGCGCGTGGACTCGGGCTCTCAGGCTTCAGGCGCTAATGCGGCCGTCGGGGCACGGCACGTCGCGCCCGGTCTCCGACCGAGGTCATCGCACGCAACCATCATGATTTCCCTCATGCGACCTCCAGCCTAGAAATCGACGTGGAGTCGCAGCCCGGGCACGACAACCGGCCCGCGATCCTTGTTGTACCCAGGATTGTTGATGCGCTGCAGATCGAACGAAGTAAAGATCCCGCGCCAGACATGCAGCGTGTAATAACCCTCGAAGATTTTTTCGTGCCCGTAAGTCAGCGCGCCGTCGCCAAGCAGGAATCCCAACCCGCCCAGCGCTAGATATTCGCGATGGTCGGGTGAAATGGTATTCAGGACGAACACGGCGCCTGCTCGATCATTCCGGCGGCGCCACACTTCGCCTTTCACGTAGCTGCCCAGCTCGAATGTGCGGTCCACTTCAGTGTAAGCAAACGACTCATTTCGCCCGTCGCTCCATCCCAGCCGGCTGAACACGCCGAATTTCGAAGTAAGGTCCTGCTCGAGATTCAATCCAAACCCGTATTTCTTGCGTCCTTGACGGCGCGTCGGGACAGCATCCGGCCGCGCGCTCTTGCCCGCCAGGAAATTGTCGATGGCTTCACGGTAGCTGCCCATGTTGGCGTGGTTCAGATAGCTCAACAAGCGTGCTACCCCGGAACGGCCGTGCAATAACCCGCCGCGGTACTCGATTTCCAGGTTCTCCGCGCGCGCTCGAGCGATATCGGCATCGAGGTTGATGCCGTTCGCCACTTTCGGCATCAGCGTTTCGGCAAACCGCACCGACCAGTGGTGGTCGTCGTATTCCAGTATTGCGCCATCGGTGTAGCCGCGCGTGTTGGCGGCATAGTCGTACATGCCGTTGTTGTCCACCGTCCAGTTCAGGAACTGCAGGTGGCTGTCGCTGCCACCGGTATTCAGATCGAAAAAATCCGCCAGGCTGAATTTGCCGATCCGGAATTCGAGCCGTCGCGCCGGAAGCGAGGTCGCGAGCCCGAACGGCCCGCGCTCAGCCGCCAGGCGTTCGTCGCTGAGCGGCAAGATCTGGTGCAGCATCAGCCGCGCCAGGTATGGTGCCTTCGAAAGCGGGATGCCTTGCGACGTGCGCACCGCATCGAGGTCTGTAAAGCCCGCCAGGCCGAGCGCGTTCCCGATCCCGCCCCCGGTCGAGTCCTCCGCGTCCGCCAGCACCTCGGTCGTGTGTGTGAGCTGATAACCCGTGAAGAGCGTCAGGATGTGCGTGGTAGCGCCCTGCGCCTGCGGCGTGAGGCTGTTCGGTCCGCTATATTTTGCGGGAAACGCCGGATGCCACTGAAAAACGATGTTGGCCTGCCCGGAAATCCAGTACCGGCTCGATTCCGAGTGCGGGAAGAACGATACCGGATCGTCAGCGCCGCTTGGGGAGTCCGCCGGAGATACACTTGGAGATTGTGCCGCGGTGTCTTGTGCCGGCAGCGGTGTCAGCGCGCACAGGACGATCGCCTGAAGCAGGAAGAACCGCGCACCGGATTTTGACCAGGACAATTGCATCCGCCATCCAACCAAGTCTTCCCGCAGAGTCGCTTCCCGCGTCAGAGTAAATCATGAGCTCGGGCCAACTCAGATTAAAAGATCGTAAAATCCCGCGTGGTCTGATACCATATCCCGCTAGGGTAGATACTATACCCGGATAGGGTAGTCAAGTCAAAATGTCCCATACTTCCCGAGAAAAGCTCGATCTACTCAACAGGACCAAAAAGGTGGTGGGCCAGCTCGAAGCCGTCGAGCGCGCCCTCAACGACGATGCACCCTGCGCCGACGTCCTTCAGCGCCTCGCCGCCGTCCGCGGATCGATTAACAGCCTCATGGGCGAGCTCATGGAAGATCACATCCGCAATCACATGCCCCGAAACACAAAGTCCGCCGAAGAGGCGTCCGACGACGTCATTGAAATCATTCGCACCTACCTCAAATGAACTTCCGCGTGGCACGTTCGTCGTAGTCAGGGGTTTCAACTCCTGCGGGCCGATCGCAAGACTCAATCCCGCTGCGCCGCTTACGCGGGCAACCAAACATGCACGCAGGCCCTCGAAAAGGTATTATTTTCCGGGGAGCAATCGGGTGGAGTCGGAACCTCGCACGTGGTCTCTGCCGGCGGTTGGCATCAGTGCGACGCTTTGTCTCTGCGCGTGCCTGCACGCAATCGCGCCAGCGGCTGCTGCCCAGACGAAAGATTCCGTGCAGCAGCCAGCCTCCAAGCAATCGCCGGCGCGAATCTCAGGACATGTTTATCGGTCAGACACCGGAGAGCCCGTGTCCAAGGTAGAAGTGTCGCTCGATCCTCAAAATGAAAAGCCAAGCAACGCTGCCGGAGTTTCCCGCGTAACGCGGACAGGGCCGGACGGTGCGTTTGCATTCTCAGATGTTCCCGCCGGCTCTTATGCAATGAGTGCTTGGCGGAACGGTTTTGCCGACTACAGTTGCCGCTTGAGTTTTTTCGACTGCCACGGGCGCTCTCTGACACTGGCTCCCGGGCAGAAAATCGAAAACATCGAACTTCGTCTGAACCCCGCCGGAGTCATCACAGGCACCGTTTACGACGAAGATCAAGAGCCAGTGGCAGGCATTCAGGTTTACAGTCTGCGCGTCGATTTCCTGCGCGGCGGGCGACGTGAGCTCTACCCGAGGACCACCGCCACCACCGACGACCAAGGCAACTTCCGCATGCCGGGTCTGCAGCCAGGGTCTTACTACGTGCGGGCTGGCGGTTTGATCGAGCATCCGATGAAGTCGATCGCGTTGAAAGACGGCCCGAGCGGGGGTCTGCAGTACCGCGACACCTATTATCCGGGGGCCGCGCTTCTGGATGAAGCGCAAAGCATTGAAGCCCGGCCCGGCCTCGAGACGAACAATATTCGCATTCCCCTTGCAACGGAGAAAACCTTCAGCATCACAGGCGCAATCGTGGACGCGGGAAAAAGCGCCGGACCTAAGCCCTCCGAGGTCCAGATTGCGAAACGTAGCGACGTGGAACAGATGTGGGGATCCGGGGGGATGTCGCTCGACCCTGACGGATCATTCGTACTCCGTGGGCTTTCACCCGGCGAGTACACGCTGACAGCTACGGGCGAAGTAATTCGTGGGAACTATGCCGAGCAAATCGACGAAGGCTTTGCCTCAGTCCGCATTGTGGACTCGGACGTGCGCGCCAATATTGAAATCGGCCGGGCTTCCGAAGTACGCGGCAAGCTAACAGCGCCCGAAGGGTTTTCTCTTGCAGGGAAGCAAGTCATTCTCGAAACGCGCGGAATGAGGCTTTACCCGTCCGATATCGGTGCGAGCGGCGCGTTCGACATCCGCAATGTTGCGCCCGGCGAGTACACCCTTTCGATCTCCGACACCGGAGATGCGGCTGAATCCAGCTACCTCAAACGAGCGTTGTGCTCCGGGAGAGACTACGCCACGCAATCGCTGGTCCTCGACCTCGGGGTCTCGCTCGATTGCCAGCTCACAGTTGGGAACGATGCCGGTGTCGTCAGCGGTCAGGTTACCGACAGCGGCAAGCCGGTGCCAGGCCTCGTCGTGGTCTTGATCCCTGAATCCCTCGCTCTGCGCCGCCTGCCCCGCTACACCCTTGAGGCGAAGACCGACGACTCGGGCCATTACAAGCTGGAAGGAGCGATTCCAGGCGACTACTTCCTGTTCGCGGTGACTCCCAGCGACGATCACGCCTACTTCGCTCTCGATTTTGCCGATCGCAACCAAGCCAACGCTGAGCGCATCAGTATTCCCGCCCGTGGGAACCAGATCGTCAACTTGAAACCGTCGACGCCGCGATAAAGGACCTTGCCGAAAAAGGGAGTTCCTAGCCGGAGCCGCCCCTGGTGCTCTTTCCTAATGATTGGGGATTTCCACTGCCGCCGTGATGACACTGATCCATAGCGCCAATTCGAGAAGCGTCGCAAGCTTGGCCACTGTTGGTATCGCAAGTGACTGACCCCACTTGCCCGCCTTCCGTTGGACCACGATGTGATAGACAACCCCCAGCAACACCAGCGACAGTTTGATCCGAAACGCAGGATTGTAGAAAAACGTTGAGGCCGAGGCCGAGAACAGAAGAAACCCTCCCAGGACCGCTATGCAGAAACCTGTCCACGTCCAGGGAACGAGCTGTTCGGCGAATTGGCCGGCAGGTTGACGCCGCCCAGCCACGCCAAGAAACCGCAAATCAACGATCGCAATCGTCCCCACCCACAAGGACAAACCCGAAAAATGGAGTGCCTGGACGTACGGATACGCCCAAAGCGACCGGCTGATTGCGAGGGCCCATGACGTGTTTTCGAGCCACTTGCAGAATGTCAACAACACATCGTGCATTCGCCTCGACCTTGCAGGGTGACTTCAGCCGAGACCTGAATAGTTTCCGATCTCCGTTGCCGCGAGGATCACCCCTATCCATAGCGCCAGCGAAACAACGGCCGTAAGTTTGGCCACGATTGGGATGCCGGACGCCTGATCCCACTTTCGCGCGTTCCATTGGACGATGAGCGCAAACAACACCGCCAGCAGGATCGCCAGCATCTTGATGCGAAATTGCGTGTTGGCGACAAACCCGGTGGCTTCCGTCGAGAACATAATGAACCCCGATAGTGCAGCCAGGCCCAAACCAGTCCACGTCCAGGGAAAAAGCTGCTCGGCGAGTTGGCTGGCAGGTTGGCGCCGCCCGGCCAGACCAAGAAGACGCAAATCGATCACTGCAATCGTCCCGACTAACAGGAAAAAACTGAAGAAATGGATTACCTCGACCGTCGGATACATCCAGGGCGAGCCGCTGATCGCAGTGACCCATGAGGCGTGTTCAAGCCACTGGAAGAAAGCCACGGAACCTCACTTTCGGCCCAAACAGGCCGATCGCCTGGCCTAGCCCGGCATAACCAGTGATGCGCTCACTCCGGTGGATTCTGGATACCACGGCATCATCGTTGGTGGCAACGGAATTAGGTCGCCGCGCCCGGCCGGGACTTTGTGACTGGCTTCTTTCTCTGTCATCTCTGAAAGCGCGGCTGTCAATCTCGGGCTCCGGTTGAACGGGGTCGCACCCAGTCATCTCTACGCCCTCAAGGGGCATGAACATCTTCTAGGGGTGTGTCGCATTCATCCCGCGAG
>JBARRP010000277.1:0-13120 GCA_049644285.1 Candidatus Acidiferrales bacterium | reverse complement strand
GAGCATGAGGTATCAGTGGAGCCTCCCTCAAGCGCGGGCGAAGTGAATTCTGGGGCTACCCACACCCTCGTGTGGGTGGCGCAGAGGAAGTGGAGAGTCTGAGTGCTCGCTTGAGCCTGTCTGTGTTGTTGAAACGAACACGCCAGCCGCGAGCAAGGAAGTCTGACCCACCCGGCCATTGTCGTGGAGGCGGTAGTTGCCTATTTCAATGCCGTAAGTTTTTCAAACGTCAGTACCGGGGCAGTGACCATACGACGCCGCCTTTTTTTCGCTATCCTGAATTCTGCACAAACTCCTCCCAGCGCACCATTCCGGTTTTGCCCTATTCCTCGAAACGCGGCTCCCGGCGTTCACTATTATCACGTTTTTATCACAATTGGCGATTTGGGCTGGCTGACGGTCGTCGGATCAATTCCAGCTATATCTATGCATCTAAAAAGGTAAGGGTGGCGCGCCTGAGAGGATTTGAACCTCCGACCTCTGGTTCCGGAGACCAGCGCTCTATCCAACTGAGCTACAGGCGCGTCGTGTGCGTCCCGGTCGGTTTCGCGGGGCGCGTTGTGCGCGCGCCCGATACGACTGCGGGACGCGGCGAACGCCTTCATCTTACCCCGACGTTGGGTCTTCGCCAATCCCTAAGCGAGCAGGTGCGGGAAGTTCCTGGATTCGTGTGCGCCGGCGAGCCGAAAACTCACGCCGGCGCTCGAACCGGCTGTACACCTTTCCACCGAGCTTCAGCGAGCTCATCCGCGATACGGGCGGTCGAGCACTTGCGCTCGCGCGAAAGATCGAGCACACGCTTCATCCGGTCGTGAATGCGCATCAGGCTCGACCGGCTGTCCCGCAGTCCGAGGAGATAATACTCCGCGCCACGGATCACACCGCCTGCGTTGGTCAAATAGTCCGGCCCGTAAATTATTCCGCGCTTCAACAAGGCGTCGCCATCTTCAGGCGAGGCAAGAACGTTGTTCGCCGAGCCGCACACGATCTTCGCTTGCACTTTCGGGACGGAGTACATGTTCATCACCGCGCCGAGCGCGCAAGGCGCCAGCACGTCGCACTGGCAAGTGAGAATTTCATCGGGAGACACTACCTGAGCGCCCAGATCTTGCGCGGCGGTTGAGGCGCGGTCCCGGTCGATATCCGCCACGATCAGCTCGAATCCGCCACGATGCAGAATCCGCCCCAGATGCATCCCGACGTTGCCCACGCCTTGGATGGCGACGCGAGGATGCTGGATGCCCGCCGCGTCGAGGCAGGCGCGCATCGCGTGCCATACTCCGATCGCCGTATGTTCAGCAATGTCGCCCAATTCGGGGCTGGAGTCTTCCGCGCAGTATTTCGTTGCGCGTCTGACGGCCTGCAGATCCTCGGGCCATGTCCCCACATCGGGGCCCGCGAAAAACTGCCCGCCGCAGAGGTCCACGAGCCTGCCGAACTCTTCGAAAGCGGCTTCCCGGCGCAGGTCATGATGATCGATCAGGACCGCCTTGCCGCCGCCACACGGCAGTTCGGCCAAGGCCGTCTTGTAAGTCATCGCGCGTGACAGCCGAAGGGCATCGCTCAGCGCGGGCAGGTCCGCTCGATAAGGACGTATGCGGATCCCGCCGAGAGCGGGGCCCAGATTTGTGTTGTGAATGGCGAGGAAACCGGTCAGCCCGGTCACGTCATCCTGAAACTGGAAGACGTGTTCGTGCTCCTGACTGGAAATTTCGCGTATGACCGTCATCGCGGCTGCGAAAACTGCGCCAAGGTGAGCGCTCCGTTATCCTTTGGCCAGGCTTCTGATGTGGTGCGCCAATCGTTCCACCTCGTCGGCCTTCTGAACCAGGCTCAGCGAAAGAACCTCAGCCGAATCAGTCTTTTCCACCTGCTCTTTGAGCTGCTGGGCAAGCGTGTAGAGCCGCTCAACATCCTGCTGAATCTGCTCCTGATTGTGCTTGAGGATCTTCTTGTTATCAAATTTGGGTCCCTCTTCGGGAGCAGTCAGCTGTCCGAAAGGCGGCCGAGGCCCCGGATGCTGCGGATCTTGTGCTCGAGAGTCGTTCCCGTACCATAGGAGCTGGGCCGCGATCATTGCAGGCATCGCCCCTCCCAAGAACTTACGCCGTTCCTTATTCATGTCCATATCACCCATCCCCGATGAGGGCTCCGAAGCGCCCGCGGCATAGAATTGCAAGGATGATATAATCCCGCTCCTTCTATTGTATGACTGATTCGGCCAACCATTGGATGGAAATCCTTATCGCACGTGGCCTGCGCCTGGTTGTCATTTTTGTCGTGGCGTTTCTGATCTTGCGGTTGCTAAAAGCCCTCACGTCGCGCCTGATCGAACTGGCCCAGGCGCAGACGCGGGTGGCGCAGATGCGCGAACAACAGACGCGCACGATGGCCGGCTTGCTTAACAGCGCCGGCACCGCCGTGATCGTGCTGGCCGCATTTCTGGCGGCGTTGCCCGAATTCGGATTCAGCATTACCCCAGTCGCGGCGGCCGCCGGACTTGCCAGCCTGGCGGTCGGCTTCGGCGCGCAGAGCCTGGTCAAAGACATCATCAACGGGTTCTTCATTGTTCTGGAGGATCAATTCGTCGTCGGCGACTTGATTCGCGCCAATGGCGAAACGGGCCGAGTCGAGCATCTCACTTTGCGCCGCACCGTCATGCGCAACGACCGCGGCGCGATGGTGACGATTCCCAACGGACTGATCGGCCAAGTTGCCAATCTCAACCGCGATTGGTCCCAGATTCTGGTCGAGGTCACGGTTCCCTCGGCCGAGGCAGTCGGTCAGGCTTTGGCCGTCCTCGAAAAGATCGCCGGCGAGTTCCGCAGCGATCCCGACTGGTCCCGGGTGCTGGTAGACGGGCCGCGCGTGCTCGGAGTAGAATCGCTTACGCTCGAAGGCACGAATCTTCGCCTTCTTCTTCGAACCGCTCTCGGCCGCCAGGATGACGTGGCCCGGGAGTTGAGACGTCGAATCAAGATCGGTCTGGAGCAAGCGAAGATTCTCGCCACAAACCCGCAAAGGGTCGAATTGATCGGTCAGGACCACCGGCGAGCTGAGAAGTAATTCTCTCGTTCGACAATTCAGAAACATAAGGAGAAGACCAGCATGGGAGAAGTGACATATGAACACGTCGATTTGA
Source organism: Candidatus Acidiferrales bacterium (assembly GCA_049644285.1). Classification (GTDB taxonomy): domain Bacteria; phylum Acidobacteriota; class Terriglobia; order Acidiferrales; family UBA7541; genus CAVRXT01. The sequence continues at coordinate 9,978 of JBARRP010000277.1, read as the reverse complement.
TGCTTCGACTTTACGAACTCCGGCGGGAAGCGCGCTTGCGCCAAGCGCGTGACTGGTTTGGTACCAATTTTCGTGCGACCACCGTCGAAGACGTCAGGAAGTTGTGTCCGCCGGGAAGCGAAGCCAATGCCTCCCTGCGCATGGTCGTCAGCTACTGGGATATGGTGGCCGGGATTGTCAACCGCGGTCTTATCGACAAGGAATTCTTCTTCGAGAATTCCGGCGAGCTCTGGATGGTTTGGGAGTTCGTTCGCCCGATTGTACCCGCATGGCGAGCGGCGTTCAAAGATCCACAAGTCTTCGGTAATCTCGAGCAGGCGGCCAAGGATATGGAAGCCTGGCGAGAGGAACGCGCGCCCGGTTCCATCGAAGCCATGCGCCAGATGATGGCGCAGATGGACCAAGCCGCCAAGGCCGCCAAGGACGAGCAGGAGCCACCCAAGGCCAAAACCGCGGGGAACTGAAATCCCTTCGAGATCGCGTGGGGCTCAAACTGCCAAATTGTCACACGGCAGCGAGCCCCGCGCGTCACGGTTTTTTCTTCTTACCCATGAGACCTTGCAGCAGTCCGCCAACATCCTGCTGCGTGGGAACCGTGTTCGGCATGCCCTTCGTGAGTCCGCCAACCATTCCGCCTACGTCCGGCACGAAAACGGGGTTCGATGTCGTACCGTGAATCATAAATGGGATGCCGCTCCCCTTCTGGCCGCCACCCATCACATTGCCGATGACGCCGAGCGCGGTGCCGGTGTTTGTCAGGCGCGCCACCATCTTGAAATCGAGCGCGTGGTCAGAAGCAATTGTACCGTTGCCGGTTAGATTTCCAATCGCCGGCACGATCAAGTTCAAGTTGTCTGCGCGAATTCCTTCCGGTGCGACGCGAAGATCGGAGCTGAATGTCTGAATCTCCGTGTCGGCTCCTTTTTTCAGGCCGGCGAACGCACCCACCGCGCCCATCTTTGAGCCGAGGTCAAATCCCGCAAGTTTGCTGTTGGACAGATTGACCGGACCGGACGTCACCAGGCGGTTCACCGGCCCGCTGGTGGCCAGGTTCGCGTTGAGGGTTCCACCCTGGAGAGAAGCTCCGGAAGGCAGAATCACTCCCAGAGCCGGGAGAAGGGATTCCAAATCCTGGGCCGGCATGTTTTCTCCGTTCAATTTCATCTGAACCGAAGTGATTTCTCCGGCCGTGTGGTACGTCCCGGTGAGGCGAGCCAGGGCTTTCCCAATGTGAACATCACCCTGCTTCAGCACACCGGTCTGTGGCTTCAACTCATAGTCGGTGTCGTAATCGATTTGCACCGGCTCGCGCGCCGGCGAGCTACCCTGGACCAACTGCAACCTGGTTGCGTTGACCTTTCCCCGGGAAGTCATTCGCTGCCCGTTCGAATTCAGATTTCCCGTAAAGTCCAACAGCCCCGCAATTCCCGAAGAGGGATCGATGAAGCCGGTGGACGCGAGATCCAGATTCCGCACCTCGAGGCGGGCATCCACGGGAGTTTCTTCGGCATCGACCCGGTTCAGAGGCCCAGCCTTTCCTTCCAGTTTCAGGCTGCCATTGCCGGGAGTCTTGGCCGTGAGCTTGAACGGAAATTGAGTCGTGTAGGAAAGATTCGACGCCTCAAGATTCACGGCGCTGTATTCATGCCTTTTGCCGCTGGACCCTAGATTGCCGACGACGAGCTTCCCGTTATTCATGGTCAAGCGCTGGACCGAGACGTTTGTCTCCGAGCTCGGCTCATCCGCTGCTTTCGGCTTCGATGCCGTTGCGCCCAGCGTCGAGAAATTCCACTTTCCGGAAGCCGAACGCAGAAGAGTGAGTTCGGGATCGTCTATCGAGAAAGCGGTTACACGAACCTCACGGGAAAAAATCAGGGGTATCAGCTCGACGCCTACCGTCACGGATTTGGCTTTCAAAAATGGCTCGCGGCCAAAGGCGAGGTCGTCGGAAATCGTTACACCATCGACCGAAACTCCCCCCGAGAATATCGACAATTTGATGTTGCCAATTTCCACCTTGCGATTCAGCGAGCTGTCCATGGCTGATTCGATCTTCGGGCGAAACTGATTCGCATCGATCAGGAATGGCAACACAACGATGACGATCACAAGAAGTACAATCACTCCGCCGGCTATGTAAATCGCTTTGCGCATGTTCCGCCTCCCAAGTCAAGCCTTTCACCTTCCGTGACCCTCGGGATCCATATTCCCAGAAGCCGTCGACGCCAAACAGCGCTCGGTGGCAATCGTTCGAAACCTGGACTTGTCATTCGGATTCCTGTCAGGGAGTTGCTCTTCCAAAAAGAAAAAATCCAGCCGCGGCTGGCGGGTTTCCAGCGGGCCCATTATCGCAAAAATTCCTGCGTTTGTCTCACCGCCAGCTTCTCTGGCGAGGTTGCGAGGTGATCGACATGGCGTCTCGATCACGATTGCCGCAGCGACTATTTGTCATGCTCGGAGCGTTCGCTCTCGTGCCCAGAGGCCCACGCCGGGGGATCGCTTGCGGGGAAAGACTCCTCGGAGGCTTCTTCTACCTCGTCCAGCTTTTCAGGCGATTGGGGTTGCAGTTCCTTCGGCGTCTTTTTGGCCTTCGCTCTTTCAGGTTTGGGGCTCATGCCAAAACTCCTCTTCTTGCTTCGTATCCGTGAAAAAACTCTACTCGAGTCGCTCTCCTAGGCTAGGCGGAAGCCGAAGCGCCTCGGACTGGCGGGGCCAGGAACTCGGGACCTGCTGGATCCTTCACCGTCTCGCGAACGATCTGATCGATATTTTGCAGTGCATCCACATCCAGCTTCCAGCCAAATAGATTCTCAAGAGGCGTCAGCTGTTGCGGGTGGCGCGCACCCCAGAGCGCGATGGAAACGCCCGGCTGGTCGAGCACCCAGCGGATCGCGAGTTCGAGGACGCTCTTGCCGTAGCGCTCCCGCGCCAGGCGGTCGAGGCGACCCACAGCTTCGAGATATTGGCCGAAGCGCGGCGACTGGAACTTTGGATCGACTTGCCGGAGATCGTCGCCCGAAAACTTCGTGTCCGCGGTCATCCTCCCGCTCAGAAGCCCGCGACAAATGGCGCCATAGGTCAGCGTCGTCAGGTTGTGCTGCCTTGCGTAGGGCAAAACATCGCGCTCGACTTCGCGCTCAAAGACATTATAAGGCGGCTGGAGGGTATGCAGCGGTGCGGCTGCGCGAAAGCGGTCCATCTCCTGTGGCGAAAAATTGCTGACACCGATCGCGCGGATTTTCCCCTGCCGCAAGAGCTGCGCCAGCGTCTCAGCGGTCTCCTCCAACGGGACACCGCCGTCGGGCCAATGGACTTGATAAATGTCGATATAGCTTGTTTGCAGGCGCTTCAGAGAATCTTCGAGTTCGCTGAGAATGCGGGCGCGGGAGGAATTCCGGGTGACGTCTTGGCCCTTCCACTCGAGGCCCGCTTTTGTCGCGATCAGCACCTTTTCCCGCTGGCCGGATTCGGCCAGGGCCTTGCCGACAATCTCTTCCGAGCGGCCAAAGCCATAGATGGGCGCGGTGTCAATTAACGTGATGCCCTTGTCGATGGCTGCATGGATTGTGCGAATCGATTCGTGCTCGTCCGTGCCGCCCCACTCCAAGCCTCCAATGGCCCAGGTTCCCAGCCCGATCCGCGAGGCCTTTAGATTCGTGCCCGCAATGGTTACGAATTCCATTCGTTCTTCTTCCCTCCGCCCTGCTTGTTCAGAAAGATGCGATTTTGTATCGAGTAGAAAATGACGTCCCCTTTATTTGCAACCAGTTAGCGAAAAGCGACTGTAGTTTCGTGTATCGAGTAGAAAACGTGGAGAGCTTGGCACTAAGACAAGGAGGCTCAGGCGAGACAAGCTCGCCGGTACGAAGGACTTATCGCCGAGGCGCAAAGGATGCAGACGAGGTAGACACAAGGCCCTAGCGAGAGCCGTCGAGTCTCCTATCAGCTTCCTACGGGCGGGAGCAGCAAGCCTCAAGTCCCCGGAGGTTAGGGCTAGGTTTTGGTAGTATCGCCCCACAGATTCTAAAGTCGCTGGCGAAACGCCGGCGATGCCTCCTAAAACACGCTAGCATGATGCGGGCAATGTTGGAAGGACGCGTTGCTGTGGAAGTCGGGTTGCGTTTTGGATCCAACCGCTCACGCACGGTGTCAGTCGGACGCTGTTTGATGCCTTTTACGGGATGATGCTAGGCCGGACTCGCCCGTGAAGGCGGTAAACGGCAAAATCCTCGCGGTCCACCGTGAAGATTTTTCGGATGCCTTCCCGCTCAGCCACTCTGACGAGTGCCGCATCGGCAAGATCCATCGGACGGTCGGCGTACTTGCCCATCAGCTCGCGCATTCGAGGAACGTCGCCGACGTCGAGTGGCAAGAGCTGTACTGCTCCTCGCGTCAGCATCTCCCAGAGAGCTTCTTGGGCTTTGGGCAGGTCACCCAGCAAATACATCGCTTCGGTCAAAGGAGGCCATACCGTGGCCAGAGGCTCGCGCAACGCCTTCAGGGCCGCCACACACTTTTCGTGATACTGATCATCCGCATCGACGAAAGCGACGAGCGGCCCAGCATCCACCAGGATCACGGACGGCGCCGCCGGCTCGTTAAGATTTCCGCGAAGCGACGACCGGTCGCCGCGGAGCGCCTGGGCTTTCCACCGTGGACAACACCAATCAAATCAGCCATTGCTTCAAAGGGCGACCCGATCGGTTCCTGCCGTTCTACCCATGCTTTGATGGCTTCGCGTATCACTTCGGAGGTGGAAACTTGCCTGCGGCTTGCGATACGTGCGATGCGCTCCCGGGTCTTCTTGTCGAGTCTCAACGTTAGAGGGGATGCCATAAAACCACCGTACCGCAAGTCTAGCGTATTACGATGCGTAATACAAGGAATATGCCCGACGCGGAAGCGTATCGTAAAGTCTTGACAAGCACCTTACCAGGGGGCGAGTCAGCGCCGGATCTCGCTAGAGCAGACTTCGCCAAACCAAATCATATTCAAGGAAAGGCGGATGCGGCAGCACTACATTTTACCTGTTCTAGTAGAAAGTCCGTCGTTCAGTGTACGCTAAGACAGGTGACCAACGGTTAGGGACACACGGGCCTGTTTGCGCTGCGCGCGATCGGAATTCGAAGGGTTTTCATCCGATTCGGAACCTGCCTCTCTCGACGTGGACGGGGCGTCGCGTGTGTTTACATAAAAGGAGGACCCAAATCCTATGGAAGCGAAACGGATAAGATTGCTATGCACCATCGTTGGGTTCACATTCGGGCTTTCGCTGATGGGCGCGACGCCGCTGGCAGCCCAAGGCAACTGCCAGGCGGTTGACGACGCTATGAACAAGGTCATGACGACCCCGACTCACATTTATAGCGCCATGAGTCTTGTTCCCAAAGATGGGAGCAAACCCCGAACCGAGGACACCAGCTACTCCGAAACGATCTACGTTGGCGGGTCAGCGTACACCAAGGTCGGCGGCAAATGGACCCGCGACGGGTGGACGCCGCAGCAAGTGATGAAGCAAGAGGAAGAAAACCGACGAAAGAGCAAGTACACCTGCCGCTATCTGCGCGATGAGTCGGTCAACGGTGAGACGGCAGCGGTGTACAGCACGCATAGTGAAAGGACCGACGTTGGTCAGGTAAAGTCCGATGGCCAGGAGTGGATTTCCAAGAGCAGGGGTCTGCCTCTGCGCGGGGAAGTCGACATTGAGTCCGGGGACGTGTCGGGCAAGAACCATCTCTCCGTGCGCTACGAATACACAAACGTGCAGCCGCCACAGCTGTGAGGTGCCTCCTGGTTTCCATACCGTTCTTCGCTGATGTCTAAGGACGAGGGCGCCGCGATCAGCGCGCGGTTGGACCGGCTCCCCGCAACCCGCTACGTGTGGAGGCTCGTGCTGCTGCTGTCGCTGGGCGGGTGTTTTGAATTCTACGACATTTTCTTCACCGCCTACATCGGCCCGGGCTTGGTGCGTAGCGGGATCTTCTCCCGGACTTCAGCAGCATTTTTTGGCTTCAGCGGGCTGGCCAGCTTCGTTGCGGCAACCTTCGCGGGGCTTTTCATTGGAACTTTACTGTTCAGCTTTGTGGCGGACCGATTCGGCCGGCGACTGATATTTGCCTGGTCGTTGCTGTGGTACACGGCCGCAACGGTGGTGATGGCTTTTCAGAATACGGCAACGAGCATCCTGGTATGGCGGACGATCGCCGGAATCGGCATCGGCGTGGAACTGGTAACCATCGACGCGTATATCGCCGAGCTGATGCCGAAGGAACTGCGCGGCCGCGCTTTCGGAGTCAACCACGTGGTGCAACTCATGATGGTGCCCAGCGTTGCGCTGCTGGCGTGGTGGCTAGTGCCGCGGCAGCCATTCGGCCTGGATGGGTGGCGCTGGGTGGTGCTCATCGGCTCGGTGGGTGCGGTGTTTATTTGGTTTATCCGGCGCGGCGTTCCCGAGAGCCCGCGCTGGCTGATCGCCCACGGTAGATTCGAGGAGGCGGAGCGCGCGACGTCGATGATGGAGGCGCGCGTGGAAAGAGAACTGGGTAGGGCCCTCCCGCCACCCCATTCCGAACCGAGTGAAGAGCCGCACGGCAGCTTCTTCGAGATCTTTCGCGCACCCTACCTGAGCCGGACGCTGATGCTGATGGTCTTCCATCTCTTCCAGACCATCGGGTATTACGGCTTCGCGTCCTGGGTACCCACGCTGCTGATCTCCTCGGGTGTCACGATCACGAGCAGCTTGCAATACTCTTTCATTATCGCGACGGCAGCGCCTGTCGGGCCGCTCCTCGCCATCAGCATCGCGGATAAGCTCGAGCGAAAATGGCTGATCGTCGGCAGCGCTATCTGCATCGCGGGCTTCGGTCTGCTATTCGCGCGGCAGACAACCCCGGTGTGGCTGATTGCCTGCGGGGTGGCGCTGACCTTTTCGAATAATTGCATGTCGTTCGCGTTTCATGCCTACCAAGCGGAGCTGTTCCCCACGCGGGTGCGGGCACGAGCGGTGGGTTTTGTGTATTCGTGGAGCCGGCTGAGCGCCATATTCGCCAGCTTTTTGATCGGCTTCATCTTGCGGGATTTTGGAGTCACCGGAGTGTTTGCATTTATTGCCGCCTCCATGCTCGTCGTGGCGCTGTCCATCGGCATTTTCGGCCCGCGCACCTGTGGTTTGGCGCTGGAGGATATCTCTCATTGAAGCCGGGCTGCAGGCGAGGATCTGCAGACGCAACGAATTCTGTTGGCGATCCCCCTTCAGCGGTATGCGCGGTGGGTTTCTAGCTTAGATCCAGAGCCATCTTGAGCGCGTGCTCCAGTTCCGCAAGTTTCGAGCTCGAGAGCGATCCCACATAGTTCGTCAGTTCAGACTTGCGTATGCTGACGAGATTGTCGCACATGATCCAACTAGGACGCTTGAGACCCTCCTCAGGGCCAATTCCGACCTGGGTTGATAGCCCTTCTCCACTGCTAAAAACAGGAACGCAAACCACGGTCGAGAAGCGGGAATCAATGAGTGCTTGGCGGCTTACGATCACGAAAGTCCGGTATTGCTTTGGATCCCCGCCCGGTTTGAACACGCGAAACAGTTCTCCTCGCCTCACGGACACGCTCCACGCAATGGCTCAGTCTTCGGATGCCTGGTACTCGAGGACTTCCGCAGCCTCCAAATTCAGCCGATCGGCGGCGGCGTTGATGCGCTCCAAATCGCGCGCATGCGCCTTTCGGCGCCTTCGTTCCCGGAAGTAATCGCGGAGAACGCCCTCAATAAAGGCTGAGCGCGAGAGCTTTGAACCCGCCAGATGGTCAACCTTTGCCAAGACGTCCGATGATAGTGTGATAGAAGTCTTCTCCTTCATACGACCATAATACTACTGATTCGCGCCCGTTAGCTACCCTAAACCGCGATTCGAAACAATCTCGGTGCTGCGAGAGTATATTCCCACTATGCGAATCCGATTCGTTTTGCCCGTCGTCTTGCTCTGGCTGGTGTTTGCTCGCGACCTGAGCCGAGCCTCTGACCTCGCGCTGGTCGGCGGCAGGATTTATCCCTCGCCCACCGAGCCGCCAATGGAGAACGGCACAATCATCGTGCATGACGGTCGCATACGTGCCGTTGGCCCGGGCGCCACAACCAAAGTTCCGCAAGGAGCGACTGTACTTGACTGCAAAGGCCTGATTGTGACCGCTGGATTCTGGAATAGCCACGTCCACATCCTCACGCCCGGGCTGCTGCATGCAGAGAACCTCTCAGCGGACCAGATTTCTTCGCAGCTCGAGGAGATGCTGACGCAGTGGGGATTTACTACGGTGTTCGACGTCGCTTCCGTCCTGGAGAATACCAACACGATCCGGCGCCGCATTGAAAGCGGCGAGGTACGCGGGGCGAGAATCCTGACGGTTGGCGAGCCGTTCTATGCCAAAGGTGGCACTCCGATTTACGTGAAGGGATTTCTTGAGGCTAACCACATACCCTCAGCGGAAGTCGAATCCGCCGCGCAGGCAGTGGGGCGAGTGCGCCAGCAGATATCGCAAGGCGATCGTCTCCGAAGCCCATCGCGCCGGCAAGCCTGTTTTCGCGCATCCTTCGAACCGAGAAGGGATCGAGGTCGCCCTGCAAAGCGGCGTCGATGTGCTGGCCCACACCGCTCCCATGAGCGGTACCTGGGACCAAGCCCTTACGGACCGCATGAAGTCTGCGCACTTGGCCCTCATCCCTACGCTTACTCTGTTTGACGTGGAAGCGAAGAAGGCCCACGTCTCTGCCGAGGAAAACGAAATGTGGATCAAGCTGGCGGCTGACGAACTGAAGGCTTACGCAGGCGCTGGTGGGCAAATCCTGTTCGGAACGGACGTGGGCTACATCGATCACTTCGACACCGGCGAGGAGTTTACGCTGATGTCGCGCGCCGGAATGAGCTTTCAACAGATTCTCGCTTCGCTGACCACCAACCCTTCGGAACGCTTTGGGTACTCCGCTCGGAGCGGCCGTATCGCGCAGGGTATGGACGCTGACTTGGTTGTACTGAATGGCGATCCTGCCCGAGACGTGACAGCATTGTCCCCACTACACGATCCCCGGGATGGACAGGTTATTTACCCAAAGCGATAGACCAGATTCGAGGAGCGGGTGGGATTGGAACCCGAAACACCGACGTATCTACAGGATCTAAGGCACTTAGGAATGCATGAAATGAATTGAAACTGTACGAAGGACCGGATTCCGTACAAAAAATGTCCAAAATCAGGCTTCGGTCCCCTCGTCGAGTGCCGCCCGGGGCTCGGTCTTCTCTGGACCGGGGTGAGGCATAGGGATGGTCAAAACCGCAGCGTTTCTCTTGCCCATCACCTAGGCGGTGCGGTTATAAGTTTTGCCCTACACTCCAGTTTCGACTTGATGCCTCTAACAGCGGCTGGCGTACTAGATTCAGGCCGCCACGGCCAAGTAATGCCACTCACCATCGACGGACTTCAGTTGATGAACTCTGCCGTCGTCGGTATAGAGGAAATAGCTTCCATCTGGAATTCGTTGGGCATGTGCGAAACGCAAGGAACACTTAGCCCACCGGGTTGGTCGCAAACCTCGGCCATGCTGTAATTTCGGCCCAACCAAGTGGATTCCGTGTTGTACTTGGTATTCGATACCAGTTGGTCGTGTGGGCACTAAACGCCCACGTCCCTTCAGTTTTTTAGCGCTCATACTACATTTGATGCGAAATGATCCCGTTAGGTTCGCTGTCGCAGGATGGCGAAACAAAGGCGAAGATGCTACACTCGCGCCCGTGGACGAAGGTCGCAAAAGGACCCCTGCTGATTGCGGCCGATACTGGCAGATCGTGAACTCGCGCAGTGGGATGGACCAGACAGCGAATGGAAGAATGCTCCTTGCCGAAGGCGCGCCCGATCTCATGCAACGACTGTCCCGCCTTCCAACGGCGCCACATGTCGCCCTTCTGCGCCTCAGAAAGCCCAAACCGTTTCCCT
>JBARRP010000276.1:0-5872 GCA_049644285.1 Candidatus Acidiferrales bacterium | reverse complement strand
GGGGACTGACGGTAACCGTCACGAAGCTCTACTACGCTCTGGCTGTCTCGCAACGCAAGTACGCAACCACCCAGCAGGCTCTTGAGCAGGCAAAGCACTTTCTTGATATCAGTCAGAATTTGGAGCGCGCTGGTCAGACAGCACACAGTGACGCTGTGAAGGCGGAGATTCAATATGGACAGCAGCTGCAGGCCTTTGAAGAAGCCAAGCTGGCTATGGAGAATGCCCGCTTGGACCTCGCCGTATTGCTGTTTCCCACATTGAATGAAAATTTTAGCGTAGTGGACGATCTGGACTCGGCTGCGGCGCTGCCGCCGTTCGGCGAGATCCGAGGCATGGCGGAGCGGGAAAACCCTGCTCTGCGCGTGGCGATCGAGGCCATGAGACAAGCCGATCTGGACGTTACTGCCGCGAAAGGCGCTTTCTTCCCCTCCTTTTTTGTAGATACTGATTACGGGATTGAGGCGAATGCCTTTGCCCTTCATAGTAGGCTCGCCGCCGATAGAGCGGTTGGCGTGCTGCCGAACTTGGGCTATTTCGTCACCGCGGGCGTAAACGTGCCGGTCTGGGATTGGGGCAGCTTGCGCAGCAAGTTTCACCAGGCCCAGTACAAGCGCGAGCAGGCCCGCGTCGAGCTGAGCCAGACCCAGCGGGAGACTTTGAGCAATCTGTTTAGCTTTTACAATGAGGCCTCCGTCTCCCGGGCCGCTGTCGAGGGGTCCCGCCACACGGCTGATCTCGCCGCCGAGAGTCTGCGCCTGATCAACTTGCGCTACCAGGGCGGGGTATCGACCGCGCTTGAGGTGGTCGACGCGGAGAACACTCTGACACTGGCACGCAATGCGTACGACGACGCCCAGGCGCGCTATCGCGTTGCCCTGGCGAATCTTCAAACGCTGACTGGAACTTTCTGAAGACCATGCTAAAACATACGTGGACAGCCATGGACAAAAATCAATCATCGCTTATGGCCCCGATAACCTCGACAACGTCGATAACGCATTCGGACAGGAGCGGCCGCGCAGCTTGGGTGCCGCCTAGCCTTACTGGTCTTGTTCTCGTTGCGGGCCTTCTCTTGTCAGGGTGCTCGTCGCAAGGAGAAAGCGCGGTAGCACCGACCGTGACGGTGCAGGTTGCGGCCGCGGAGAATGAGACGATCCAGAGCAAGGTGACCGCGGATGCGGTCCTCTACCCGCGCGACCAAGCGGCCATCGTGCCGAAAGTCAGCGCGCCAGTCAGAAAGTTTTACGTGAATCGCGGGAGCAAGGTGCGTGCCGGTCAATTGCTGGTGGAGCTCGAGAATCGGGATCTGGCCGGCGCTCTGACCGAGAACCAGGGTGGATATCAACAGGCGGAAGCGGGCTACAACAGCGCCGTTCAAAAGGCGGGGCAAGACCTTACGCTCGCCAAACAGGAATTGGAGGCCCAGCAAAAGATTTTCGAAAGTCGTCAGACCCTGTACAAGCAAGGAGCGGTTTCGGCGAAGGACGTAGACGACGCCAGGATCCTCTTGACTCAAGCTCAGAATCAGTATGACCTTGCGCAAAAGCAATTCGACCTGAAAGCCGCTGAAGGGCAATTCACTGCTGCCAAGGGCAAAGCTGCGAGCGCTGAAGCCCAACTTAGTTATACGAAGATTGTCAGCCCCATCGATGGTGTCGTGACCGACCGGCCCTTCTATCCGGGAGAAATGCCTCTGAGTGGCTCCCCGATTCTTACCGTGATGGATTTATCGCAAGTGATTGCGCGCGCCCACGTCTCGCAACAGCAGGCGGCAGAGCTGAAGGTAGGAGACGCGGCCACTATTTCTGCGCCGGATCAGGGCGCTGACGTTCCCGGGAAGGTCACCCTGGTGAGCCCTGCGTTGGACCCGAGCAGCACAACCGTTGAGGTGTGGGTGCAGGCTGCCAATCGGGGAGGGCGGCTCAAGCCGGGAGCCAGCGCTCGGGTCAACATTGTGAGTAAGACGGTCCCCCATGCGATCGTCATCCCGGCGTCGGCGTTGCTGAGTGGCTCTGATGGGGCGACATCCGTTATCGCGCTTGGCTCCGACAATAAGCCCAAGAAGCAAGACGTCAAGGTAGGCATCCGCAACGGTGATGACGTGCAGGTTACCGAGGGTCTTAAGGAAGGCGACCGAGTCGTCACCGTCGGGGCGTTCGAACTCGATAAAGAAGACCCGGACGTACTGGCAAAAACTAAAATCGAAGTCCAAACTCCGAAGGCTCCAGAGGAGCAAAAGGGCGAAACGGGCGATAAAGGCGAAAAGGGCGATAAAGGTGATGACAAGGCGACCAAGGATAAGGATTGAAGGTTGCCCTTCTCGCGCGCGTTGGCTCGCGGGAGTTTCTTGATCCTGATTTTTCTTACTTGTGTTCGCGAGAGGTAGCTTCCCATGCAAGGTAAGGTGCTGAATTCAACCACGATGCCCGCGTCGGTAAGGAGTGCGCCCACTGAGGACAGATCGCGCTATTGGTTCGCCCGCCACGCCAAGTCGATTATCTTTCTGGTTCTCATCCTGGCCATCATCGGTGTCTACGAGACTCTTTCAATCCCCATTGCGGTGTTCCCCGCGACCAACTTTCCACGCATCATCATCGGCGTGGACAACGGTGTAATGCCGATCGACCAGATGGAAGTGACCATCACTCGTCCCCTCGAAGGCGCGGTGAACAGCGTCCCGGGTCTCGAGGACGTCCGCTCAATTACGAGTCGCGGGTCGGCGGAAATCGATTTGTTCTTTAATTGGGAAGTGGACATGCCTCAGACGCTCCTGCAGGTCAACGCCGCAGTGTCGCGCATTCAGAGCACGCTCCCGCCCACGGCCCAGATTGAAAGCCATCGTCTTGATTTCGCGAGTTTCCCGATCTTGGGCTACAGCCTCACCTCTGACAAGGTTCCACAATCGCAGTTGTGGGAATTGGCCACCTATGAGCTCAAGCCGCGTCTGAACCGGCTGACCGGAGTCGCAAGCGTCTTGGTCCAGGGAGGACAGATACCGGAGTTCCAGGTGACACCTGACCCTGCCCGGATGCTCCGCTCCCACGTGACATTGCAGGACATCCTGGACGCCGTCAATCACACGAACTTGATCGATTCGCCCGGCCTGCTCAGCCGCAATCACCAGCTCTTCTTGGGACTGGTCACCGCCCAAGTTCGCACTCCCGAAGAAATTGGTGACATCGTCATCAAGAACGTCAACGATGTGCCGGTTCGAATTCGGGATGTCGGTGCGATCGCTCCTTCCACGGCTCCGGCCTATACCGTGGTCACCGCGAACGGAAAGCCGGCCGTATTGCTCAGCATCAGCCGCCAGCCCGACAGCAACACGGTCCAGGTTGCCAACGAAGTCCACCTGGAAATCCAAAACCTTCGTTCGACTCTTCCCTCCGGCGTCGAACTGCGCGTCTTTTACGATCAGTCCAACATCGTCAGACAATCGATTGCCAGCGTACGCGATGCAATCATCATTGGCCTTTTTCTTACAGGGTTCATCATTTGGTTGTTCTTGCGAGACTTGGGCACTGCGGTGCTGGCGGGTGTGGTTGTTCCCGTGACCATCTGCGTGACCTTCGTGGCGCTGAAGATCATGGGCCAAAGCTTCAACATGATGACTCTGGGAGGATTGGCCGCAGCAGGTGGACTGGTCATCGACGACGCGATCGTGGTCGTGGAGAACATTGTTCTGCACCGCGACGGCGGCGAAGGACCGCTCGAAGCAACCAGAAGGGCCCTCAAAGAGCTCACCATCCCGTTGATCGGCTCGACCCTGACTCCGATTGTCGTGTTCTTGCCTCTGATCTCCATCACTGGCGTTACCGGAACTTTCTTCCGGGCCCTGGCAACCGCCATGAGCGTCTCACTGTTGACTTCGCTGGTGCTCGCGCTCGCTTGGACCACTAATCTGGGCACCTATCTGATTCGCCATAAGAAGACACCGGGAGCGGGCGACCGAAATTCGGAACGTGAAGCGGACGAGAATTCACTGGGCATCCCGCAAGACCCGGCGCGCGGCCTGTCGGCGGAATCTTCGCAACAGGAAGAGATCAGACGCATGCTCGCCGCAGAGGAAGCCTCCGTGCGAGGAGGAGTGTTCGAACGTATCCTCAAATTCTACGAGCGGTGGATGCGCCGCGCGTTGGAACATCCCGGGTGGTTGGCCGGGTTCTGTGCGATTCTGATTGTTGTTTCTTACGTGTGCTACAACAGTCTTGGCAGCGACTTGCTTCCGGCCATGGATGAAGGCGGGTTCGTGCTCGACTACGTGATGCCGCCGGGCAGTTCACTCGAGGAAACCAACCGAGTCATCTCCCACGTCGAGCAAATCGTTCGCGCGGTTCCCGAGGTTGAAAGCACCTCGCGTCGCACGGGCTTGCAACTGGGGCTTGCGGCAGTCACCGAGCCCAATACCGGAGATATTGCGGTCAAACTGAAGGACAAGCGCAGCCGCAATATCGATGAAACTATCGCCGAGGTCCGCGCTAACGTTAGGAAAGAGGAGCCGGCGCTCGACATCGACTTCACTCAGGTGCTCCAGGACATGATCGGAGACCTGACCGGCGCTCCCCAGCCCATCGTGGTCAAGCTTTTCTCTCCTGACGCGGCTCTCCTCGCCACGTGGGCGCCTCAAGTGGCGGATGCGCTCGCGGGCATCTCCGTCAGCGGCAAGAAGCCGGTGGTGGATATCCAGAACGGCATTGAAAACACGACCAGCGGGCCGGCTGTGGTTTTCACGGTGAATCCCCAAACGGCGTCCAAGGCAGGATTTACGACCGACCAGCTTGCGATCGCTGCCTCCACCATTGTGGACGGTGAGCCTGCTACCACTCCAGTTGTCATCAACGACCGCCCTTATACCCTGCGCGTTCGCTTCCCCGAAACGAATCGAGGCTCCCTCGAGTCGATGAGCAACACGGTGCTCGTCAACTCAGCCGGAGGAACTGCGACCCTTGGCTCCATGGCTACCATCACGGAGCTGCCGGGCCAGACGGAGATTCGCCGCGAGAATCTCCAACGGGATGTTGAACCCACTGCGCGTCTGGAAGGCTTGGATTTGGGCAGCGGCGTGGCTGCGGTACAAAAAGCGGTGAGGGATCTAAAACTGCCGGCCTCGATTCGAGTCGAGTACGGCGGCACTTACAAAGAGCAGCAGAAGTCCTTCCATGACCTCATCGTAGTTCTTTTGCTGGCCCTGGTGCTCATTTTCCTCGTGCTGCTCTTTGAATTTCGATCGTTTTCGGCGCCCCTCGCGATTCTTTCCTCAGCGGTTCTCTCCACCTCGGGAGTCTTCTTTGCTCTCCTGATTACTCGAACTACGTTCAATGTTTCCTCCTTCATGGGTCTGATCATGGTGGTGGGTATCGTGGCTAAGAACGGTATCCTTTTGCTCGACGCCAACCAGAGGTTCCGCGCCGCGGGTTTCTCGGCGGAAGAGGCCATGGTTCAGGCTGGACGCCGCCGGCTTCGCCCGATTGTGATGACGGCGATGGCAGCCGTGGCAGGCATGCTCCCGCTCTCGCTTGCCTTGGGTGCGGGTTCCCAGATGCTGCAGCCGCTGGCCATCGCCGTCATCGGAGGCATCCTGATCTCGATGGTGTTATCGCTGATTATCACTCCAGCGATGGAATTCTATCTAACCCGCGAGCGCCAAATTTCAATTTAGAAGAAGACAGATGACGTGGGGAATCGGGATCCGCGCAGCACGCGGCCACTTCACCCAAATTGCAGTGCTTCAAACGCGCAGAAGGATGTGGTGCGCCCTAGCCTGCTTTATTCACCAGGAGCAGAAATGCGCTCTTGAATGCGGTGTCAGTGGTCGAGGAACAGCGAGGCGAGGTCTGAAGGACCTCATCTCTGTTGCTGCTGCCTTCTG
>JBARRP010000275.1:0-2170 GCA_049644285.1 Candidatus Acidiferrales bacterium | reverse complement strand
TGCTGAAACAACCGGATAAGCAGAAGCTGCCTAGCCGCCGGGTCATCGTCGATCACCAGAACCCGCGGAGGTTTGCTCCCGAGTTGTCTGGCTTCGGTTCCCCGAATAAGCGGGTCCAAGACCTCCTCGGCGACGGGCAAAGAGAAATAAAAGCAACTTCCTCGATCTAATTGGCTCTCGAGGCCAAGCTGACCGCCATGTAATTCGATCAGGCGTTGGGTGATGGCCAGGCCCAAGCCCGTGCCTTCCGTAGCCTCGCCGGGTCTCCGCAGGCGGTAGAATGCTTCGAAGATTCGCTTCTGCTCCTCGGGAGGAATGCCCGGACCCGTATCAGAAACTTCTATTCGGACTTGTCGATCCACTCGGCGCGCTGTCAGTTCGACGCGCCCACCTTGGGGAGTGAACTTGATTGCGTTGCCGACCAAGTTCATAAGCGCCTGCTTGAGCCGAGTAGCGTCCGCGCGGAGGCTCAGGCCCGGCTCAGCGTGTTGAAACAACGTCTGCGATTTCTTTTCCGCCAATGGCCCCATCGCGCTCATGATCTCGTCAAACGCGTAATCGAGACGCACACTTTCGATTGCCAGCTCAAAGCGACCAGCCTCGATTTTTGAGAGGTCCAGGATATCGTTGATGAGTCGGAGCAAGTGTCGGCCGCTCGTGTGGATGTGGCCGATGTAGCGGCCTTGGCGCTCGTTCAGCGAGCCGTAGCGTTCGTCCGAGAGCAGCTCGGAGAACCCCAGGATAGCGTTGAGTGGTGTTCGCAGTTCGTGGCTCATTGTCGAGAGAAACTGATCCTTCAAGTGCGTGGCGCGCTCCGCTTCCTCCTTTGCGCGCACCAGGGCCTCCTCTGTCCGCTTGCGCTCGGTAATGTCTTCGGCGACAACTACTGCGACCCTTCGGCCTTTTAGTTCCGCAAGGTGCGAGCTCACTGCAACCTGTATCACTCGGCCGTCCTTGCAACGGTGCCTGCGTTCGCTGGATTGCCGTACCGGGCGCTCTTTCTTCAAGTCTTCCAACAGGGGGCCAACGTCTTCCGGCGGTCGGATATCCGTAATGCGCATTGCGAGGAATTCGTCTCGAGAATAGCCGTATTTCTCTACAGCAGCCTTGTTGACCTCGAGGAAGTGTATTGTTTCGACGTCGTACACCCAAGTTGGGTGAGGATTATTCTCAAACAAGACTTGGAAGCGTTCCGTGCTCTCCCTCATCCCGGTCCTCCATTTGCTCTGGCTCTTCTCGAATTCAGTGAAACCGCAAGAGACCGAGTCCCAAGTCCGAAGTGTGCAAAGCTGCTGCCAGAGAAGCGTGCCAGGGATCGAGAGTACCCGCGATTGTTGTCCTAGGCTCGACTCATGATCACCTGCCGTGGCTCGAAACAGCCTGCGCGGGAAGGCTGACCAAGGCTGCCCACTCCTCCACCAAGGAGCCATCCCACCAGCCGCGCCTCACTTCCTCACGCATGACCGCAAAGGCTTCTTCCGGCGGCAACGCCTTGCGATAAGGCCGGTCAGTGGCGAGCGCGTCATAAATGTCGACAGTCTGGAGAATCTGCGCCGCGAGCGGGATTTCGTCGCCCGCAAGCCCATCGGGATAGCCCGACCCGTCGGCCCTTTCATGGTGGTGGCGGATGATAGGCAGGACGTGGCGGAAGGATTTTAGCGGAGCGCAAATGTGCTCGCCCACGACCGGGTGTTGCTCGATGATTTTTCGCTCCTCCGCCGTCAGCGGGCCTGGCTTAAGAAGGATTCGCTCTGGCACGGCTACCTTGCCGATGTCGTGAACGATGCCAGCGCGGCGCAGCGCTACCCGTAGCTCTTCGGGCAGGGCCAGTCTCTCGGCCAGCGCCTCAGAGTATTTCGACAGGCGATGACAGTGCCCGTCCGTATAGGGATCTTTCGCCTCAATGCTCAGCGCCAAGCTGAACAGAACCGCCTCGGCGCTCTCCAGCTCGTCGGTGAACTCCTTCAGCCGCAGAAGCGAATGCACGCGCGCCAGCAACTCCTCTCTGTTTATGGGCTTGCTGAGGAAATCGTCGGCGCCGCATTGAATTCCCTGGATTCGGTCTTCTTTGTTTGTGAGGCCAGTCACGAGAATTACGGGGAGCAGCCGTGTCTCGGGTCTTGCCTTGACCTCGCGGCACACCGCAAAGCCCGTGCGGCCAGGCATCATT
>JBARRP010000274.1:0-8183 GCA_049644285.1 Candidatus Acidiferrales bacterium | reverse complement strand
ACGCCTGCCTGTCACGCAGGAGGTCGCGGGTTCGAACCCCGTCGGCCCCGCCAAGGTTTCAATCCACTATCGAGCGTTGCGTTTTCAGAAGCTCGGATTGGCCCAATTCTTGTGCCCCATCTGCCTCAATTTCGGTCTGCGAGATAGCCTCACCTCGGGGCCATTACTTGTGAGACGGAGAGTAGGACAGACCTGGGGTCTGCCTCGGCACATCGTGCGGGAATAAGACTTCGACTGAGGTGAAAATTGCTAGCCCTTTGCACCAGCCCACAGTGTACGCACTGCCCTCACTACACCTTCGAGCCCGCTCGACTTGGGCACGTAGAAAGTGGCACCGACCTCGTGCCCTGTTTTGAAGTTTTTCGGAGAGTCCTGACCGGTCAGGAACACGACAGGAATGTCTTTCATCCTTCGATCCCGCTTCAAAAAACTACAGAGGTCATACCCGGACATGCCTGGCATGGCCACATCGAGGATCAGAACGGCTGGAAGTATCTGCTCCATCAGCGAAATTGCCTCTTTACCGCTCTGTGCGGTCCGCACCGCGTAGCCATTCCGTAGCAATACCCTCTGGATTAGCTCTAGATCGGAGGGATCATCGTCCACGGCGAGAACAAAATGACTCTGATTGGCGCTTGAGCGACTATCATTCATGAGTGGCACCCCTCGCGATTAGGCATCGTGCGCAAGGCGATTGCTCCGTCCAGCTCATTTCGCCAGAATTGCGGCCTCCTCCGCTATTTCTTATGCTGTTTGAGGAGTACGCTGGGAGCAACGAAAAAATGGGTCCGAGGTGCATTGCCGAATAAAGGGTCCTAACACAGGCTTGGACACTGCAGCATGAAGGTCAGTCCGGAGCCGGGATTTGTGTTTTTCCCCTCCTAATAAGGGTACGAAAGCGGGTCAAAAATATAGGCCGAAGACTGATTCGCACCTATTCCCGTGGGAAGATTCTGCGAAGCGACAAAGTGTTTGAAATTCAAACCTTTACAAGCCGACTGCCATCAGAATCCACCATGGCGCATACGGAAGTCTGGCTCAGCGACCCCGCAATTGTCAGGATAACATTCTAGTGAATCATCCGCACCTGTGAGAAAATTTCCCGCCCTAGGGATGGTATGGCCCATGGCGACGCGTTACCGCGCCAAAGAAGTGGGCATCATCCTCGGTGGCAACCTTCGAATAGCATAGGACTGTGTTATGAACTTCCAGCCTTCTTTCCATGACATCGCGCATCTCGGTCATGTCGAGTTGCTTACGCCGAAACCGGACGCCAGTCTGAATTTTTTCAAGAACATTGTCGGGTTGTATGAAGCCGGGCGATCCGGAGATTCGGTTTTCCTGCGCGCGTGGGGCGATTACGAGTCGTATACCCTGAAGTTGACTGCCGCGGCGACTTCGGGTCTGGGCCACGTAGCGTTTCGAGCCAGAAGCGATCAAACGCTGCGCGATTTGGCGGAGAATCTGGTGCGGAACGGCGTCGAAGGTAGATGGGTGGGGGACTTCGGCCACGGTCCAGCGTTTCGGTTTCATTCGCCGGACGGGCATAACGTCGAGATTTATTTCGAGACACAAAAATTTGCCGCTCCGGCTGACCTCGCAACCGGCTTCAAGAACCTCCCCCAGCGGCGCGGAGATCGCGGCATCGCTTCCCGGAGACTGGATCACATCAACCTCCTTTCGAAAGACGTGAAGGCGAATCGAGAGCTTTTCCACCGGCTTCTCGGAATGCGTGTCACCGAGCAGATTGTCTTCGATGACGGCGCGGAAGTCGGCGCCTGGCTCACATCAACGAATAAATCGTACGACCTTGCGATCACCAAGGACCAAGCTGGGGGACACGGGCGACTCCACCACGTGACCTATTTCACGGATTGCAGGGAAGATGTCTTGCAGGCGGCGGACATCCTGGTCGAAAACGGCGTGTTGATCGAGACGGGTCCCCACAAGCACGCGATCGGACAGACGTTTTTCCTGTACTGCTATGAGCCGGGCGGGAATCGATTTGAAATCGCGTCAGGGGGCTATATGATCTTTGATCCGGATCATCGGCCGGTGGTTTGGAGCCAAGCGGAACGAGCGAAAGGCCAGGCGTGGGGACTCCAGACCGTCAAGTCATTCCATACTTACGGGACGCCACCCATCGAAGAACCAAAGTCTACTATCCAGGTCGAATCCGAGCGGGAAGGATGAATCGCCCCTCCACATACCCACGGTGAGCGTCATCGGTTTCCTGTTGGCGCAAGCCGGCGGAGTTCCTCGGACCAGCCCAGGACAACGTTGATCTGTCGCGCGGCGGTGTCGCTATCTTGTTCCTTGACCATGATGAATCGCCCGTTTGGTGCAACGTCGTAGCTACGATTGGGCACGATATTGTAGTGATACAACCCGCTGAACAGGATCGTCGGCTTACCGGCCTGGAACGCCGGTTTGGCGACTTTGAGGTGCCGCAGATCGAATGGTGCAGCCATCAAGTTGTTACCGCGACCGTAAACCAGGTGTCGGCTGGGAGCGTAACGCGCATGGAATCCTCCTTGAACCAGCAAGCGCCGCTCACCCGTTTCCAGGGAAAGTACGTCGATGGAGGCCTCTTCAAGGGAGCCACCTTGTCGCGCGGCAGGAATCCCTGTTAGCACGGTGAACAGCACTTCCTTGCCTCCCGGGAGCACCTCCGGCCACAAATGGGCGACCTCGCCTTGTTTCGCATCCGGAGTCGTCAGCCGGATCGGCTTGCCCCCAGTGGCGGGAACCTTCCAGAGACCCGAGCTGAACACGGGTACGAAGACAATCGTGTCGTCCGGCGCCCAGCTCGCGCCGCCGAAAGTAAGGCACGTCGCAGATAACCTGCGGCGCGCCGCCTGCAAGCGAGATCTTTTTCAGCACGGAGCCGGCTTCGAACCCAAGCCAGCGACCGTCCGGCGAAAAGAAGGGGTTGCTGGCCCTGTCGGTTCCAGGCAGCCATTTGGCCGCTAGGCTGTCGAGGGAACGTACGTAGATGCCGCGCTCGTCTCTGCGGTCTACTGCGTAGGCGGCGTACGGAAAAGAGTAGACGCAACGCACGCTCTGAGAACGACTGCAAACGCGAACTCTGCGGGTGCCATCGAGGTCAGAATACGCACGGGTACTGTGCCCTAGGTCGAGTCTGGATCCGGAACTTCGTCGAGGTACTCGACACCGAGTTCTTCGAGTTTAGCCCGGAGCCCGTAAAAATCTACGCCCAATTCCCCCTTGTGCAGCCGCTCGCGCGTTTTTTCCTCTTTCGCGACGCGCTGTTTGCCGAGCGCCGCCACTTCCGCTGCGTGCCCAGACGGAACGACAACTACTCCATCGGCATCCGCCACGATCACATCGCCCGGATTCACGATCACGCCAGCGCAAATCACTGAAACGTTCACAGAGCCCGCGGTTACCTTCACTGTTCCCTGCGCCGAGATTGCCTTCGCCCACACGGGAAAGCGCATAGCCGTGAGTTCCGCGGTGTCCCGAACGCCCGCATCGATAATCACCCCGACGACACCGTGAGCCTGACATGACACAGCGAGCAATTCCCCGAACATTCCATCCGAGGATTCCGACGTCGTCGTCACTACCAGAACGTCGCCCGGCCGGCACACCTCGACCGACGCGTGAATCATAAGGTTATCACCCGGCTGCGAGGAGACCGTAACCGCGGGACCGGCTACTCTTGCGTCCGGATAGATTGGCCGAAGGTAAGGCCGCGTAAGACCTTTCCGGCCCTGCGACTCATGCA
This sequence comes from Candidatus Acidiferrales bacterium, assembly GCA_049644285.1. Classification (GTDB taxonomy): domain Bacteria; phylum Acidobacteriota; class Terriglobia; order Acidiferrales; family UBA7541; genus CAVRXT01. The sequence continues at coordinate 4,432 of JBARRP010000274.1, read as the reverse complement.
CAGTGGCGACGCCGAGATCACGCAATGCGCGGACCACTTCCGGGTCCGGCCGGGGAATATTGCGAATGATCCTGGGCTTCATGACAATTCATCCGTGACTTGTGGATACACGCGCTCAAAAGCCTCCGCATACTTGATGTTCTTGCTTCCGCCATTCCGCACGGCCTGCACGCCCCTGCGCTTACCCAGGTCGGTGTAGTACTCCCAAAGATGCGTCTGAGCCTCCATCGACTGCATCGCCTTGTGCTTGAGCTCCCAGACGGGAGTAACGTCCAACAAAACTTCAGGCTTGAACTCGCACTGCTCCGGCTGGTGTGGTTCGAACATAAAGACCGGAGGCGCGCCTAGCGGTTCGCCGGGCGCCGGGTAACCCAGCGCCTGCGCGTAGACTCGCGTTTGCAGAGTGATGCTGCTGGCGGTGGGATGATCGGGATTGTAGGGATCAAGCAACGAGTGCGTCAATACGAACTTCGGCTGAAGTTCGCGATATTCCAGAACCATCTTTTGAGTCATCTCTTCAGAGAGCTTGAGGGGATAATCCCCGGCGTCGAAAAAGCAAATCTCCGCTCCAAGAATCTCTGCCGCCCGCGCCGATTCAGCGCGCCGGATCTCCTTGACGCGTTCGACAGTCATGCCTGGCTCTTTCCAGGCTCCCTGGCTCTCGCCGCGCTCTCCAAAGGATAGACACAGGATGCGTACCCTGTAGCCGCGCGATGTGTAGAGAGCAATTGCTCCGCCCGCGCGCCAGACGAAATCGGCCGCGTGTGCGCTGACAACGAGAACAGCATTATTCTTTGCCACTAGATCGCGATCCTCTGGTAGTGAATTACTGGACCAGCTCGCTCGGGTTCACGACAGCCATTCGGCGGATTTCGTCTCCGGTGAAACCGGCATCCATAAGCGTTTGGGCGAACATAGCGAAACCTTCCGATACCGGCGGATTGGTCGCCTGGCCCAGATCGGTCGAGAGAACGCAGCGCTCGGGACCAACCCTGCGAATACTGTCAATTACAATGCCCCAAGGCGCTTTACCGGTGTGCATCGTCGTAAAGCAGTGTTCAATCAAGGCGCCCATCACTGCAAGTTCGACCTGCTCTTCCGCTGAGAGATTTTGGGAAGGAAACTCGGCATGTGTGACCACAACCTTGCGCAGCTTCATTTCTCTAGCTCCGCGCACGAGCGCCGATATCTCCTGCCGCCCTAGATGACCCGTGGCAAGAACCATGTCGTACTTGGCGACAAGTTCGAGGCAAGTGCGTGCCGGGGCGGTCAGCTTTCCGCTGTCATCGATGACTCGAATACCGGGGGGCGCAATTCCCGCGGCTGCGAGCTCCTGCTGAATCTCCGCCCAGAAAGGCAGCTTCGCATGCTTTGTGCCGGGGCGCCCTGCCGTCTCGTTTGCCGCATCCACGGTGGGCATCCAAACGATTTTGCAGCCGGAGCGGCCGGCAAGCTCGACCGCGACGGGATTCAGCCCGCCAATACTGTGGTTCAGGGCGATCGCGCCATAGGCGTGAATTCCCGGAACCGCCTTCGAGACCACTCGCGCTCGTTCTGCAGTCGGGAAATAATGCGACTTCAGGACAAAACCTCTGAGGCCGCACACGAGGAACTCTTTGGCGAGATCGATATCATCGATCCTTCTCGCAATCACGTCGGGCGCGACATGCACCTGCAAGTCGTACCCGCCGCGGATGGCCTCCCATGCGGCGGGTGACACAGCTTGCGACGTGCCCGTGTTTGTGGCCGCACTCACGCCAGCCTCTCTTTTTCTCGCGGATTGCCCACTACGGCCAGCAGCTTGCGAAAAAATGCGTCCGGGCTTGTGGGTTTCAGCCGCGATCAAAAATCCAGCGCTTACGATTAATGCGGTTACTCCTCGCCAGCGAAGTTGTCAACTAATTTCGAAAAGCAGTGCGGTTTCCGCATTGAGGGCAACAACGAACCGGGACGACGGCGATGTGAGCTTGACACAAGAGGGCCACCGGCCTATGGTCTTGCGCAACGATGAAGTTGAAATGAGGAAATTTCGGATTTAAGGAGGGAGTGATGGAGCGAGTCGCGCTGCGCAGCGCCGGACTCACCCGGCGAAGATTTTTATCCGGCACCAGCTTCGTGTTAACTGATGCCTTGCTGGTCGCGCCACACGCAACGGGAGCACAAGGAACGCAGGCTTCGGCTGGACCAGGAAATACAAGTCTGGTTCAAGATATCGCAAGCCTGGCGTGGGACCTTGTGGCGGCAAGCCGTATTCTGGCTGATCAGGGTGTGCTCGACGGCTACGGCCACGTGACCGTGCGGCACGACCGCGACCCGAACCGGTATCTGATGTCGCGCTCGATGGCCCCTGAGATCGTCACCGCCGATGACATCCTGGAGCTCGATCTCGATAGCAGCCCCGTGGACGGTAGGGGCCGTTCCATGCACTCGGAGCGGTTTATCCACGGGGAAATCTACAAGGTGAGGCCTGACGTCAAATCCGTCATCCACTTTCACGCGCCGTCGGCCGTCCTGATGGGCGTGAGCGGTGAGCCGCTCCGACCGATCTACCATATGGCAGGGTTCATCGGCGAGGGAGTGCCGGTCTTTGACATTCGCAATGTTGCGGGCGAGACGAACATGTTGGTCTCCAATGCGACTCTGGGGAAAGCCCTGGCCGAGACACTGGGGAACAAACCGGCAGCCCTCATGCGTGGACATGGCGCGGTCGTGGTGGGATCAACGTTGCCCCAAGCTGTAGGTCGCGCTGTCTATCTAAAGATCAACGCGGAACTTCAGGTCCAGGTCCTTGGTAAAAAGATCGAATACCTCGACCCCGAAGAGGCTCGTCTGGCGGCCATCCTGAATGACGGTTTTCCCAAAGACTGGGAGGTGTGGAAGCGGAAGGCCATGGCCAAGTAGTTGAAATGTCCGGGATCCCGTGCTCCTTCGCACTAGGGAGGATGAGACTGCTCGGTTCTACGAGTCCGGCCCCGCGGGTCACCGAATTCCTTGCGCAGAATGCGACGTGCTTTGGCCCCTCACCGAAGCGCCTCGGCGGCCAAAGTCGTGATCAGTGAGCGCGCTTCCGCTTCGACTCTCTATGGGCAATCCGCACAACTGTTCTGGCGACATGGCACCGTCCCAGAAATCGTAGTGCTTCCCTCGTGATGCTGTTTCCCGCTGCAAAACGTTCACAACGTTCACGACCGTCACCCGCTCAGGCGACCCGCTAGGCCCACATCTCTCGGCCTACTGCCATACCTGTCTCTGTCATCACTCGATCGCGCAACACTTCGGTCGACTTGCTGGAAACATGAAGCTTCCCCAGCGTAAAGGGGACACTCTTGGTTATAGGTTTAGCTCCTCGCCGAGGTTAACAGTCACCGGTGTACCTTCCGAAGCCGTCGAAGCTGGATTGGATGCTTTCCCATTTAAGCCTGCTGCCCGGCATAGGAAGCAGTCGTCCGGCGACACCTTAAGGAAGGGGTCTCTCAGCCCGTCAATCCCGTACGATCTAGCCAAGTGGTGAAGCTTTACCACATCCCCGCGGTTAACCGATATATTCCACCCCACATTAGTGCGCGAACGGGCCAAAAAGCCTAGCGACGCGAGAACGGCTCCGACCTTCCGTGGGAGCAACTGCAGGCTCTCACCGGCCTTTTTGAGGAACCAATTCACGGAGACTGTCAAATCACCCGTCCGAATGGAACTGATGTTGCCGCGGACGTGAATCATTGAAAAAAGCGCGCAGAGAACGGCATTCTGCTCAGGTGTCAAGGGCTCCTGCGGGACGGCCTGACCAGATTCGAAGAACTTAAGTAGGAGTTCGGATCGCTGGACATCCTGCGCATGAGCTGCCGCGAGAGCCCACAAAAGATCTCGAGTGCGCGGTCGAAGGATTTCGTCCCCCGGGATGGGACCAGGTCTTACCTTTCTGTAGTTCTCAAACCGGAATTGAAGCAACTGCGCTTGGAGGCCGGCGGCCAGTCGCTCCGCTTCTGGATCCCCTGGCCTAACCAGATTAGTGCTGAAGGTCTCGAACATAGGAATCTGAATGCACCGACTGTTCAACGCAGTATCATCGGGAGGTTCGAGCCAGCTGATGACCTTTGCTCCGTACGCGTGAAAGGTCTGGTTCTTCCGCACAGCCATTACGTCCCGAGTCGTTCCGGTACGCAGCAGGTGACGCAGCTCACGACTATTTCTGACTGTTCCAGCTTCGTCGATGAGAATCGTCGGCACAAACTGGGCGCAGGCTCGATAGAAGGATGCCGAGGTGATATCCGCGACCAGCAAGGGTCGGCGGCACACCAAGCTTAGAACTCTTAACCTGAATCCGGCGTCATGAGCCAAACGCGATCTTTCAGAAGCCTTGTTAACAGGGCCTTTGGAGGCTGTTCTGCCCTTTGTTGTGGAACCTCATTAAAAATGCGGTTCTGCAACAATGCGC
>JBARRP010000273.1:0-20569 GCA_049644285.1 Candidatus Acidiferrales bacterium | reverse complement strand
AAAAACCGAGAATTGCAAAACGAACTAATGGAACTTATTGAGCAGAAAAGGCTTGGCAATTTCAGGGACCTGCAGAATTGACCTGTTTGAGCAATTCCGTGGGTGTGGGCGGCGACGAAGGCTCGGGCTGCATGTAAAACCTGCACCTCGGCGGTGATTGACATGACGACGCTCGCATCTTCCCGCGTCGTTTGGAAGCCTGGAACCGACACCTCAACGTAATAGCCGCTCGGCCCAAGGCTCGGGAAGACTACCGGCCGGCGCAAAGCCTTGCGCGGTCGTTCGGCCATGAGGCGTTCCGTCAGATTTGAATAGCTGGACAATCGCTGGGACACCGAGCGGCTCTCCGTTCGGCGCGCGAATATAAATATAAACGATGACGTCGGAGCTGGCGCCGCCAGAGCGTTTGGTCTCCTGCGCTGAAGTGGAAACAGCAAGACTCACCTGACACGCAAGAAACACCGCCAGGCACCGGGCTAGCACACGCGCACCTCGCGACTCGACGGGCTCTTACTTCAGGCAATCATTACCAGGGAGGGACGCACAACGATGCGGGAAACTGCAACACAACCGGATAGCCCCATCTCTCCCGGGTACAACGCCCCAACCTTTCGGAGGAGTACGCCGCGGCGCGTGGCGAGGAATCTGCTTTTTCCTGGGCACTTCGTGAAGATCGCGTTCAGTGGTTTGGCATCGCTCGCGGAGCCTTGAGCGGCCTGAGCCCCTGACCTTCCGTGGCCAGAAGGAACTGGTCGGCCCTGACGTTTTCGTAGGTCTCCACCAAGCCGCTCGGCCAGCGGATCTCCAGGCGTTTGACTTCGGTTTGCCGACCCAATCCGAAGTGCACGCGCGAATCATTCTGGGAAATGTAGCTTCCCCCGCTGCGAACCTCCGCGCGCTCGATCCGGTCGCCTACTTGCGCGCGCACCCACGCCCCAATCGCATCGCGATTGCTTTTCGTTCCCACCAAGCGCAACGTGATCCAATGATTCTTGTTTCCGCCGTCGTTCCGGAGCAGGGTGGGGCGATCGTTGAGATTGACGATCAGGATATCCAGGTCGCCATCGTTATCGTAGTCCCCGAAGGCGACGCCGCGGCTGGATTTCTGAAGCAGTAGTCCGCCACCGATTTTGTCCGTGATATCGGCGAAGCGGCTATTGCCAAGGTTTTGGTAAAGCTGCTTCCGTTCCAGATAGGTGGATCCGATCCCGGACTGATCAATCTCAGGATAGATGTGGCCGTTGGCGACGAAGACGTCGGGCCAGCCGTCGTTGTCCAGATCGACGAAACCTGTTCCCCAACCCATGTACAACTGGGAGGCGCCGAAACCGGCCAGAGAGGTTACGTCGGTGAACGTTCCGTCTCCGTTGCTGCGGTAAAGCGTCGACGTGTCCTGGGAGAAATTCGTGACGAAGATGCCGAGATGTCCGTCATTGTTGTAATCAGCCACATCCACACCCATACACGCTTGAGGACGCCCGTCGCCGCTCAAGGCTGCGCCGGCTTCCAGGCCCACTTCCGAGAACGTTCCGTTGCGATCGTTGCGAAAGAAGAAGTTGGGCGTGGAATCGTTGGCCACAAAAATGTCTGGCCAGCCATCTTCATTCAAGTCGCCGAAGATGACGCCGAAGCCATAATAGCCGGGGTCGTGGATTCGGGCAGCCTGAGTGACCTCGGAGAAACTGCCGTCGCCGTTGTTGTGGTAGAGCACATCGGGCGCGCCGCGGAGGCCGCGCGGCCCGCAGAGTACGTCCATGCCCAGGTACTGGCAAAACGGGCTGGTCCCGCGCTTGGGAGTCGAGTTCACATCCGCGGCGACGTAGTTGGCAACATACAAGTCGACGAAGCCGTCGCGGTCATAATCTCCAAAGGCGCATCCGGTGCTCCAGGAAGAAAGGCCGATGCGGGCACGCTGGGTCACATCGGCAAAGGTGCCATCGCCGTTGTTGTGAAACAGGACGTTTCCGCCGTAGGCGGTAATGTAGATGTCCTCGAAACCGTCGTTGTCATAATCGGCTGTGCAAACCCCCATCCCCCATCCCTTCTTGGTCAGCCCGCTTTCGGCAGTCACGTCGGTGAAGGTCCCGTTGCCGTTGTTGCGATAAAGCGTAACCATCTGATCGCCGCCGCGCTTGAGTTTCTCGATCGTGGAGCCGTTGACGATGAGCAGGTCGATGAGTCCGTCGTTGTTGTAATCGAACCACGCGGCGCCGTTGCCCACCACTTCCAGGAGGTAGTCTTTGCTTGTCCCGCCAGAGACGTTCAGCACGGTGATGCCCGCCTCGCGTGCTGCGTCGGTCAAGCGGATGGCCATTGGGGACGGCTCCGAAGCCTTTTGAGTCGTCATCGCAAGAGTTCCAGAAAGCGCGAACACGCTCAGCATGGAGACCCAAACGCATACGCGCAGTAGCTTCATGGCGATCCTTCGGGCGACCCGAGGGCGAACTGGCCCGGGTCTGACGACGTGCGCTGTACCCTTTCTCTGTGCTTTCAATCTCCTCCGCCGTGGATCCCCAAAAAGAGACCGATGGCGATTGGCGTGGTCATTATAATAGCGGCGAGTTGGTGAGACGTGTGTTGCGAAAGGAAAACAGCCGGAATGATGCTTGGAAAGAGGCGCGTGCTGCTGGTGGGATTCTATCTGCTCGCTTACTTCTTCTGGTGTCTACAAGGCCTGTCAAGCCAGCAACCAAGCTGGAACGAATCGATGGCCGCGGCGGCGCGGGCTTACCGCAAGGCGGACTATGCCGAGGCGGAGAAGATGTTCCTGGCAGCCCTGAAGGACGCGGAGAGTTCCGGCGATGAACTGCGGCTGGCCACAACGCTCAACGACTTGGCGTTGGCCTATCATGACCAGGGGCGGTACGCGGAGGCTGAGCGGCTGTTGAAGCGCTCGCTGGCCATTCGTGAGAAAACCTCCGGGCCGGATCACCCCGAAGTTGCGACCGTCCTCAACAATCTGGGACTCCTTTATTATCACCAGAGCCGATACGCCGACGCCGAGTCGTTCCTGAAGCACGCGCTCGCGATTCGCGAGAAAAGCCTTGGCGGGGACAGCCTCAGGGTTGCCGCAGTCCTGGACAACCTGGTGATGGTGTACCACGACACGGGCCGCTACACCGAGGCGGAATCGCTTGCGCAGCGCTCGCTCACCATCCGCGAGAAGGCTTTGGGGCCTGACCATCTCGAGGTAGCTGCCGCGCTCATCAACTTGGCCCTGCAGTACCAATTTCAGGGCCGCTATGCGGAGGCGGAGCCGCTCCTGAAGCGCGCCCTTGCGATTCGCGAGCGGGCCCTGGGACCGGAGCACACTGAAGTGGCTGCCACGCTCGGCATGCTCGCGGAGCTCTATCGCGCGCAAAACAACTATACCCAGGAGGAACCGGTCTATCTTCGCCTGCTGCATGTGCAAGAAAGAACGCTGCGGGCTGATGACCCCAAGTTAGCCGCGACATTTCGGGATCTGGGAGAGCTTTACCGAGTGCAGGGCAAGTACGCACAGGCCGAACCGATGTACCAGCGCCTTCTGACCTTCCAGGAGAAGAAGCTCGCGCCGAAGCATCTGCAAGTAGCCGCGACCCTCGATAGCCTGGCAGAAATTTCCCTCGTCCAGGGCAAGTACGACGAGGCGGAGCCGCTCTTCCGGCGCGCGCTAGCAATCCGGACAGAAGCCGACGGTCCGGAAAGTCCTGAAGTGGCTCAGAGCATTGAAAGCTACGCGGCGCTGCTTCGCAACGCGCACCGCGAGCGGGAGGCTGAAGAACTGGAAGCCCGCGCCAAAGCGATTCGTGGAAAGCTGGCAGGGCAGCTCCCACAAGAGTGAATCGAACGGGCGGTTAGCCATTGCGGCCATTGTGAAGACCGGCTTGCCGTCATGCAGGAACTGACGGCCGAAAGTGCCGTGTCAGATTCATAGCCAACAGGGCCTTTCAGCGAGCCGCCTGCTTGTCCTTGCCAGCATTGAGCTGGGCCTCGATAATCCGTTCGAACTTGGCTTCGGATTGGGCGCCGCTGAGCAAGATTCCGTTGATGAAGAATCCTGGAGTTCCACGGACTCCGGCGCTTATTCCGTCTTGGAGGTCTCGCTCGATTTGGGTGGTGTACTTGCCACTGGATACGCAGGAATCAAACTGTTTTTCATCGAGATTCAAACTGCGCGCCAGTTCTACCAAGCCATCTCGGTTGAGCCTACCCGAACTGGTGAACAAGAGGTCATGATACTCCCAGAATCTTCCCTGCTCGCCCGCACAGCGGGAAGACTCAGCCACCAACTGAGCCTCAGGATGGATTTCTCGTAACGGAAAGTCCCGATATGCCAAGCTCACCTTGCCTTCGTATTTAGCAAGCAGGTTCTTCAAAGTCGGCTGAACCTTCCTGCAAAAAGGGCATTGGAAATCGGAAAATTCAACAATGATGATCGGGGCGTTAGGGTTTCCGCGGAGCCGGGCTGGATCGTATGAAACCTCGGCTTTAGCTGATTGCGATGGGACGGGGGCTCGAGCGTGCTCTTGGAGGTGTTTCAAATATTCCTGCCGGGCCTGCGGAAGTTCCGTTTGCTCTAAGGCGAGTTTTTGGCGAACGCTCTCCAGTTCGGGAAGGTCCGGGTCGGCCTCACTCCAAAGCTTTTCGGTGGTGGCTAACTGCTCGCGCGCCATGGCGGCATCGCCCCGGTGTTCGGCCACGAGGGCGAGCGAGTAATATCCGCCGGCGTAGGTTGGATCTTGTTGGATCATTTCCTGCGCGGTGGATTCGGCCAACTCCCATTCATCGGTTTCGCGAGCTATGCGTGCAATGGATTCGAGTTGCAACAGAGCCTGGCTCCGCGCGTCGGGGCTGGGCGTTGCACGGATGCTCTGCTCGATTTGTCTCATCAGTGCTGACCCTTCCGCCGATTTCTTCTCACGCAACAGGATCTCCGCGCGCAGAGCCCCGGCATACGGCAACAACGACTCGGCCGAAGCGGCGGGAACCTGCTCTGCTTCCCGCTCCGCCAAGGACAGCTCGCCTTTAGCCTCCTCCAGACGATTCGTCGCCAACAGGGCCCTGCCGCTCAGTGTGTGTCCTGCGAACCGTCCCATCGCCGACGAACCCTTGACCAGGACCTGCGATGCGTCTAACGCTTCCTGCGCGCGGCCGCGGTCCAGCAAGAATTCCGGCCATTCTCTGCGATTGAACTCCGCGAGATCGTCGTGCGCCGGCAGGGAAAAGGCTTCCTGGAGCAATTGCTCAGCAGCCTTCATTTGTCCCAGCAGCTGGTAGCACATAGCCAGGAGGCTAAGGTTATGGGCATGGTGCCAATCGTACTCGGGAGATATGTGCTCCGAGCGGTAGTAGCTGTCTTCCAGCTCATTGGCCTTGCGAAACTCTTCTACGGCCTCTTCGACGCGTCCCGCCCGCCGCAGTTCATGGCCACGCATGTGGTGGGCATGCGGAATGGAGGGGGCAAGTCGCAAATAGGCTTCGCTGTGCTTGAGTGCTTCTTCGGTTTGGCCGATGTTTTCGAACGAGTGAGTCAAGTAATGGTGAGCGGCGGAATTGTCAGGTGAGAGCGCCAGGGCAGTCTGGTAGAACGAAATCGAGTCCAAATCCCCAGTCTGGCCGCGCCCGGCCATCGGTCCTTCGTCTGCAAAGCCTCGCAGGATCCAGAGTCCAGGGTCGGCGGGGTCGGCCATGAGTGCATCGTAGATGGCTTTCCGGTAGGCGACGAACTTGTCGATGTTTTGCTTGTCCTCGAGAAATTCAACCTGCCGGGCGCGGATGTCCATGCGCCGGTGTTCCGATGGGGTGACCGCATCCGCGAGCGACTGCGCCTTTTCCAGAGCACCGCGCGCCGCCGGGGTATCGTGCAAAGCCACGTAGACGTCGCACAGCCCGATATAGGCCATTGCCAACATCGGGTCCGCTCGCAACGCTTGGTGAAATGACCGAGCTGCTTCGATCCAAACGTACGAGTGAATGTACGAAAGCCCCTGATCGTAAAACGCCTGCGCTTGGGTCGAGGAGGTGGTTACCTTCTCGTGAAGGTTGCCGATGCCCGTTCGGAGAGAAACCGGGCGTTCGAGAACCTCGCGCGGTACCCAGCCGATAACCTCATGTGTTTCGTGACCCTCGTGCTGAGCCAGCGTCGGCGCCACCGCCACCCCCAGCAAGCTGATCGCGGAGAATGCGTACGAAGCTATCCGGCGCATTGCAACGCCCCTTCTTTTGGACATCAGACCTCTGTTACCTCGACGGAACGAAGATAGTAGCCGGAATCGAGCCGCCTGGTTGAAACTGGAGGATCCTTTACTCTAAGCCGGATCATATACGTCCCGGTCTTTTTCGGCGTCCAGGCATGCGTCCAGAAGCTCCAAGGGTCGTTAATAGTCTGCTTGAAGCTGTCCACCGGGGCGTAGTCCTCTTCGGGATTGAAGCGTATCTCCAAGACATTCACAGGACGAGAACCGCCCCACAGGATGCCGACAACACAATACTTTATTTTCTCGTCCACAAGCCACTTCTCGATCCTGATAGGCATGGCAGCCTGGTCAATTGATGCTGGTCGGTAGTCCTTGGCTAAGCTCGGCACGCCTGACTGATGTGTTCTCTTGGCGAATTCTTGCATTTGGGAAGTTGCCGCAGCGTCCTCACCCACGAACCTGATCTCCTGCACCCACTTGATACAGGTGCACCCGTACCACCCAGGCACCAATAGGCGAACTGGCGCTCCGTGCTCTCTAGTTAAGGGTCGTCCATTCATCTCAGTAGCCAGGAAGGCCCGAGAGGACCTGAGTTCTTCTGGGGTGAAGATCCAGTCCGCGCCTGGGGCGGAGGTTGTTGATTCGGTCAGATAGCGGTCAAAGCCCGAAATCAACACACGGGTTGCTTGGGGAGCGATACCGGCCATCTCGAGAACCTCGGAGACAGGTGCGCCCGCCCAGTCTGCAACGCTAAGCATTGCAAACCGGGTAACACGCGCATTGCCGGCACACTCCATCAAATGCAGGCCAGCCGGCTTCGCCAGACGGTTTAGTTCCTCCATGCTGAGATTCAGTGGCCTTTTCACCAGTCCACCCAGTTTGATCAGCCAAGGCTTCTCGCTGTCGAGAAGTTCAGAAGGGCGCGTTCGTATGTAGAACTTTTCGGGCGGAGTAACTGGGTTTTCTGGCGTCATGCTGGAAAGATCTGTATACAATCGCCCATCAAGGTCTGTCCCATAGAGAGTATCGAGTGGTGCGCGGCTCTCTCCCACGAAATCGAGGACGCCGAGCTGCTTGCCTCTCGTGAAGACATCCTGATCCGCACCCTCGGAAGCCTCCAGCCAACTAATCTTCTCGAAACCAACAAGCAGAGCGCCGCTGGCAAGCAGGGATGCTTTAAGGAAGGCTCTTCGAGTCGGCTCGGGTTTGAATCCACCCATCATCCCAGCATCAAATCAAGCTGCTACGCCTCAACTGACGAGGAATCAACGGTCATTGTATAACGCGCCCGTCGATTCCCAGCACCAATGGGCTGTGCTCGAGCACAAGAAAAAAGGGGGCGGGTTTTGGCCCGCCCCCCGAGACGATAATGCGGCTGCGAGGCGACTCAGAAGTCGAAGCGCAGCCCGATTTGAATGTACCGTGGCGAGTTGAACTGGTTGTCAAGAACGCCAAACGTCGCCGGATCCGACAAATCCGAGTTCGGCTCGCGGGCGAAGATCAGGCCGTTGCTGGCAAATATACTACTGCCGCTGAACATCGGGTTGTTGAATGCGTTGACGAATTGCACGTCGAAGCGCGTGGATACGCGCTCGGTGATGCGCGTCGTCTTGGCCAGTCCGAAGTCGAAGTTCCACCGGAAGAGCCCGCGGATAGCGCCGAAGCCAAGGCGTCGATCGGCAAAGGTCTCGTAGCGGAACCCGGCGCGTACCTGATCTGGATTAGCGAAGGCATTCGGCGAGCCGGTGGCGCTGTCGCTCCCCAACCCGGAGGCGGACAACGTCGGATTGTCGTTGCGGGACGTACCGATCACACCAGACTTGAGGGGAATCAAGCCGATGGGGTCGCCGTTTGCCGGCGTAGTGCCGAACTCGGTCCCGCAAGCTGAGTCGTCGTAGACCATCAGAGGCAGCCCGCTCGCGGCAGTATAGACGCCGGAGAAGGACCAGCCACCGAAGACTCTGTCGGCCACGGCCCCGTTGGCAAAGCGCTTGCCCTTACCGAGCGGCAACTCATAGTTGACCAGCAGGTTGAAGGCATGGCGCCGGTCGAACGTCGACGGTCCGTAGTTCCGATTTAGGAAATACGCGTCGGTAACCGCGCAGGTGTTCTCCTGGGTGAGACCAATGTCGTCCATCCCGTGGGAGAACGTGTAGTTCGCGTCGAACGTCAGACCAAATGAGGCACGTTTCCTGAGGGTGACAAACGCGGAGTGGTACGCGGCCAAGCCGTTGCTCATGGTCCAGTCCATCGAGTTGGACTGAGTGTTGGCGGCTGTCATCGGACCCGTGACGAACGACGGCTCGAGACCGAACCAAACGGCTCCGGGACCGTGAGTCGCAAACGCAGCAGTGTTGCTGGCGGCCGCTGCAGCCGTGCAGGACGAAAACCCGGTACAAAACTTCGATGTTGTTGGTCCCAGCATGGATTCGAACCAGGGTTGGGCGGTCACGGCGGTGGGGGCAACACCGGCCTGGAGTTGAGCCGCCACCTTGTCAAAGGCAGTGGCGTAGCTCTGGCCGGCCCGTGTGAACATGTACGGGATAGAGTTCAGATCGATGTTCTCGTACAGGTCCCGCGACAACCGGCCGACATAACCCACCTCGAGCAGCATGTTCCAAGGCAACTCCCGCTGAATGCTGAAGTCGATCATGTCAGTACCGCCAACCTGACGCCGGGGATCAATCCGAAAGTCTCGACCCTCGTAGACGCTGTTGGCGCCTGCCGGTTGGATGGGAGCTCCCAGACCCGGGACAATGAAGGAGCCACTCACTGCAGGGAGCGGGGGAACGGTTATATGCTTGCCGTCAACCCCGATGCGGAAGTTGGTGGCAGGAGTTCCACCCGCGTTGCAGGCTCCAGTGATACCTGGAATCGTGCAAACGGAAAGATCACCGAAGCCGATCCCTAGCGCGGGAGTCAACACAATCCCAACGCCGTTGACGCGATCAAACGCTCGTGACCACCCAGAGCGCAACACCGTCTTGTGATCTCCGAATAGCCTGCCCAGGAAACCGCTGCTGAAAGACGGGTTCCATGCACCCGCCAGACGCGGGCCCAAGTTTGTATAGTCGGGGTCGTACGGATACTTGCGTCCCGTCTTTCCAATAGGCACAAAAGCGAACGTCGGGTTAATCACTTGACCGCTCAATCCCGCCAGCTTCTTCGCGTTGAGCAACTGATTGGCGGTGATGATCTGACCGCTGCCGGCATCCACCATCATGGTCTGCAGGCCATTCACCTCGTATGGTGGCATCTGAACACCCCAGGTGAGCCCGTAGGTGAGGGTAAAGGAGGGTGTCACCCGCCAAGTGTCACTGAAGTGAAACTCGTAGCTGTCCACTTTGGCGGTCTGGGTAATATCCGTAAAGGCCGGGTTGGGAGCCAAGCTTGCGTTGCGCGTTAACACTTGGGTGGCACTGTCGATCATTCCCAGTGTGCTAATGTAGGCGCGCTTCCAGTTGGTCGCGTCGGTAGACTGGAGGCAGTTCGTGGTAACCCCACCGCTGCAGGCCTGAGGTTCGCTCACGCCTGGGGCAAAGCCACTGATATTACTGAACTGACCGCCTTTGGCCGCGTAGTAGATAGGTGTGGTGAGACCGCCCACCACCTTGTCGTCGCGGATGTGCAGGAAGTGCTCGAGTTGCGACCGGCCCCCGAATTGCCACATGTGTTTGCCGTGAATCCAGGTAATGTTATCGATGAAGGTGTAGTCTCGACCGTCCCACGTGCGCTGCCGCGCGTTTTGCGTGTCCACATTGATGGGCACGAGCCCGGCCGATTTGTTTTCGTTATAGATTTGGAGGATGGTGTCACTCAGCGATGTTGGGACCACCTGAGTGTGGGCGCCGCTGGCGCTCCAGTCCCACCAATGGCGCAACCAATCAAAGTGAAATTCATTGATCAGATTAGGTGTAATTCGCCCTGTCAGGCCGGTAACTAAATATCTCGGCTGCAGGGGCCGGCTGGAGGTCGAGCAGGGCGAACCCTTCGTGCAACCCTTGGTAAGGCCACCTTCGTCCACCTGAACGTTGGCCGGCACAATATCCGACACACTGTACCGGAAGGAGGTCATGAAATCCCATTTATCGTTAATCTTATGATCCACCCGGGCTATGGCGTCGTGTTCGTTGGTGGTGTTGGGCACTGTCGAGGTGAAGTTCGCTGTCCTCAGGCCGTCGCCTCCCGTGAAGTCGTTCGGCAGAGGCATGGTGGCCCATTCGGCCGCGATGGCCGGGCTGATGCCCTTGCCCCGCGGATCGAGGCCGCTGGGAGCAATCAACTTCCCTGCATTGGGGTCACCCGGGCCGGCCCCTGGGTCCACCGTGGCCACGGGGTTCAGATTGTAAGCCACGATGTTACCTGCGGCGTCTTTAAACTCGAGAATCCCAGCTCGCATCGCCGCCGTCGGGTCGAGGCGGGAAAAAGGAGCGGTCGTAAAAAAGTGGCGCTCTTCATCCATGATGAAGAAGAACGTGCGATCCTTCCAGATGGGGCCTCCGACGCGCCCCCCGTAGCGGTTGTCCCGCCATTCGGGGTTCTGGATGCCCAGCTTGTTACGAAACCAGTCGTTGGCATTCAGTTCGTCATTCTGATGGTACCAATAGCCGGCACCGTGCCACTGGTTGGTGCCGCGGCGTGTCACCATCTCAACCTCCGCGCCTGCCGAGCGGGAGAAGGTGACGCCCTGGTTGTTGGTTTCCACACGGAACTCTTCCAGGCTCTCGACCGGAGTGGGAACGACGGCCCGTGGGGTGGCAACAAACGCTGTGTTGTAGCCGCCGCCTCCTTCCATATTGCTGGACGCGTCGCCGCCATCAATCATAAAGGTATTCTGATCGGCGCGCGCCCCGGCTACCGTTCCACCCGCTAGATTCCCCTCGCCGCTGCCCGGGACCCCGCTATTAAAGCCCGGAATCGCTGTGGGCTGCAGCAACAACAAGGAGGTGGCGTCGCGGTTGAGCGTAGGCATGTTCTTGAGGATATTGTCGTCCAAAACGTTGCCCATGGTGGCGTCCAAGGTCTGAAGCTCCGTGCCAGTCCCGGCGTGAACCTCCACCACTTGCGTCACGGCGCCCACTTCCAAGACCACATTGACCAAGGCTGACTTGCCCACCTCGACCACCACGCCACTGACGGCCGATTGCCGGAAGCCGGCGCCAGTAACGGTGATCTTGTAGGTACCAGGGCGTACCGCCGGAAACGTGTACCGGCCGTCATCGCCCGTCGTGGTCGAGTTCGCTATACCCGCGGCTGTATCGAGCAGTTCGACCTTGGCCTTCGGGACTGTCGCACCGGTCTTATCTAGGACTGTGCCGGTGACTGTCGATGTCGTTTGCGCCGAGAGCGAAACGGCGGTCAGCGTAACAACGAACATAACCGCAAGGAGCGCCCCAGCAACCCTTAGGCAGCGCATGTGTCCCCCCTTTTCACAAGTTTCTGAGAGTTTCGGAGCAAAAAATTCTGATCGTGAACTGCAAACATTTCGGTCAGCAAGGCTGTTCCTCTGCTTGGCCCGAGAATGTTCCGCCTGGGAAATATCCGAAATCGTACAACTAGTCGTCGAGAGCCAAGCAACAACTCTGCCAGACTCAAAGCAGGCTCCAACTTCCTTTTATTCAGCATATTGGTAATGGCCGAAGATTCCTTTGTGTTCGGATTATTTAAGTTTCTGTATTTTTAGCATCCTGTTTTCCATAGCTGCTTCGGGCCTAGCGACCTTGCTGCTGCAGTTTCGCCAGCCAAAGTTGCGCCTGCGGCGCCTGTCCATGATCAGGATAGCTTCGAAGAAATGATTCCAACTCCTGCGCGGCCTTTTCTTGCTCTCCGAGCGACGCCAACGCTTGCGCGAGTAAAAGCCGAATCTCCGGGGCCTTGTCTTGAGCTAACTTCAGAGACTCCTGTGCGTGGTCTCGCGCCTGTTCAAATTGACGCTCCTGATATTCGGCGCTGGCGAGCGTCCACAGCGTTTCCCAAGCATGATCGCTGATCTCCACAGCCCTGCGGAGAAGGGGGATGGCTTTAGCATATTCACCTTCGTTCGAAAGAACAGTTCCCAAGGCTGCGAGCGCCCGGGGGTGGTTTGGGTCGAGCTGAGTGGCCTTCTCGAGCGTGCTCTGCGCATGAGGGAGATCGTTCAGCTTCACGTAGAGCACGCCCAGCAAGTACAGCACGTCCGGATGTCCGGGAGCAAGTGCCACTGCGCGGTCAAGCCGTTTGCGGGCCTCCTTGAGATCGTTTGTACGCAGTGCCTCCAGACCCTGTTCCATTTCTTTGCGCGCCTTGGGAGCCAGGACCGGAGGGCCGGGGGGAGCGGGTGTCGGCGGCGCCGAAAGCTCCGGCCGCATGTACACATCCACCTCGGCGGTGCTTGACACGACGCTCGCATCTTCCCGCGTCGTTTGGAACCCTGGAGCCGACACCTCAACGTAATAGCTGCCCGGGCCCAGGTTCGAGAAGACTACCGGCGTAATTCCTTGCGCGGTCGTTCGGCCATGAGGCGTTCCATCAAACCTGAATAGCTGGACAATCGCTGGAACATTGAGTGGCGCTCCGTCTGGTGCGCGGACATGAACGGTCAAGTCGGAGTTGGTACCGTCAGACCGTTTGGTCTCTTGCGCTGACGCGGAAACAGCAAAACTCACCTGACACGCAAGAAACACCGCCAGGCACCGAGCTAGCACACGCGCACCTCGCGACTCGACGGGTTCTTACTTCAGGCAATCGTTACCCAGGGAGAGACACAGCACAGTGCGGGAAATTACAATACCGCCGGATAGCTCCATGCCCCCTGGGTACAACGCCCCAACCTCCCCAAGAACTGACGGCCCCTAGCTAAAATGCAGCCACGTGCTCGTGCACAGATGCAACTTGGGCGCAACCTACGCTGCGCCCTTCGCGATGTCAAGCATTTTTTGCGCCCCCGGAGTGTCACAGGAAAATGCAGTACTTCTGAAAACCGCTGCACGGGGTCTTTCGCGCCATGCCGGGCGAGCTTTATCATGTGGACGGGTACCCGGCGGTTGCTGTCGCTTTGTGGTATAAGTGCGGCGCGGAGTGAAGTAACAGTCGTGATTTCCTCACAGGAGCATGGTGATGTCGGGAAAAGTTGATCGCCGCAGATTCTTGAAGAGCGCCGCCGCTGGTAGTGTGGCGACGCTGGTTGCGAGCACAGGAGCAGTGAGCGCGGGACAGCCTTTGTCGCTCAAGTCTGGCACGGCGGGCTTGTTACCGAAGGAGGTCGACCCCGACCTCTCGAGTATCGAGGTGCTGACAACAGACCGCCCCGGGTCCGACTTCATGATCGATGTGATCAAGTCCCTGGGCTTCGAGTACATCTCCTCCAATCCAGGCTCGAGTTTTCGGGCCCTGCACGAATCCGTGATCAACTATGGCCGTAATGAAGCCCCCGAGTTCATTACCTGCTGCCATGAAGAGTCAGCGGTCGGCATGGCCCACGGCTACGCAAAGATCGAAGGCAAACCGATGTGTGTGTTTGCCCACAGCACAGTTGGGGTGCAGCACGCCGCAATGGCCATTTTCAACGCCTATTGCGACCGCGCGCCGGTCTACCTGATTCTCGGCAACACCCTCGACGCCACAATGCGACGGCCGGGAGCCGAATGGGATCACAGCGCGGAGGACGTGGCGGCTATGGTCCGTGACTGCGTGAAGTGGGATGACCAGCCAATCTCTTTGCCTCACTTCGCCGAATCTGCCGTTCGCGCCTACAAGATCGCCATGACTCCGCCGATGATGCCGGTGGTCGTAGTGGTGGATAGCGAGCTGCAGGAGAAACCGATGTCCGGAGACGATAAGTTGCACATACCGAAACTGACCCTCGCGGCTCCGCCGCAAGGCGATTCAGACTCGGTCGCGGAGGTGGCTCGACTCCTGGTCGCGGCTCAAAATCCCGTCCTTGTCGCCGATCGCGCCGCGCGCACGGCTGCGGGCATGATGCATTTGATCGAACTTGCCGAAACGCTGCAGGCGCCGGTCGTCGATAAGGCGGGGCGAATGAACTTCCCCACCCGTCATCCGCTCAACCAGACCGAGCGCAGCCGCGCAGTTATCGTTGAGGCAGATGTGATCGTCGGTCTCGAACTCGAGGACTTCTGGGGTACGGTCCACTCGTTCCGCGATCAGTTGCACCGCACGTCGCGACCAATCACGAAGGCGGGCGCGAAGCTCGTGAGCATTTCCGCAGGCGATTTGTATGCCAGAGGCAACTACCAGGATATTGAGCGCTATCCGGAAGTTGATCTGGCCATCGCAGGTGACGCCGAGGCGACCCTCCCGTCGCTGATCGAGGCGGTCAAACGGCTGAGCACCGACGATCGCAAGAGGGCGTTCCAGGATCGAGGCAAAAAGCTGGCGGACGCTCACCAAAAAGCCTTGGACCGGGCACGCAGCGATGCGACATACGGGTGGGATGCAAGCCCGATCACCACCGCCCGGCTAGCAGCCGAGCTATGGGCGCCGATCAAGAACGAGGATTGGTCGCTGGTGTCGGAAGTCGGATTTTTCAGCAACTGGCCGTTGCGGCTTTGGGCCTTTGACAAGCATTATCAGTTTATCGGCGGCGCAGGGGGAGCCGGCGAAGGCTATAACGCGCCAGCTGCGGTCGGCGCCGCACTCGCAAACCGGAAGCACGGCCGGCTGTCTGTCAGCATCCAGTGCGACGGGGACCTGATGTATGCCCCAGGCGTCTTGTGGACGGCGGCGCATCACCACATCCCGCTCCTCTCCGTCATGCATAACAATCGCGCGTATCACCAGGAGGTCATGCATGTGCAGCGCATGGCTGACCGGCATAATCGCGGCCTCAATCGTGCCGGTATCGGGACCACAATTCAGAGCCCCAACATCGATTACGCAAAACTTGCGCAGAGCCTGGGCGTCTATGGTGAGGGACCGATTACCGATCCCAAAGAGTTGGGGCCGGTGATCCGGCGGGCGATCGATGTAGTCAAGCGCGGTGAACCGGCCCTTGTGGATGTTGTCACAGAGCCGCGCTAGCGAGACGGACACCGTTCCCTCTCTGAAGTAGTCAGACCGGCCCCGTCAGTGGAATCCGAACGCCCTCAAAGCAGGATCTCGACACGTCCTCAGCCGCGGGCCGCCTCACTTACCACGTTCTAGGACCCGTAGCGGAATTCGAGCGTGAATTACTGCGCCAGGGTGTTCGGATGGTCATCCAGGAGACGAAACGTCGTGGACGCCGACTTGGGCGGCCACCGCTTCGGCTTTTCAGCCCGAAAGAAAGTGGCGACATTTGCACCTCGAGACGGTACGGCAAATCCAGCGGGGAAGTTGGCCTCGAAATACGGAACCACCGAATTCATGGTGACCAAGATTCTGGCATCCTCGCGGAAGACGCCGCTCGTTCCTGAGTTGGGTTCTAAGCTACTGAGGCTGAACCGCAGGGCAGAGATCAAGAAACTCGCCGAAGATTGGTCACTTAGGTGTTCGCAGGTGGACTTGCTGGTGGCACTGAGCACACAAGGTAATCAGGTTCTCCTCGGAATCATCGCCAAGCAGACTGCGCGCTTGGATATGATGGATCTGCAGATCAGCCAAAGACCCGCAGCTTTGGCACCGCCATCCGTCTCGCTCGAGCACTCGCATGTACAATCGCTGGTAGGACTCGGGATCGAGCTTTAGTCGCGGGTGTCTTTGTCGCAGCCGGGTCACGAAGCCTTTTGCACCTGCTCCTGGAACTGCCGTCTCTGAGGAGGCGGAAGCAGCCCAAAGAGCCGCCCCAGCGAGAGAAGCAACGCATCGGGATTGTCGTTGTCAAGGTTCGCCCCCGCCAGAAAGTCGGCACAAATCATCTCCAAGCAGTAGCCGCGCGACTTGTCACTTCCCAGCATCAAGGACGCCGTGCCCAAAGCCTGCTCCACGACTGGCAGTTGGCTCTTGTACACCTTGAAGTAGATGATTTCCCACGGTTCGGTCTCCTGGCCCGTCAAGTGACGTTCCACCTCCCGCTTAAACTCTTCCGTCTGCAGGGAGCGGGCTTTGTGCAACCAGATTGCACAATCGAAGCCCTTTCCTTCCCTGCGCGCGACCTTGGCTAGCTCCGCCGCCTTGGTCCATCCCACCTGCTTCAGATCCCGGTGGATCTGCCGTGGCAGCTGTTCATGGATCGTCATGAGGTAGTAAGCCTTGCGCCGAGACTCCGGAAACCGCTTCTCCAGAAATTCATCAAAGGATTTCAGGTTCTCTAGTCTCCAGTATTGCCCCGCCCGGACCTCGCATAGATAACGGCCCAGATCCACAAACCGCACGTCTCGCTCCTGCTCCTTCCTTCTCTCCCAAGCCAAGATCTCATCGATCTTGTCCAGAACGAACAAGGCCCGTCGGCGGTCGAGCTTGGGTGCCATCGGCCGCCCATTAATCGGTAAGCTCGTCAAGCCAATCAAGGTCGCTGGCTCCCGGTCGACGGATGAGCTTGGACGCGATAAGCGTCTGGTTTTCGAGGCACAGCCCCAGGTGGGGACAACTCACGCAACCGTTCTGGGGAAAGCGTATCCCAGTGTGGGGTAGGAACTGGCCCGCTTCGATCTGGCCAACCGTTGTCTCCACGAGTTGACCAAATTCCCGGCGTTGCTCTTCCGAGATCGATGCTCTGAGATATTGAATCTCGGGTGACCGTTTGCGCACGAACACGACCAGGGCCACATCGGAAATACCGCTGATCCAGGAGTAGCAAATCAACTGGGGATCGAGGGACAGCAATCCTTGAGGCTCTTCCGGGTAGCGACTCGTCGTGGTCTTCCAGTCGATTAGACAGTGCCTGCCATCGAGTTCTCCGAGGGCGTCCAGGTAGGCAACGAATTCATTTCCTGGCGGAAGAGTCCGAACCATCTTGATTTGTAGATTCCTCTTTGGTTGGCGAATGTGAATGCGATCATCCCTCGCGAACTTCTCGAGTAAATGGATTCCCTGATGGATGATCCGGTCCCAGGAGTCATCCTTGCTGTATTCAAGAGGAGTGTCGCGGAAAGTGCTCCATTCCTTGAACAGCACTGCCCCGCCGTCCTCTCCGCAGAAATAAGCGCCGAGTGCCTTCTCAAAGCAGCGACCGAACATCATCGCTGCGCGCGTCTCTTTTTCTCGCCAGCCATCCAGATACCGGAAGCGGTAGCTACGCGGACAGCGAACATACTGGCTAACCTGGGAATAGCTATAGACCATCAGCGTTGCCTTGACCGTCGCTCTGTCTGACTGCTGCGCACGAGAGTTCCTCCCACTCACCTGCAGGAGCAAAAGCTTCGAGATTCTGGAAGCACCGCCCGTTCAGGGTCGTGTAGGAAGTTCGAATGACTCCCCGAAGATTTCGGAGAGCTTTCTCATCCACTTGATCTTGGCCGAGCAGGTCCGGGTCATACCCAAAATCCCGCAGGAACCAATTGAGCTTCCAGAGCGCCCTTTCAGTGCAGTACAACCGACCAGAGATGGATCGCCCGGCCAAGGATTTGGGCTCCAAGACAACGAATCGGACTGAGATGAATGGCTTCTGCGCATGCCAGCGGTAAAAGGCTCCGTCGACGCGAACCAGGAACATACCCTCGAGGAGATTTTCACCATCCTGATGGCGCGAATGCAGGCCCGGAATATGGCGTCTCATGGCTTTGCCTCCGGAGGTTGAGCAAACGAATTGAGCTTGCACACTAGACCGTCCAGGTCTTCCTTCGCTGAAGTCGCCAGATGGGAGATGAAAGATTCGACCAGATCTCGACTAGCCTCTTTGAGACTCTGGGTACCGCAGAACTCCGCCGCATAAGCCTTAACCAGCGTTGGATCGAGGTTGTACTGTCGGACTAGAAGACAGAGATGGTCCCGCAGCCGCGGCTGACCGTTGTTTGAATCATTCGGAGTGACCGGCTTATTTGGTCGCGCGTGATCGCCGTAAAGATTTGGTGCCCTCGACAGCCATCCCAACTCTTCGACCGAACAGAGCCCGATTCCATAGGCCTTGCGCAGGGCGCGGTTGACGGCCCTTGTCTCAGCGACCCGCATTTCGGCCCCGCGGACCAAAGGAGACACGTTCGAGGGATCGGCGTCGCCGTAGCCGACGAAGCCTTTCGAGACAGGAGACTTGTAAACGGTTGCTCTGAAGACCCAGCGACTTGCGGGCGGGTCGGAGAGTCGTTCGACCAGCACAGACTTCATGCCATGACAGTGGCGGCGTTGGGCTATTCGCAGCAGGCCGCAGTGCGTTACATACCACTTGCCGTCCAGGAGCTGGAGGTCTCCAGCCGCTACCGAAAGGGAATACTTGTCTGTTAGTTCTTTGAGACTGCGTAGCGCGATTTTGGACGGTTCACCCCACATAGCACGGGCAAGCCTTGCGTTTGATCGAAATGCAACAGTTGTTTTCATCGGTCCTCCTTTCTGCGACGTTCTACGAGGTGCCGCAGACTGTTGAGCACACAATGGCTACGAAGAGATATCGGACGCGGCTCATCATCACTGGCTGAGAATCGCGCAATCTCTTTCATTGCGCTCGGCTGCCCCGGCGATGTAAAAGAGGACGATTGGGAGGTCTTGAGTGCCGACGTCATGGTTTCTCCCTGATCTTCATACACATATTTTATGTGTATACACATGACACTGTCAAGGAAAACTTCGCGCGCTAGGGTTGGATCCATCGATTGGAAGGCCGTGGGACGAAGAATCCGGGAACTGCGCGGCTTCGACATGACGCAGGAGGAATTCGCGCGGCGGATAGGTGCCAGTCAGAGCTACCTTTCCACTGTTGAGCACGGACACGTCGAGGTGGGAGCGGAGGTTTTGCTCGCTATCAGTCGAGAGTTTCGGAAGTCGCTCGAGTGGATACTTACGGGGCAGGGGTGAGTTCAACAAGCGCAAATCAGTCTGCAACTAGTTACTGTAACAGTTTGGCGGATCAAGAATTCACCGCAGCTGTTTGAAAATAATACAGCTAAGACAAGAAACCGCTTCATTCGCAGGAGTCAAAGCGTAACACCGCAGGTGTACATCGTGAGCGCCGCGCGACTCGGCGGGACCCCAGGACCAAATGCCGGATTCGGACAGGCTCAGTGCCGGGTGGCGCACGCGGTAAGAGCCGAAATACAAAACGAACTAACCGAACATAATGAGCACAAAGAGCTTGGCGGTTCCCGAGCTGCAAATATTGACGTGTTCGGGCACTTCCTGTGCCTGTCCGGTCCAGAAGACCCGCGCGCCGACGCACGAATCGCGGGCTGATTGATCGCGATCCGCAGAAACACCTGATTCCCCTCACTCCGGCGCTTACCTCCCACCAGAAGGAAGAAGGACGCCAGTAGCTCAGATTCGGCGGGAACCAGGAATCACAGGAATCAATGGTGAAGGGATGGTGCGGTTCGGAGAATACCGAATTTCTCTCTGGCCCTTACCAGCTGAGGAGAGACGAGTGCAACTATGCTGCACGAAAAGCATCACACCTAGTGAAGGTTACTAACCCAAAAGACATGCACCGCATCGTTGCGGTGCCTTGTAGAGGAAACCGGGCAGGCGCTAGAGGGCGACTGCCTTTTTTCATCTAAGGGAGATCTCATGGCTACGGAAATGAGCAAGTCATACACGACCTTCCCCAAAGTGGTGCGTTCCGACTCTGGCCCAAAGGATCTCGCGGGCGGCCAAGGCGGGCTTGATCGAACGTCGGAGCGTGTGGAACCGAACGGATCCGGAATCGGCGTACCGGGAATCGCGGATCTCCATCCAGCGGAGCCCAACCATGTCCGATGTTCTGGGAATGGGTCTTTCGACAGCGCCAAGCGTCCGAACGAACCGGGCGCTGCTCCGGGCCCTGGCTCAACTGGCTCCGCGGCAGGTGAGATCACGGAAGTTGACTTCGCCGAGCTAGAGGACGGAACGCTAGTCGAACTAGTTGAGGATCCAACCAATCCTAGCCGCACATTATTAGCGGTCTGGGAAGACGGGACGATGCGATACCTGGATCGATGGGAACACAATGGCCGAGTGTTTGTGCCTTTGCCGCGGGAAAACGAGATTCTCAGGCGAGTTCGGCTGCCAAACGCTGTCGGGCCCTATGGATCCGTGCAGACTCTACTGAGCGGCATCGAGGACCTGATCTCTCAATGCGTCGATGTTGACCCGAAATACGTTCCGGTTCTTGCCAGTTTTGTGCTCAGCACATGGTTTGTTGATCGGTTCTCGGTGGCCCCTTACCTTTCCCTTGTCGGGCTGCCCCAGTCTGGGAAGACAACACTATTAACCTGAATCCTGCGCGGGAAACAGGTCAGAGGCCACACCAGACCGCTCTGCGCGCAGGTCGGAGGCTTGTGAGCGCATTGTTGCAGAACCGCATTTTTAATGAGGTTCCACAACAAAGGGCAGAACAGCCTCCAAAGGCCCTG
>JBARRP010000272.1:0-3320 GCA_049644285.1 Candidatus Acidiferrales bacterium | reverse complement strand
CTCATCCGGCTTGGGGTTTGGCGGGTCAGGCAACTCCAATAGTTGCACTTGACCTCCAATCTCACGGATTCCAGCTCCCTTCATGCGCCTATCGTCGCCCGCTCCACCGTAATGGGCAAGGGCCAGTCCGGGAGGAATCGGCCGGTGCCTTGATTCCAGGCGAGAATGGCCCACGACGGCATACATATAAAGAGGTATCCCGTCGACGCGGCGGTTTGAGCCGATTGAGCAGCTCACCTGACCGATTTCTTGACTACGGCTCTGTATCAAACGTATTTGAGGAGGACAGGTGGTATTTGCGCCCCCGAGTCCGCTCGGGGTCGCCAGACACTAGTGCTATAACAACTAATTAGTGTGTTCGTAGCAAGCAGCACCGCGAGCTCCTCATCGCGGCTTAGTAGCCCTTGGCGGACAACCTATCCGAACATGCCTGGCGTGAGGCTCTCATGCTTCGAGGACGTCCACCGCTTCAGCGTTAGCTGACTACAACTCCCCATTTCTGATCGGCAGGATTTTCGTCTCTAGATAGAAGTACGGCGCGGCTGTTCCTGTTCGGCGCTCCAACCGATGGAAAATTGGGAACTGCGCCGTTGCCCTTGTATGGCCCCAGAAGCAACAGAGGGAGTCGGGTGCTGAATGATCCAACCCAGGTTCGCGGGTTGGCGTAGCAAAGGAAGCGATCGCGCTTTTGCTGACACGCCGCTCGCAGCCGGGCTGGCCGCTGCGGCATGCGTTATGGCTGGCTTTCTGGCAGCGCACTTGGCTCCGTTCGTGGCTTCAGGCGCCAACCTCTCAGATCCAGCTCAGGCCGACTATGCACAGAATCTCTGGTCTAGCACCATTCCAGCACTGGTGGCGCTTGCCTCCATCTGCCCACTGGCGGCATTCGGCCTGTTGCCACCGTTGATGCGCGGGCCGCGGAGAATTCTACTCGTTGTTTCGGTCGCGGCTTTATGTGTGGCCGGTTTCTTTGCGGTCAACGGAGTCAACGGCTATCGCCAACCGCCAGTAACGATCATCGGTGCAGTCGCCAGTTTTCAGGGTCGTGACATTCTGCTTCGTGGCTTTCAGACCCAGACCCACCACCTCATTGTGTCCGATCAAGAGCTGCGGCAGGCGCATAGCTGGGTGAGACCTCAGACCGTGGTATTCCTCTATGTGAACCCGTCCGGCGACGCGGGATATATCGGCCCCTCCGCGACGTCAGGCCTGGGGCAGTAGCGCACAGGGGTTCGTTGCCTCGCTTGCTTTATGGGCGGCCTCAATCGCTGACGCTTCCGTTACGGTGATCGATGCGCATAAGGAAATCCGTCCTCTGGCTGGAGGCGAAATGGCCATTGGCGGAGGACCCTAGGCCAGTTGACGGCGTTCGTTAGGCGTCCGTCAAGCGTCCGCCGACCGTCCGCTTAACGTCCGCCGATGACGCGCTGACAACCCAGTTTGCGATTTCCGAATTCAATTGAAGTTCGAAACTTGTCCGGTGGGGGTCGCCATACAGAAGCCCTATCACTTCTAATTAGTGTATTTGTAGAAGGTAGAAGCTGCGCCTCGTGTAGGCTCATCCATATCGTCATCTCCGGTCTCATCACTGCGGAAACTGATGCAAACGGACGTTCCAGTCTGAATCTGAGCTGGCTTTGATGCGCCGTCCAGCCGCCCGGCAAAGCATTAGATATAGGCATAGCTCCGCCCGAAAGCAGGGCGAGGGGCAAGGTCGCAAACCCGCCATGTCCGCTGCCTTGGCGCCGACGGAACGACGATCGCACGAGTGACCCGCTGTTTACAAATCAGCCAGCAATTGAATTCAGCTCGAAATTTTGGCTTTCCATGTATTCGTAACGCTTCCATATTGTCTCAAGTATTCCTTCGGGTTGGCTACAGAATTGGCTACAGTAAATCGAACCACAATCGTCGACTTATTTCCATTGCTGCGTAGCCGCTACGCCGGCCCAGATAGAAGCGTCTATGTTGCCGGTACCGCGGTGGTCCTGCGTAGACTGGCGACTTCCCAGAAGACGCTCGTCTGGTTGGAGATCGCTTTTAGCCCGTGCCGCTCCGCCGTGGCGATGATCTTGTCAGGCGGGTGGAGGAAGACCTGGAACTGCTGTCGGCCTACTCGCAGTGCAAGGTCCACCACGTTTATCGCGGCCCTGGTCCACCAACGCTGCTTGGGGAAACTCAGCACGAGGAAGTCTCGGGTGTGGTCGGCGGCGGCGCCGGCCAGCTTCGGCATGTTGGGGTAACAGCAGATGACGCGGTTCATGATGACGATGTCTGCGGCCTCCACCTCACCCGTCGCCTCAGCAAAGTCCATGATCCTGCGCTCAACGCGATCCTCGAGTCCGGCCTCGCGCAGAAGGGTCCGCGCAGCCTCCTCATACGTAGGGGTCAACTCGATGTTCACTGCCCGAGTGATCCCCGCCTTGAGAAGTTCGATCTGGATGGCGCCAATACCGCCGCCCACCTCGAGCAGCGTGCGGCCCACGATGCCCTGCCGCTTCAATAACTCGGCGATGCGTCGCGAGGTCGGATCGAGGCCACGACGGCGATAGCGACGTGCCTCGGCGTGAGCTCTCTTCTCGCTGAAGACCGAACGGTAGCCCTTCGGTGAACAGCAGTCGCTCATGTCCGGATTATCGGTCCACGACTCCCAGGGTCGAGTAGATTGCGTCTCCGATCACGCCAGGCTGATCTGCGATCCGAAGCCCTCTTGACAGCTCGGCTTCCGGGATTTACTATTCAAGTAATCAATGAAGGACTTGAATAAGGCATCGGATAGCAGAGCAACCAAGACCGCCCTGTTCGATGAGTTCGCTCGCCTCGCCCAAGCCCTGGCGAACGGCCGGCGGCTCGAGATCGTCGACGTCCTTGCCAATGGCGAGCGCACCGTCGAACGGCTGGCCTCTGAAGCCGGCCTTTCGGTAGCGAATGCGAGTCAGCATCTTCAAGTGCTGCGAGAGGTCGGCCTGGTGCGGCGCCGGCGGGACGGCACTCGCATTTACTACGCACTGCGGGACCCGGAGGTGTTCGACCTTTGGCGCAAGCTGCGCAGCGTAGCCGCCCAACACCGGGCCGAGGTCGGCCAGCTGGCCGACGCCTACCTTGGCGCGCGGGACAGCCTCGAGCCGGTGACGCGGGCGGAATTGCTTCGGCGGCTGAAGCGGGGAGAGGACGTGATCGTATTGGACGTCCGGCCAGCGGAGGAATTTGCGGCAGGCCACCTGCCGCCGGCGATCTCGATCCCGCTTGCGGAACTGCGCCGGCGTCTGCGCGAACTTCCCCGCGACAGAGAAGTCGTGGCGTACTGCCGCGGCCCTTAC
>JBARRP010000271.1:0-3478 GCA_049644285.1 Candidatus Acidiferrales bacterium | reverse complement strand
TAAGTACAGCTTCTCGATTTCCGACCATCGTTCTTTCAGCATGAGGGTTTCCCCTCCCATCCCAAGAACGTTTTGACAGTTTGTTCAGAGTCAAGTTGACCCATTGGCGTCAACCACGAAGCAAATTGTTAGGGTTCACACTCGCCGGTTGCCTAGTGTGATCCTTAACCCTTTAAAGTGCAATTGGGAGCGGAATTGGCTCACTCGGTTTGAGAAAAGATTGCGGGCCAAACCATGGAAGATTTGAAAAAACTCGGGCGCCGATAAGTATTTGTGTTTTCAATGAATTGACTTCGACCAGCAAAGCGGATATCTTCCCTTCAAAGGACTCGGGTTCACGGTAGAAACGCTGTGCCAGAGACCACACCCCAGCCTGTGAGCGTGCTACTGGCCAAATGGCGGGCCGGTGACGAAGAATCTTTGCACCACCTCTTACCGCTGGTTTACACCGAGCTCCGTCGATTAGCGCACAACTACCTACGAAAAGAACGTCCTGACCACACTTTGCAGAGTGCAGCTCTCGTGCATGAAGCCTATCTTTGCCTGATGAAACAGGAGCCGATGGAGTTCGCAAATCGCGCACATTTCTTTGCGGTTTGCGCTCAGTTGATGCGGCAGATTTTGGTTCAGTACGCGCGTCGTCGAAATGCAGCGAAGCGCGACGGAGGGTACAAGCTTACGCTGGACGAATCCATTGCACCTGCCAGGACGCGCAGCGTAAATCTGATAGCGCTCGACGACGCTTTGAACGGACTGGGGAAATTCGACCAGCAACAGAGCCGAATTGTGGAGTTGCGTTTTTTCGCCGGCCTGTCCATTGAGGAGACTTCCCAGGTATTGGGCGTATCGCCAGCCACAGTGAAGAGGGACTGGAACGCGGCCAAGCTTTGGTTGTACAACGAGATCCGCAAGGCGAACACTCATGACGTCTGAACGAATGGCGCCAAGCCATGAATGCGCCAGGCGGGCCCGGCGACGAATGTCGCACTAAGACTCTACAGCTGGTTAATCGAATCATTGAGCAGTTGCTGGTGGGGGGCGGTACGAAAGTAGTCTACGATTTACTTCTGTACAGGTCATTCCGTCGGCTCAAGCCTCCCGAAGAAGTACATTGAAAGCCGGGTTCTCACGAAAACCGGTAGGCTAACTTCCGGCTGCCGAACATCCGGGTGTTCCACCACAAAAATGCTAATTATCCACCGTCAGTATGATGGAGGGCGCGACATCGCGCTACGCGTTGGGAAGTACAGAGGCGGAGCATGAGCGTCTGATTCGGCAGGCAGTGCGTCTCGCTCCCGGTACCGAGCGGCTCTTCCGCGAAGCAGGCATCGGTTCCGGTCAACGTGTTATGGCGTGAGCGAGGTGCCGCCGTCGAAACCAGTACGTCAGATACAGAACGATTCCGGGGAAGAATCCGGTTTCCGCTAGCCCCAGCAGAAACCGAGCTACATACAAGTGGATGGCTGCTTGGACAAAGCCCGTCAGCATCGCCACAATTCGCCAACTAATTAGTATCCTCGCAATCCAGATACGCACTCCGAACTTGTGTAGCATCAGGTTGCTAGCGCGCATTATTCACGTATTTGAAGACAACAAAAGCCTCCTCTGTTACAAACATGTTGTCGAGACAATGTTTGCGGTAACAAAAGAGGCTTCTGAATGTCTGACGATAGCACGACACAGTGTTTGTTGTTCCCAGGAATTTTTCGCAAGCCTGTAGTGGCCCAGTTTGATCAGCGAGAGGGGAGTTCCGACGGCGGAGCCCTGCTGCTGAAGGCCGCCGATCGGCACTATGGATTGGTGGCGGGACTGAGCTCCTGCCTTCGAGACGATCGGCAAGCGGGCAAGGTTGATCATTCGTTGCCCGAGTTGGTGGCGCAGCGCGTGTTTTCGATCGCCTGCGGCTACCCGGACGCCAACGACTCGGCCCGCCTGTCCGGTGACCCGATTCACAAACTGCTCCTGGAGCGCGATCCGATTGAGGGTCGCGATCTGGCTTCGCAGCCGACGCTGTCGCGTTTCGAGAACGGGGTTGGGGTAAAGGAACTCTATCGTTCGGGCGAGTTCCTGGCCGAGAGTGTGATCCGGCGTCACGCCAAGCGGCTGCGCCATCGCGCCTATCGCGTCACCATCGATCTGGACCCGACCGATGATCCCACGCACGGCGCGCAACAGTTGTCCTTCTTCAACGGATATTACGACACCTGGTGCTACCTGCCGGTGATGGGTTTTGTCAGTTTCAACGACGAAGCCGAACAGTATCTCTGCGCCGCGGTGTTACGGCCCGGCAACGTGACAGCAGCGGTGGGCGCGGTCGCCCTGCTGCGGCGTTTGGTGAGGATGATTCGTCACTATCTTTCTGGAGTACAGATTCGGGTACGCCTGGATGGCGGTTTTGCGCATCCTGCCGTGCTGGAGTTTCTGGACGCCCAGCCGAAACTGGAATATGTGGTCGCGATGGCCAAGAATGCAGTGTTGAAGCGCGTCGCCGAAAGCGGAATGCGGCGAGCGCGCCAGCTCTCGCGGCGCAGCGGAAAGACCGAACATATTTACGGGGAAGTCCGCTACAAGGCCGGAAAGTGGCCGGGGCAGCGTCGCGTCATCATCAAAGCCGAGGTTGTCCGTGCCGCCGACAAAGACCCCAGAGATAATCCCCGTTTCGTTATCACCAACATGAAACAAAGTCCACAGTGGATTTACGAACAGGTCTACTGCCAGCGCGGTGACATAGAGAATCGCATCAAGGAACTTCACGACCTCGAGATCGACCGCACCAGTTGCACCCGCTTCTGGGCCAACCAATTCCGTGTCCTACTCACCGCCGCCGCCTACGTCCTGATGCAGGAGTTGCGCTTGCGGGCTGCCGGTACCGCTTGTGCCCGCGCTCAAGTTGGCATGCTGCGCGAACGACTGCTGAAGCTGGGGGCCAGAGTGTTGGTTTCGGCACGACGTGTCGTCGTCCATCTCCCGGATTCCTTCCCGTTTCTGCCCACCTTCCGTCGAGTCGCTCTGGCACTCGGAGCGGCAACCGGATAACACTTCTTCGGAATTACCAACGCATCGAAAATACACTCACGGCCGGAAGTTACGCCGCCCGTGTCTCTTGCATCCCGAAATCGAGCTCTCCGCTAGCGCAGCCATCTCATACCTTCGCTCCACCAACCCCAACTACCACATCACTACCCACCTTCTCCCACAAAACTTAGCCCACACTGACCTTCATGAATGAAGCGGGCTAGGCCGACAGCGTCTTGTCACACCATCTCGTACCTTGGTATGCCTGTGCCATTCTGATTCGTCTATATCTTATGCAGAACGAAGATAGATGTGGTTGAAGCGTTCCAGTTGAAGGGATGTCGAGAGGCCAATAGTTTCAGCCACCTCGTCTCTTTGGCGAGGCACACGGGGACAAGCCTGTGCTGCTGGAAACGGTTCAGCCACCAGCCTCGGGGATGCACCGTCACATGAACATCGGTAT
>JBARRP010000270.1:0-15189 GCA_049644285.1 Candidatus Acidiferrales bacterium | reverse complement strand
GCGGCGCACGCCGGCTTCGGTGATTTTCGCCAGCCATTCGGCGCGATAGCGCGGTGCATAGACCTGCTTCCCGGTACAAGGAATCCCCCAGCTGCGGTAGATCGCTTTCAGGCGACTCATCACCCGTCCGAGATCTTTGCTGATCGTGAGATAACTGCGCGCCAGCTCCTTGAGCGTCCGTACTCCCTGCTCCCCGTGATAGACCGGCCGGAGAAGATTCGAGCGCAGCAACTCGGCTAGCTTGCGGGCATCGATGCGGTCACTTTTGCTGCCTTCTTTCAGAAGAGCATTCCGGCGGGGATTGCACACCACGATCTTCGTGACGTGCGGCTTCAGCAGGTCATACAACCAGGCGGCCCAGGTTCCTTCTTCAAAGGTGACGTGCAGGCTCCCGCGTAGCCCTTGGACAAACTGGAGAATCGTAATAGCTTTGGTTTCGATGACGCATTCCACCACCAACTTGCCCGACGAGTTCAGGACCGCGATCGAGACCGCTTCCTTGTGTACATCCATCCCGATATACTTCACGCTATCCATTGAGGGCGCTCCTTTCTGGAGGGGTTGAGTCGAAACACTCAAAACCTACTCGAAAGGGGCGCCCTTTTATATTGCGTCGGGGCACCGGACATCTGCCGGTAGTTTCCGATTTGCGCAGCGTTAATCGGGGACTGACCTTTCTTTCACACTCGTTTTGCCCTTCAAACAGAGCCGATTCGTTGACTTGCCTTAGACTGGCAACCTAATATGACGGAACCGTGGCGGACACCGACACCCTTATCGGGCGCACCGTCTCACATTACCGCATCCTCGAAAGACTCGGCGGCGGTGGAATGGGTGTCGTGTATAGGCTGGATATGTCTTTTCGACATTACGTGATTTAGCAGGAGGCACCATGAATCGAGAACGGGCGCTGAAGGTTGTGTTGGTTTTGGTGGGATTGCTCTTTCTAGCTCTAGTTTATCCCTTGACGATGTTTGTGCGGCAAGAGCCTGCGTTGGCGATGATGCTCAGCGTTTATGTCACACTCGGCATTTTCTTGCTGCTGGCAGCCCGTGACCCATCGGCGAATCGCAGCCTGATTGCTTTCACGGCATGGTCGAGCTTTGCCCACGCCGCGCTGATGGCGGTGCAGGCATTCCGCAATCTGATCGCACGCGGAGAACTGTGGGGCGTGGCTGCGCTCGTCATCATCGGCGTAGCCCTGATCGTGCTGTCTCCGACAAAGCAGTCACGAGAGCGAGCATCCGCAGTCAGTTCGTAGGCTCGCCCGAGTACGCGAAATTGCAGTAGTTGTCCTTAGATTATTTCCCCGCGCGGCTGGCCTCGGTCAGAGAATTCGCTCGCGCGGCTGGCACTGTTTCAGATAGTGAGCGGGCGACATGACTCGAATCCCTTCGATTCTCTTGCTGAAATACGGCCCGAAGTGGCGGAAGTCACCGGTGATGAGATGCGTTGCCCGCGCGTCCATTGCGGCAAGCAAAATCGGCCCATCTTTCTCGGGCAAGGAGACCTCGGCAGGGAGCTGGCGCGGAGTCGCTTCGAAAAGTTGAACGCTTCGGGCCAATCTCGCAAGCCTGCGCCTTTGAGCGTCCTCGGTTAGGTTGATTCTAGCCTCCTCCAGAGCATAGTGTGAGGAGCACAGCGTCACGTTCTTAAGCTTCCAGAACCTAAGAAGGCCTGCACTTGGCCGATAGGCAGCGGAGAAGAGGATGTTGGCATCGAGAAACAGGCGGTCCATCTATCCCGGCCGCCGATGCGATATCCTGTCGGGATTGAGACCCAGTTTTTTCACCTCTTTTCGTGCTCGCTGGTAGTCTTTCTCGGTTGTAGCGGTCGAGAGGAGGAACTCCGCCTTGCGCTCCGGCGTGTATCGTTCCACGGGCACTACAACTGCGGGGCGAATCAAAACGCCATCCTCACGAGCCTCGGTGGTGACCAGCGTGCCTTCCTCGATGCCATAGCGTTTCCTCAGCTTGGCAGGAACGACAATTGTGCCGCGTTTTCCCACTTTCACTGCTTCCACAGGAATCTCCAAGTGTCATCATATCAGAATATCTGAAGTTCAGGCACTCCGCCGAAGACGCTTCCGGCTAGCCTGACGATTGCTGAAAGCGGATCCCTCACCGCCGTTCGCCAAAGGCAGGCGACCGGGTTCGGGATGACAGCTTCTGCGCGTTCGGCCAGGCCCGAACAAAAGCCTCAGGTCTGAAGACCTGAGCTACAAAGCCGGTCTTGCAAAGCTGGTCTATACTGGTAATTGACGGCAGCAGGGAATTGCTTGCCGCCGGGAAGGAGAATCCGTTATGGAACAGCCAGTGATTTTGAGCGCGGTGCGCACCCCCGTCGGCAAATTCATGGGTGGACTTGCTCCGCTCCAGGCCCCGGAACTGGGCGCCAGGGTCATTGCCGGAGCCGTCCGCCGCGCAGGCATCGAGCCCGGCGAGGTTGATGAAGCCATTATGGGCAACGTCGTTCAAGCGGGACTCGGGCAGAATCCCTCCCGGCAAGCAGCCCTTCGCGGCGGCCTCAATCCTCGCGTCGCTGCGATGACCATTAATAAAGTTTGCGGCTCCGGCTTGAAGGCGGTCGCCCTCGCGGCGCAAGGCGTAGTGCTCGGTGATTCCGAAATTGTCGTCGCCGGCGGAATGGAGTCGATGTCGAACTGTCCCTACCTGCTGAAAAACGCGCGCACCGGCTACCGTCTCGGCAACGGCGAGATTATCGATTCGATGATCAGCGACGGCCTGTGGGACGCCTACGAAAATTTCCACATGGGCATGACGGGCGAGCTCGTCGCCGAGAAATACAAAATCTCGCGGCAGGAGCAGGATCAATTTGCATGCGAGAGCCATCGCAAAGCGATTCACGCGATCAAGTCCTGCTTCTTCGGCGAGCAGATCCTGCCGATCGAGGTTCCGCAGAAAAAAGGCGCGCCCATCGTCATCAAGACTGATGAATCGCCCCGCGAGGATACGTCACTCGAAGCGCTTGCAAAGCTGAAGCCGGCATTCAAGAAGGACGGCACCGTGACCGCCGGCAACGCCCCGGGAACGAACGATGGCGCCGCCGCCGTCGTCGTGACGAGTGAACGCAACGCTGCGAAGCTCGGCAAGAACCCAATGGCGCGCATCGTCGCTCAGGCCGTAAGCGGCGTCGAGCCCAAGTGGGTGATGATGGCGCCGGTGGATGCGGTCGAAAAGTTGCTCCAAAAGACCGGGTGGGATCGCGACAAAGACGTAGACTTGGTCGAGCTGAACGAAGCTTTTTCGGTCGCCGCAATCGCCGTCACGCGCCAGTTGCGGCTGAATCCGGAGAAAGTGAATGTGAATGGCGGCGCCGTCGCGATCGGCCATCCCATCGGAGCGTCCGGGGCGCGCATTCTCGTCACGCTACTTTACGAATTACAGCGCCGCAATCTGAAGCGCGGCATCGCGGCCCTATGCCTCGGTGGTGGCAACGCCGTCGCCCTCGCCGTCGAGCGCTAGGCGCATTTCACGAGATGTAGCCACACGGTCACCCTCTTCATTCCATTTGTCGCCTTGCCCATTGAGCGCCAGACCCGTTTCATGCCATCCTGAGGGCCAGATTTATCGGCCCGAAGGATCTCACCAGTCGATTCCTGGAAGGGATGACAACGGGCGCAGGCACCCGCTGCTCTACCGCCGACACAATGTTCTGCCCGGTCTGCAAAGCCGAATACCGCTTCGGATTCACACACTGTTCCGACTGCGACGTAGATCTCGTCGAAACCCTCGATTCCCCGGCGGATTCGGACGCTGGTCCGTCAGGCCAACGTGAGGCAGCCGACCTCGACACTCCGGAGCTCCTATGGACCGGAATTGACAGCGGCGCGTTTACTCGGATTCGAGCCGCGCTGGATGAGGCGAACATTCCCTACGGCAACGAGCCTGTCGAGCCTCGCTTGCTTTACGCGTCACTGAGGAATCCTCTCGAGATCTGGATTCAGAGAGCCGACCGTGACGCCGCCCGAAAAATCCTCGCCGACCAGTTCGGGGCCCAGTCCTTCGAGGACGTCCCTGAAGTAGTGGATGGCAACCCGCCCATGGGCACGAGTCTCTCCGAAGAGATCGGCCTGCAAAGACTGTCGCAGGGAAAGACATTTCCGCGGTCGGCCGTTGTTTCGCAAACACCGACCGAGTCCCAAGAATCAGTCGAAGCGACTCTGCCGGATCTGCTGGAAAATTTCGATGCCGAAGAGGCCACGGCCGAGATCTGGTCGGGAGAAGACCGTGACGTTGCACGGTTCTTGCACGACTCGCTGCGAGAGAACGGAATCGGCTGTAAGCTCGGCGAGATTGCGGTCGGCCAACTGAAATTGTTCGTCTGTCCTGGCGACCATACCCGCGCGTGCGAAATCGTGCGCGAAATCATTGAGGGCGTTCCGCCGGGATAGCCGAGCTTGACCTTCCTCTGCCTCTTATGCTTCCTTTGCTTCCCGCAACCCTTCCGGAGGATTCATGACTTTTGACTCGATCCAGACGGTCGGTGTGCTCGGCGCCGGCACGATGGGCAACGGCATCGCTCACGTCTTCGCGAAAGCCGGTTACAAGGTGATCCTGCGTGACGTGAAGGACGAGTTTCTGAACCGTGCGCTCGAAACCATCGGCAAGAACCTCGACCGCGAAGCCAAGAAAGGCAAAATCGGCGAAAACGATAAGTCGGCCATCCTCGGCCGTATCCGCCCCTCCACCGACATCTCCGCACTCGCCGCCGCCGATTTTGCGGTCGAAGCTGTCCCCGAGCAGCTCGAACTCAAAAAGCGTGTGCTGAAAGAGGCTGACGCAGTTTTGCGCCCCGGCGTAATTCTCGCCTCGAACACTTCCTCCATCTCGATCACCGCGCTCGCCGCGCAAACCAGCCGCGCCGAGCGATTCATCGGTATGCATTTCATGAATCCGGTGCCCGTGATGGTTCTCGTCGAAGTAATTCGCGGCTTGGCCACGAGCGATGAGACCTTCCAGACCACTATGAGACTCTGCGAGAAGCTCGAGAAGAAGCCCGTCGCGGTGAATGATGCCCCGGGATTCGTTTCCAACCGCGTCCTCATGCCCATGATCAACGAAGCCGTCTTTTGCGTGATGGAAGGCGTGGCCACTCCGGAAGCGGTGGATGCCGTAATGAAGCTGGGCATGAGCCATCCCATGGGCCCACTTGAGCTTGCCGATTTCATCGGCCTCGATGTGTGCGTCGATATCCTCGAAGTGCTCTATAACGGCTTCGGTGATCCGAAGTATCGAGCGTGCCCGTTGCTCAGGAAAATGGTGGCCGCCGGCTGGCTCGGCCGCAAATCCGGACAGGGCTTCTACAGGTATTGAACTCGCGGCTCTCAGCGGAGTTTCTGTTTTCGAAGGGTTTGGGAATAATGTCTATGGCGGTCATTCAGAGCGAAGCGAAGAATCTCTCCCGCGCGATAGCCGCCGACGGGCGACCCGCATCACGGTATTCGCTTTTTCTTCGCCTTGTGCTATTCTGACTCTGCCGAGAGCGCCGGGCCCCGGCGAGCGCTCTCTGGTAAACTGGTCCCCTGCGTCCACGGTCTAAATTTGAGCCCCTCGAGGTGGCACGATGCTTGATGAAAAAGCGAAGTTGCTGGACTCTGCGATTGCACAGATCGAAAAGCAGTATGGCAAAGGCTCGATCATGCGGTTGGGCAGCCGCGACGTTCTGGTCCCCGTAAGCGTAATTCCCTCCGGCTCGATTTCTCTGGACGCAGCGCTCGGCATCGGTGGATTTCCCCGCGGCCGGGTGGTCGAAGTCTACGGCCCGGAATCCGGCGGCAAGACAACTCTCACGCTCCACGTGATTGCCGAGGCGCAGAAGATGGGGGGCCAAGCGGCTTTCATCGACGCCGAGCATGCCCTGGATCCCGGGTACGCCCGGAAACTCGGCGTGGACGTTGACAATCTCCTCGTTTCGCAGCCCGACAATGGCGAGCAGGCGCTCGAGATCGCCGAAACCCTCATCCGCTCCGGCGCTGTCGACGTTGTCGTTGTCGATTCCGTCGCTGCCCTTGTGCCGAGAGCCGAGCTCGAAGGCGAAATGGGCGAGCCGCAAATGGGCTTGCAGGCTCGCCTGATGTCGCAGGCCCTGCGCAAGCTGACGGCGTTCGTCTCCAAATCCAAAACCTGTCTGATTTTCATCAACCAGATCCGCGAAAAAATCGGTATCCTTTTCGGCAATCCGGAAACGACCACCGGCGGCCGCGCCTTGAAGTTCTACGCTTCGATTCGGCTCGATATTCGCCGCATTCAGTCGATCAAGGAAGGCGATCGAGTGGTTGGCTCGCGCACCCGCGCCAAAGTCGTGAAAAACAAAGTCGCCGCGCCCTTCCGCGAAGCCGAGTTCGACATTCTCTACGGCGAGGGGATTTCCCGCGAAGGCGATCTGCTCGACCTAGGTGTCACCCGTGGCCTCCTCGAAAAGGCCGGCACCTGGATTTCTTTCAAAGGCGAACGCCTCGGGCAGGGCCGCGAAAACGCCCGCGTTTTCCTCAAAGATAATCTGGATGTCCGCGAAAAGATCGAGCACGAGCTGCGCAAACAATTAGGCCTGGTTTCAGCAGCTCCTCCCGAGAACGCCAAAGTCGCGGAATCCGACGATCACAAGCCCATGGCTCACGCCGCCGCAGCAGGCAAAGCCAAGCCTACACGCTAGTTGCCCCGCAGCGAGATGCGGTGGTCTTGGAGGGACGGCGGGGCCATGCCTTGAAGCAAACATTCAGGAAAATCGTGGGATGCTTATGAGGGGCCTCCAGGGGTGAAGCGGCAAAATGGTCCTCTTGCCTCGCCTCAGCCGATCTTCCTGCCCATCCGTTCAGGATGGCGGCCCAGGCACCACCTACCCATTCGTCCCATTGCGCCTGTACCACGCCTTCCCGTAGAATGCGTGCAGGCTCGCTTCCGGAATTCAGGCGCAGGCGATTGCCGACGACAGGAAGACGACAGGAACAGGATGAACAGACAAACCCGGCCACCCAAGATTCGTTACGCCATTCTCGCGATAAGTCTCTGCCTGCTGGGCAGCGCTGCAGCTTTTGCGGCGCCACTGCCCGCGGGCGCGGGTAGCCCGGCACATCCGGCGACTCGACACGCGACCCGCCATTCGCGGACGCGCATGTCTTCCTTCGCTGATCCTACGAAGAACGACATCGCGGAATACGACGATCCGGTTGTGCGGCAGATCGCTGTCGATGCTCTGGGGAGATCGAATGGCTCCGTCCTGGCCATGGACCCCACAAGCGGCCGCATTCTTTCCATCGTGAACCAGCGGATGGCCTTCTCTTCCGGCTTTGAGCCCTGCTCGACGATCAAACCGGTCATTGCCCTCGCCGGGCTTGAGCAAGGCGTCATCACTCGCGATACGATGATCCGCATCGGCCGCCGCCGTTACATGGACCTCACCGAGGCCATGGCCCATTCGAACAACAACTACTTCGAAGAAGTTGGGCGGCGCCTCGGATTCGACACAGTCAGTCGCTACGCGCGAATGCTCGGCCTGGGCGAACGCGCCGGATATGACATCGGCGAAGAACAACCGGGCGTGCTCCCTGCCGCGGAACCGAGATATGGCGGCGTCGGACGGATGTCCAGCTTCGGCGAAGGAATCCGCATCACACCGCTGCAACTGGCATCGCTTGTCTCCACGCTGGCGAATGGCGGGACGATTTACTACCTCCAGTATCCGCACACCGAAGCAGAACGCGCGACTTTCGAGCCTCGCATCAAGCGCGTCCTCGATATCGGGCCTCTACTTTCCGACATCCGTGAAGGAATGCTGGCCGCCGTTCTCTACGGAACGGCAAAGCAGAGCTTCGACCCGGACGGGGAACAAGCCCTCGGCAAAACCGGCACCTGCAATGATGAAGGGCTCGGCGGCCGGCTGGGCTGGTTTGTTTCTTACGCCGATCAGGCCCACCCGCGAATCGTCATCGTAGTTCTTCTTCGAGGCGGCGGCCGTCGCGTAAGTGGTCCTCGTGCCGCGGACGTTGCCGGGCGCATCTACCACGGCCTCCGCGAGCGCAACTTCTTCGCCGATGCCCGCCGCGACGCCCGCTTGGTCGCGTCAAACCAAGCTGCAAAATAACCTAATTTTGGCACTATCCCCGCGGTGTGCTGTAACCGGCCTCTTCCGAGGCGGGGTCGGGCCGACACGACGAATCCGGACCCCAATCACGCTCCGATGTCTTCGTGTCCTCTGCGTTCCTCGGTGTCCTCTGCGCAATGTTTTTCACCTGTTCTGTTGGGTAGGAAAATTCTCCGCGCGCGGTGAGTGCCGCTCCGTTTACGGCTTCGAAGCAAAAGCGAAGGATTTATCTTTTGACCCGCGCACCCGATACGCTATCCTCCGAGGCTTGGCGGGGCAGGAATAGGGAACGCAATGTGGAGCCGCACAAGAATCTATAGCTGGATCGCGCTCATCACGCTGGGCGCAGGCTGTATCGCGGCGTCCCTCCTGGTCCGCGCCGCTGCGGAGCACCGAATTAGCGGCGAGGTGGCGCTCGCGAACAATGAGGGCCAGCGCATCCAGCGTGACGTTATTTTGTTTACGGAGCGCGTCATCCCCGCCGGATTCCCCTTCGCGGTGCTCTCGCACGACTACGGAATCAGTCCAGCGACGACCGCGCGCTTGATCGCTTCCGCCAGGCCGGTCTTCGATCTTCGCCATCTCCGCGCCGGCAACTGCCTCGCGATCGGCCGATCAGTGCTCGGCGAATTGCGCGCTATTCGCTATCGCATCGATACCGACCGCATGCTCTGGATCACCCCAGAGGGCGGTGATTTCCACGCTGAGATCCAAACCGTCCCCTCGACGACAGAAACGGTCGGCGTCGCCGGTGAAATCCAGGGCTCGCTCTTTGAAGGTGTCACCGCGGCAGGAGAGAGTCCGGAACTCGCCATGCGCTTGGCGGACATTTTCGGCTGGGATCTTGACTTTTACACCGACCCCCGCCCGGGTGACACCTTCCGCATCGTCGTCGAGAAGAAAAAATTCGCCAGTGGCGAGACCGCCACTTATGGCCGCATTCTCGCGGCGGAATATGACAATGAGGGCCGTATCTACCGCGCCTTTCTCTTTCACGATCCTTCCGGCAATCCCGCGTACTACACGCCGGACGGCAAATCCATGAAGAAGGCTTTCCTGCATTCGCCGCTGAAGTTTGCCGCGCCGATTACGTCGCATTTCAGCATGCACAGATTTCATCCGATCCTGAAGACCTATCGCCCGCATTTGGGGATCGACTATGCCGCCCCAACGGGCACGCCGGTGCAGACAATCGGAGAAGGCCGCGTCGTCTTCGCGGGTCGCAAAGGCGGAGCAGGGAACCTTATTGAAATCCAGCACTCGAATGGCTACGAAACCAGCTACATGCACCTCTCCCGATTGTTGGTGCGTTCCGGCCAGCGCGTCGAGCAGGGTCAGCGCATCGGCCTCGTGGGTATGACCGGCCTTGCCACCGGCCCGCATCTCGATTTTCGCATCGAGCGCCATGGCCAGTTCCTGAATTTCGAACATTTGCCGCTGCCGCTTTCCGACCCTGTCGCGAAGCGCGACTGGAGCGAATTCGCCGCCACCCGTGACCGTTCGCTGAGCTCGTTGCCCGAGGTGCACGGAACCTTCGCCCGAGTGAGCGGGCTTTAGGCTCGGAATACCCTGCTAGCATTCGCTCCAAAATTGATGCGGTCGGTCTCTGTGTCGCGGGTGAACGCCGAAGTCAACTCGCT
Organism: Candidatus Acidiferrales bacterium; assembly: GCA_049644285.1. Taxonomy (GTDB): domain Bacteria; phylum Acidobacteriota; class Terriglobia; order Acidiferrales; family UBA7541; genus CAVRXT01. Next base: position 5,446 of record JBARRP010000270.1, on the reverse strand, counting down.
TACCGGGGGGAATCGCGTCTGTGGCTCGTGCCGATGCGGAGACGCCTCACGCCAGCCAGGTTTTAATGTTGGATCGCAGCCTGTTAATGGACACTGGATCCGCTAGGCTTTGACTTCCCAGGTATCGCCCGTGCGCAGCAGTTTCGAAATGTCGCCCTTGCCGCGCTTCGCGATCACTTCCTGGATCTGAGCGGCCACCACATCCTCGTAGCGAGGGATGTCGTCCCACGCGCGCAGGACGCCGATCGGCGTGGGAAAACCCGGCCGCAGCTCCATATGCGCCAGCAGGAAGGCGTATGCAGGTCGGGGATGATTCTCGTCGTGCACGAGCAGGTCCTTCTCGCTAATTCCATTGCCAAGCTGTACGACTTCGAGATCGAAGCCGTTCAAGCGAATCCCTTTGTCGCGATTCTTGCCGAAAATCAGCGGCTTGCCGTGCTCGAGCTGCACGACGTGCTCGCTACGAGCCTCTTTTTCGGTGAGGCCTTCCCACGCGCCATCGTTGAAGATGTTGCAGTTCTGAAGAATCTCGATGAACGCGGATCCCTTGTGAGCCGCCGCCTTCTTCAATGTGTCTTTTAGGTGCTGCTGAAACACATCCACGGAGCGCGCGACGAAAGTAGCTTCGGACCCGATCGCCAGCGAGATGGGATTAAACGGGCGGTCGGCTGTGCCGAACGGAGTCGATTTTGTTTTCTTGCCGAATTCAGACGTGGGCGAATACTGCCCCTTTGTCAAACCATAGATCCTGTTATTGAACAGGAGCACCTTCAGCCCCACGTTCCGGCGCAGCATATGGATCGTGTGATTGCCGCCGATCGATAACGCGTCCCCATCGCCGGTGGCGACCCACACTTCAAGGTCAGGCCGCATTAGCTTAACGCCGGTCGCAACGGCAGGCGCGCGCCCGTGAATCGTGTGGAAGCCGTACGTATTCATGTAATAGGGGAAACGGCTGGAGCAGCCGATCCCGGAAATCACCACGAACTTCTCGCGCGGGATCCCCAGTTCGGGGAATACCGCCTGCACCGCGGAAAGGATTGCGTAATCGCCGCAGCCCGGACACCACCGCACTTCCTGATCGGTCTGAAAATCTTTTTTCGTGAGTGGTGGAAGCGTGGCCGTACTCATGGTCAATTCTCCTCGCCCAGGTCGTCGCCCTGGCCCAGCAACTCTTCGATTTTCGCTTCGATTTCCGACTGTTTGAATGGCCGGCCCTGAATCTTGTTGAACCCTTGCGCGTCTACCAGATACTTCGCGCGGAGCAACCAGACGAGCTGGCCCATATTCATCTCCGGCACCAGAACGTGCCGGTAGCGCTGTAGCACTTCGCCGAGATTACGCGGCAGCGGGTTGAGGTGGCGCAAATGCACGTGTGCGATGCGGTGCCCGCGTTCGCCGCGCTGAGCTTTGAGTGCAGCCGTGATCGCCCCATACGTCGAGCCCCACGCCACGATCACCAAATCACCCTCCGCATCGCCGACCGGAACAACGTCCGGCACATCCTGCGCCACCGCTTCCACCTTGGCCGCGCGGATGCGCACCATTTTCTCGTGATTCAGCGGTTCGTAGTTCACGTTCCCGGTCACGTCCTGTTTCTCGAGTCCGCCGAGCCGGTGTTCGAGACCAGGTGTGCCGGGAATCGCCCAGGGTCGCGCGAGCGTCTGCGGATCGCGGCGGTAGGGCATAAAGCCGTCGGGATTGCTGGCGAACTTCACCGGAATTTCCGGAATCTCGCTTATCTCCGGAATGCGCCATGGCTCCGCTCCATTGGCGAGGTAGCCGTCGGAAAGTATGATGACCGGAATCATATATTTCAGCGCGATCCGGCTGGCCTCGAACGCAACCCAGAAACAATCGGCCGGCGTTGCCGCTGCGAGAATCGGAATCGGCGCTTCGGAATTGCGCCCGAACATCGCCTGCAGCAAATCGGCCTGCTCCGTCTTTGTTGGCAGCCCGGTCGAAGGCCCTCCGCGCTGGATGTCGCACACAACCAGGGGCAGCTCGACGGCGATCGCGAGTCCGAGGGCCTCCGTTTTCAAAGCCATTCCGGGCCCGGATGTCGTCGTGATCGCGAGCGCCCCGGCGTAGGCTGCACCGATTGCCGAAGTGATGGCGGCGATTTCGTCTTCCGCCTGGAAGGTCGTCACTCCAAAGTTCTTGTATGCGGAAAGCTCATGGAGAATGTCCGAAGCCGGCGTGATCGGGTAGGAGCCCTGGAAAAGCGTCAGCCCGGATTTTTGCGCAGCCGTCACAAATCCCAGCGCCAGCGCCTGATTGCCGCTCAGATTCCGATAGACGCCGGGAGAAAGCTTCGCGGGCGGAATTTCGTAGGTGATCTGAAAAGCTTCCGTCGCTTCGCAGTAGGAATAGCCCGCTCTCATCGCCAGCTTGTTCGCCTCGGCCAGCAGCGGCTTCGCCCGGAACTTGTCGTCGAGCCAGCGATATGTCGAGTCCATGGGCCGGTTGTAGAGCCAGTAGCACATGCCCAGCGCGAAGAAGTTCTTGCAACGGTCCATGCTCTTCGCGTCGAGCCCCAGCTCCTGCAGCGCCGCGCGCGTCAGCTTGGTGAGGTCCACCGAAAACAGCCGGTAGCCATCGAGTGAATGGTCTTCGAGTGGATTCGATGTCATCTGCGCCTTGCGCAGATCCGTCTCGCGGAAATTGTCGCTGTTGACGATCAGAATTCCGCTCGGCCTCAGGTCCGAAATATTCATCTTCAGCGCCGCCGGGTTCATCGCCACCAGTGCGTCCACGGCATCACCGGGCGTATAAACGTCGCCGGAAGAGAATTGGATCTGGAAGCCGCTCACGCCGGGAAGAGTGCCGGCAGGAGCCCGAATCTCAGCGGGATAGTCGGGGAAGGTCGCCAGGTCGTTGCCATAAAGGGCCACGGTATTCGTGAACTGGTTCCCGGTGATCTGCATGCCATCCCCGGAATCGCCGCAAAACCTAATCACCGCTTTATCGATTACTTCACGCTTGCGTTTCGGCAGTTCAATCGTGGTCGCCATAATTCTCCCGGACCGCACTTCCCTTATGAATGCGGGGTGAAGACACTCCCACCCAACGCCATAAAGCGTAGCACAGCGGCGGACCGCGGAAAATGGAAAAGCGAGATTCAGAAATAGTTCTTTTGACACATTCCGCTGCACCCGAGAAGCCTCGCGTAACTCCCTCAGTTGCATGCATTTCGCAGTTCATCTCGCAGTTCACAAAGATGCCCATTTTCGAACTTGTCTTGCAATTCAACCCGTAAGGTTTAGAATTCGTCCCCACGCTTTTCCCGAGCGGACGAAATCGTCGGAGGCGTCGTCGAGAAGGGCGGTGCGGTCCGCGAATTGCAGGTCGGCGATCGCATCGGCGACTCGCGCAGGGGTCGAAACTGGCGCGAGTACTATTGACTTTCGCCTTTGCTTCGCCTATGGTGAGGTCGTTCTTAGGGGGCGCGCCATGGCACTTACGAAGCGGCAAAAAGAAGTCCTCGATTATCTCGTCACCTTCCTCAACAAGCACGGCTACTCGCCCAGCTTCGAAGAGATCGCGCACGCCATGAAGCTCACCTCGCTCGCCACCGTTCACAAGCATCTCTCCACCCTCGAAAAGAAAGGGTTCGTGCGCCGCGGCTACAATCAAAGCCGTTCGATCGAAATCCTGCAGCTTCCCAAATCGGTGAAGGAACAAGTGATTGAGCGCAACACTTCGAGCCTGCCTCTCGCGGGACTCATCGCCGCCGGCCGTCCCCTCGAAGCCGTTGAACATCGCGAAACCATCTCGCTAGCCGATTTCACGCGTGGCCAGAACACTTTCGTCCTGCAGGTGAAGGGCGATTCGATGCGCGAAGATCACATCCTGGACGGCGACTACATCGTCGTCGAGCAGACGCAGGTTGCGAACGCCGGTGAAATCGTCGTCGCGCTCGTTGGCGGCGAGGAAGCCACCGTGAAGCGCTACCATCGTGAATCCGGCGGCAAGATCCGCTTGCAGCCCGCCAACTCCCAGATGGCTCCCATCATCGTTCCCGCCGACGACGTGAAGATTCAAGGCCGCGTCATTGGCGTCCTCCGCAAATTTTGACCGCGCCGCGAAGCAAAGGTTTTGTAGCTCGGGTCCCACCGCGACGGGTTTACGTCGCGATTGACCCAAGGCTGTCGACGTCCCCTGAAAGCAAGGGTTCCGATGCGCCGAATGCTGATCGCTAGACACTGTTCCGCTTTGGCGCGCGCCCTCCCAGGCCTCTGCCTTCTAGCTCTAATCTCTAAGGTCTAACTCCAGTTCCCGGCCAGTTGCCTCGCCGGGCACTTTTCCTGAATTTTGCATTTGCCATCCGGCACCCCACAGGGCTAGATTGAATTCCCCCGGTCCTTACAGGTTTGCCGTTTTTCGGCGTAAGCTGTCGAGGCCCCAAAGGAGGGGAGATGTGGGGAGAGAAGAAACCGGTCCCGGGCCTGCCGTACAGACCTGCGGCGATTCCAGAACCGCCAAAAACATCCGTGGCGAGCACCCCAGCGCCGCCCGTGGAGGCTAAAACGATGAGTCCAAGTGAGCCAGTTTTTCCTGCAGCCGGATCGGATCGCGCAGCCGCGCGCCTCGGGCCAGGCCTGCATTTTAAGGGCGAGATTACGGGCAACGAAGACCTGTACCTCGACGGCAACGTCGAGGGCCTCGTCCATCTCGAGGACCGCAAGCTCGTCGTGGGCGCCAGCGCCAAGATAACCGCCGACGTCATCGCCCGCGAAGTGGTCGTCTTCGGTAACGTAAAGGGGAACCTGCGCGCGAAGGATCGCATCGAGATCAAGAAGGACGGCTCCGTGGTTGGCGATTTGACCACTGCGCGCATCATGATCGAGGACGGCGCGTACTTTAAGGGTTCGATCGAGATCGACAAGGCCGGTGAAGCGGGGAAGGACGACAAACCCGCTTTCGCCCGCACCGTCACTCGTTCCGCGGCTTCCACTACCTCCGACTAATTAGCCGCAATCCGCCCGGCAGGCAGGCGGCTCAGTCGCCGCCTGCCTCTCCGCGGTTTCCCCTCCTGTGCGCCGTTCGCATTCGTTATTTGCAAAATGCCCGCGCGTGTCACTCTCCGTGTCTCTTGGCGCCCGCTTCAGCCCCTCGAGTGTCGTTCTCAGGCGCTTGGCACGGCCAGGAATAGATCGGAGCTGTCATCGGATGTTCCTGTTGGTAGCACTTCTCCCTGCACAACGGCGAGGCGATGAACTCTAGCTACTTTCCGTCGCAAAATGAGTCACTTTGAGTAATCCGCAGAGTGGTCCGGACGCCCAATGCATGGCTGGACTGCTCGATTTCATCCGCATAGCCTGCGTTTCTACCAAGGGCCACCGCACTCAAGTGCGTTGCAATGCGAGACAACGGCCGATCTGGATCAGGTTGTCGGCGATCACGCCGAGTCCGACCCAGCGTTCTATGCCGCGGAACCCACGAT